>CALUGY010000076.1 GCA_944320295.1 uncultured Bacteroides sp.
GGAGGCGAGCACCAGGTCGTCCTCCTGCGGCTGGTAGCCGTTGGCCACGTAGGCCACCTGGGGCAGGCTTTCCGCCGCCGTCCGCAGGGCTTGCGCCGACACGGGGAGCGGCTGCCCTCCCTGCACGAGCCTGCGGGCCAGCTCGGCGACGGGCTTCTCGCCCATGCCGTAGACGAGCAGGTCGGCCCCGCTGTCCAGCAAGATACTGGGGCGCAGGCGGTCTTGCCAGTAGTCGTAGTGCGTCAGGCGGCGCATGCTGGCCTCTATGCCCCCCAGCACCACCGGCGCGTCGGGGAAGAGCTGCTTCAGTATCCGGCAGTAGACAATCGAGGGGTATTCCGGGCGCATGTCGGGCCGCGCGTCGGGCGTGTAGGCGTCGTCGCTGCGCAGGCGGCGGTTGGCCGTGTACTTGTTCACCATGGAGTCCATGCACCCGGCGCTGATGCCGAAAAACAGGCGCGGGCGGCCCAGCTTCTTGAAGTCGCGCAAGTCGTCGCGCCAGTTGGGTTGCGGCACGATGGCCACGCGCAGCCCCTCGGCCTCCAGTATGCGGCCAATCACCGCGCTGCCGAACGACGGGTGGTCCACATAAGCATCGCCGCTGAACAGAATCACGTCCAACTCGTCCCACCCGCGCAGCTCCACCTCCCGCTTGGTGGTGGGCAACCAGTCTGTCAACCTAAGTTCTTTCATGCCGCAAAGATAGGGGCTTTTGCCCGTTTATGCAACGCCTCCGCTGCCGCACGGGCGTGCGACGGTGGGACATACGGGGATATTTCCATTTCCTCCCTTAGGGAAACTCAACTGCATGCCTATGAAAAGATATTTGCATACTGATGAAAAGATAACTACGTAAGGATATGAATTATAGTTCAAGCCTTGATTTATATAGTTCAAGCCTTGGACTATATGGTTCAAGCTTTGAATTATATAATTCAAGCCTTGAACTATAGACTATATCAGTATGTATTCAGGTTATTGCCAGTATGTAGACATCTTTTCATAGGCATGCAGTTGAGTTTTCCCGCCGATGTATTTCACAGAACCTGCCTGTGCAACAAATCCGCATCCCCGAATCTTGTATATCCGGCAAAAAGGACTATCTTTGCCCGCATAGTAGTAACCTTAAAAAAATGACCGACATGTATACCATACAAGCCAACCCTACCGGCACCCGCCACATAGAGGTGTCGGAAGCGAACCTGGAGACGCTGGAACGCTACGGCCTGCTGCGCCACCTGATAGACAGCAACGGCATCGTGGACGAGACGGTGCTCGACAAACTGAAGCTGAACGTGCGCTCGCTCATCGTGGCGCAGGAAGACAACTGCAAAGACCTGCTCGACCTGTGCATCGACGTGATTTACCACAACAACATGAAGGCGTTCGGCCTGCAACAGCTCGTCCGGCTCTACCTGCAATGGATGGCCGGGGAGCACGAGGCGGAGGAGGAGAGCGAGCCATGAAGGTGGTTGACACGCGGGGCTGCCGCGCCAAGTACAGCCCCCTGATTCCGGCCGTCAAGGCCCTGTGCGAGACGCCCAAAGGCGAACAGCTGGAGATTCTGATGGACGACGCCCAGGCGTTCAACGACCTGAAGGAGTATCTGGCCGAGCAACAGACGGGCTTCCGCGAGATATACGACGGCGAGCTGATGGTGTTGCAATTCACCGTCTGACGCGCCCTCCCCGTTACCGGAACAAAGCGCGGGGCAACTCTCCCGGATTGGGAGGGTTGCCCCGCGTTGCTTTGTCCTTGTCCGTCTTACAGCGGGACGTATTCCACGAAGGCTTCCATGGCCTCGTACGATGCCAAGCCGAGGCTGTCGTACAGACGTGCCGTACCGCGGTTGCGGTCCTCGCTCCGTTGCCAGAACAGGCGCTCGTCGTTGCCCAGGAACGGCGCGCTCTCCATCTGGCTCTGGTGCTTGAGGATGGAGTTGCGCTTTGCCCGCAACTCTTCCGGACTGATGGGCACGGCCATCTCGATGTTCTCTATTTCCCACTCGGCCCATGCGCCGCGGTACATCCATATGCGGCAGTCCTTCAGCCACTCGGCGCCCTCTTCCTTCTCCAGGTCGATGGCGGCGAACACGGCGTCGGTGCAGACGCGGTGCGTGCCGTGCGGGTCGGCCAGGTCGCCAGCCACGAATATCTGGTGCGGCTGTATCTCGCGCAGCAGGTTGCGCACAATCTCCACGTCGGCCTCGCCCAGCGGGTTCTTCTGAATCTTGCCCGTCTCGTAGAACGGCAGGTCGAGGAAGTGGCAATGGTCAAGCGGGATGTTGTTGTACGTGCAGGCCGTGCGCGCCTCTCCCCGGCGGATAAGGCCCTTGATGGTCAGGATGTCGCGCGTATCCATGTCGCCGTCCTTCTTCTCGCGGAGGAACTTGCGTATCTCGGCGTACTTCTCGTTGATGACCTTGTCCTTGCTGTCATTAAACAGCTGGTTGAACCCGTTGATGAAGTGCAGGAAGCGGATGACCTCCTCGTCGCCCACGGCGATGTTGCCCGATGTCTCGTAGGCCACATGCACGTCGTGCTTCTGCTCCACCAGCCGGCGTATGGTCCCGCCCATGGAGATGACGTCGTCGTCAGGATGCGGCGAGAACACCACCACGCGCTTGGGATAAGGCAGGGCACGCTCCGGGCGATAGGTGTCGTCGGCATTGGGCTTCCCGCCGGGCCACCCGGTAATGGTGTGCTGCAGGTCGTTGAATATCTTTATGTTGACGTTGTATGCGGAACCGTAGAGGGCCAGCAGTTCGCTCAGCCCGTTCTCGTTGTAATCCTTGTTGGTCAGCTTCAGGATGGGCTTCCCGGTCAGCTGGCACAGCCACACGATGGCACTACGTATCAGCTTGTCGTTCCATTCGCAGGAAGTCACCAGCCACGGGCGTTGGATACGGGTCAGGTTGGCTGCGGCGGAGAGGTCCACGATGATGTGCGCATTGTTGTGCGTCTGCAAGTACGAGGCCGGTATGCTGTCGGTAATGGGGCCTTCCACGCACTCTTTTACCATCTGCGCCTTTTCCTCGCCCCAGGCCACCAAGTAGACCTTCTTTGCTGATAGTATGGTCGATACGCCCATGGTGATGGAGCTGACAGGCGTGCTCTCCAAGCTTCCGAACATTTTCGAAGCCTCGTTGCGCGAAGCATTGTCCAGCAGAATCAGCCGTGTCGTGGAGTTCAGCCGCGAGCCAGGCTCGTTGAAGCCGATGTTTCCCACCCGTCCTATGCCAAGCAGGGCAATGTCTATGCCACCGAAGCTTTCGATGCGTTGCTCGTACAGCCTACAGTATTCGAAGATGGTGTCCTTGGCTATCGTGCCATCCGGGCTGAATATGTTTTGCGGGTCGATATCCACTTGGTTGAGCAACATCTCCTTCAGCGCGTTCAGGTTGCTGTTGATGGCATCGTGCGCCAAGGGATAGTATTCATACAAGTTGAATATGATGACATTGCGGAAGCTCAGGCCCTCTTCCTTATGCATACGCACAAGAGATGAATATACGTTACGCGGAGAGTTGCCACCAGTCAAGGCCAATACACAGAAGCGGCCGGCTTTTTGTTTGTCGCGGATGGTCTGGGCTATGTCGAGGGCTATTTGGTTTGCCCCTTCTTCTGCAGTCTCATAGATATCCGTCGGCAATTTTTCTTGTCGTGTGAGAACCGAACGTTCAAAGGCATTCTCAGGCCGATAGTATCTGGTCGATACACGGTTGAGAGTGATTTGCGAACTTAAATTTGTTTTCATAACGGTAAGTATTATGTAAGTAATATATTCCGCAAGTGAAATGATACAATCACACGGATGGCATCAGGAAAGGGTGTCTGTCCCGGAAACGAGCTTGCCCATGGCCCATACCGCCCTGATTTGCAATTTATCATCCATCACTATGATATCAGCATCTTTGCCTTTCTGTAAAGTACCTTTACGATCCGATACCCCCATGATACGTGCTGGCGTTTCCGATGCCATGCGCACAGCATCTGCCAAGGGAATTTCTGCTTTCTGTACCATGGTCCTGATCAACCGGTCCATCGTGGCAATACTTCCTGCAAGTGCCGAGTGGTCTGCCAACTTACATACCCCATCTTCTATGATGACACGCGGGTCGAAAGCAGTTTGGCTGTCGCTGGCCGCACAAGCAAGGGCATCGGTGATGAGACAGGTGCGTTCTACACCTTTAATCTTATAGACTAACCGTAAGATGGTGGGAGGCACGTGTATTCCATCAGCCACAACCTCTACTGTCATATCATTGTGCAGATAAATACTCTCAACCGTACCTTCATATTTATATTCCCTGCGTTTATGGAAACCTGGCATGGCATTATAGAAGTGAGTGGCATGCGTATAGCCCGCTTCATAAGCGGCATGTATATCTTCAAACTCGGCTTGGGTGTGAGCTACGGAGGCTAGGATTCCTTTGCCTGTAATATATCTGCCAAATTGAATGGCACCAGGTAATTCCGGTGCGGCATCCCAACGTTTGATACAAGGCCAATTTTCTACAATTGGTATGTATTCGTTCGGATCGGGATCTTTGATGTTTTCCGGAATCTGTCCGCCTGCCATAGCCATATTTAAATAATGTCCTTCCAAATGAAGCCCAAGGATTGGGCTGTCTTTCTCAGCCATCAAACGAGTGCAGGTATCTGCTGCTTGCTCTATCATAGGAACAGTAGAAGATGATAGGGTGGGGAAGATGGACGTGGTTCCGTGCTTCATATGTGCAAGAGTTGCTTCACGAAAAGCATCTTCTGTACATTCCATAAAGTCGCGTCCTCCTCCTCCATGGCAATGGATTTCGACTCCTCCTGGCAATACATACATACCTTTGATATCTATCAACTGGGCACCAATTACAGCAAGGTCGCAATTAGTTACTTCCAATATCTTTCCATCGCGAATAAGAACTGAACCATCTCGAAGCCATCCCTGGGGAGTGAGAATACGTGCATTAATTAATTGTGTCAACATAGAACTGGGGGTTAGTATTTTATTGGTTAGTATGATTAATGTTGTTATATATCAAGAGGCAAAAATACTCTTTTTTATGCGAACTTAGGCGGTTATTAGCGATTTTGTTTATTAAATATATTAAAAACGAGTATTTGATTATTAATGTTCACGCTGTTGGGTATGCTGTATCACATTTCACGAAGCAGGAAATGAGCTAATATCTGCTATCAGCATAGTAATATAATAACGACACACATATTAATGATGAAAAAGTTTGATGATTTAGTACAAATGAAACCGAATATGTGTATACTAAGTTTAAATGGGAAGTACGTCAAAATACATGTTTAAAACCCTAATTGGGCATTTACAACAAAGTAAAAGAATCTGCATCTTTCCAAACCGGGAATTTTTCACGAAAGCTCTTTAATTCATTTAGACTTAAGGTCGCGGTAGCAACACCATCCACATTATCGGCGACATTGGCGAGCAACTCCCCTTTAGGTGAGTATATGGCACTTCCTCCATTATAAAAGAGATTATTACCATCCATTCCTATCCTATTTACGCCACATAAGTATGATGAATTTTCCATGGCACGGGCTTGTAACATGACATCCCATACTCTCCGCCTGGTAGCAGGCCAATTGGCTACATAAACCACCATGTCATATTCATTGTTCCTGTTACGACTCCAAACAGGAAAACGTAAGTCATAACAAATCAATAGAAGAATATTCCATCCATGATAGTGTATAATAGGACGGTCCTTTCCTGGGGAGAAATACTTTGTTTCGTTTCCCATTCGAAAAAGATGATACTTGTCGTAATAGTACGTGTCACCATCAGGAGTAACAAAAAATGCGCGGTTATAATATTGAGAACGTACATTTCCAGTTTGATTCTGTAGGCATTCGCAGGCGATATGGCTTCCTATGAGTGCTATGTTGAATTCTGATGACCAACTTTGCAAGGTAGAGATTGTCATCCCATTGTTAGGCTCTGCGAGAAGAGCCGTTTCCATGCTGAATCCAGTTGAGAATGTTTCAGGCAAAATTATAATATCTGTCTGTCCCTTAAGCATTTCCAACTTTTGACGCAACAGACAGAGGTTTGCCTGCTTGTTTTCCCAAACAATGTCCATTTGCAATATGCTGACACGCATATTCATATCGCGAAATTCTTAGGATTCTTCCCTATGAATGATTTGAAATATTGCTTTATGTTGCACATATCCATTTCAGCATTCCCATCTTGTGGAATAAATGCCTGCATACATCTTACCGTTTTGCTCGGATAATCCATACCAGCAAGCAAGATAGGTACTTGAGCCTTCAGCGCAATGTAATAGAAGCCTGTTTTCCATTCGGAATTAGGCTTGCGTGTAGCCTCCGGTGTAATTGCTAAATGGAAAGAACGTTTTTGCGTGAACCGTTCAACCATTTGAGACACCATTGATGTGTTTCGGCTTCGATCTATTGGGATTCCTCCCATAGCTCTGAAAATCAATCCGACAGGAAAGAAAAACCAACCTTTTTTCATCATAAAAGAGGCTTTCTTTCCCATCGCTCCATAGCACAATAAGCCAATGAATAGATCCCAATTAGACGTATGGGGAGCTACGCATATCACACATTTATCGTAATGAGGCGTCCTTATGTCAGTTTTCCAACCCAACAAACGGTGAAATACAAAATTGCATAAAGCCCTCTTCATTATTTCAACTCGTTTATTCCTTCAATAATCTTTTCCACTTGGTTGTAGAAGTCTTCATGGAGATTTTTATAGAAACTTTTCACATTTCCAGGTTCCGTATGACTTATTCGGCTCAAGAATTCATTTTGTATCTTTAATATTTCCATCAACAGCTCATCACATTTCTTTACTCCATCTTCCGAAAGAGCGGGCCTGTTTACTATGCAATCAGTAAACAACTCACCTATAATGTAATTGACGCTCTTTTTTAAATCTCTTCTGCTTGCCATAATTCTTTACTTTTTAATATAGAAACGTTTTTGACTGGGTAAAGGTAAAACTTTTTATTGGATATTGTATGAGAAAAAATCTTTTTTGCTATGATTCCAAGCCGAAAATAGATATTAGAAGAGGTAAGATGTCATGTAATGGGAACCTACCCTCATACTGCTATAAGGTGGTGTAGAGTATGTTTTCAATGTATATGGATGTGCTTTGCGAGCAGAACTTGTCCGGAGTGCGGACGGAATGTGTTCAAAGTGCGGATGCGACGTGTTGCGTCCAAAAGCGCAACACGTCGCGCATAAACACTAAAAACGAAGTATTAGAATACGGTGAGATATGCCTTTTCTTCTTTGCGAGGTATAATGTGGAAAAAATCTACATTTGTTTGAACCTTTCTACACTTTCCTTTGTGGGACAGAATGGAATATCAATTATTTTATGTAATCCCATTTGCTGAAATCTAACAGTTTATATATGAATTTGTAGTATGAAATCCAAGAAATGGCATTATCTTTGCACGGTAAAAAGATTGTGTAATCAGGCTAAATTATAACTGCAAACATACATGGGATTGTTTTTTATGAAAAAAGAGATAACGCTACGAGACAAGAGGCTTATAGCCATGGTAATATGTCTAGCGGCGTTGGGGGGATTTTATCTGTTTTTTACATGGCCTAAAAAGGTTGTGCCGGAGGCTCCTGTAGTAATTGTAGAGCCGGTAGGTGTGGAAGACGTGGAAATATATGGAGAATATGTAGGACGTGTACGTGCCCAACAATTTGTTGAAGTACGGGCTCGCGTGGAAGGTTTCCTTGAGAGCATGGAGTTTGAGGAGGGTACTTATGTCAACAAGAACCAAGTCTTGTTCATCATTGACCAGAAACAATACCGTGCTAAAGCGGATAAAGCCCGTGCACAATTGCGTAAAGATTCAGCTACGGTATTGAAAACGCAGCGCGACTTGAATCGTATCCGTCCTCTGTTCGAGCAAAATGCAGCCAGCCAATTGGACTTGGACAATGCCATTGCCGCTTACGAGACTGCGGTGGCCAGCATGGGTATGAGCCAGGCAGACCTTGACCAGGCCGAACAAGAACTTGGCTATACGTGGGTACGTTCTCCCATATCAGGATATATTAGTGAACGCTATGTGGACTTGGGAACATTAGTAGGTACAGGTGGCAAGTCTCTATTGGCTACAGTAGTGAAAAGCGATACAGTATTGGTGGATTTCAGCATGACCGCCCTTGATTACCTGAAAAGTAAGGAACGAAATGTAGTGTTAGGACAAAAAGACTCAACGCGCTCGTGGCAACCCATTGTGACCATCACACTAGCAGACAACAGCGAATACCCTTACAAAGGATTGGTAGACTTTGCCGACCCACAGGTGAATCCCAAAACCGGTACATTCTCTGTCCGTGCCGAAATGCCTAATCCAAACCGGGCTTTGCTGCCAGGACAATTTACAAAAGTGAAAGCATTGCTTGATGTACGCGAGAATGCCACGGTGGTTCCCCAAAAGGCATTAATTATAGAAAAAGGGGGAGCCTACGTTTACGTCATGCGCCGTGATTCCATTGCAGAAAGACGCTTTATAGAACTTGGACCTGAATTCGGCAACAATGTAGTAGTTGAACGTGGAATCATTCCGGGAGAAATGATTGTCACGGAAGGATATCACAAATTACTTCCCGGTGTCAAGATGCGAGTAGCTTCTATTGACGAACATCATCCTACTACGAATGCCAATGGTGAATAAAAGCAATAAGCATGTGCATATATTGCTATTATTAGTTATCTCTATCTAACTTGACGAAATGAAAGTAAACTTCTTCATAGACCGACCGGTATTTTCGGCAGTCATTTCGATAGTGATTGTCATTGTCGGGCTGATAGGCTTGACAATGTTACCTATAGATCAATACCCGCAAATCACTCCACCGGTAGTGAAAATTAGTGCCTCGTATCCGGGAGCTAGCGCGTTGACCGTATCGCAAGCCGTAGCTACCCCCATTGAACAGGAACTGAACGGAACGCCGGGCATGCTCTATATGGAATCTAACAGCTCGAACTCTGGAGGTTTTTCGGCTACCATAACTTTTGATATTTCTTCTGATCCGGATCTTGCTGCGGTGGAAATACAGAATCGTGTAAAGTTGGCCGAATCGCGTTTGCCGGTTGAAGTGGTGCAAAACGGAATTTCCATCGAGAAGCAGGCCGCAAGTCAATTGATGACCATTTGCCTCACATCAGACGACCCTAAATTCGATGAAATCTACTTAAGTAACTTTGCCACGCTAAATGTTCTTGACTTGTTGCGCCGTATCCCTGGTGTAGGCCGGGTGTCGAATATCGGAAGCCGCTATTATGCCATGCAAATATGGGTTGATCCAGCTCGTCTTGCCAACTATGGTTTAACTGTACAAGATCTCCAGAATGCTTTGAAAGACCAGAACCGGGAATCGGCTGCGGGAGTATTGGGACAACAGCCGGTTACTGGACTTGACATTACCATCCCTATTACTGCGCAAGGACGTTTGTCGACAGCCGGACAGTTTGAGGAAATCGTGTTGCGTGCGAACGCCGACGGCTCAATGATCCGTCTACGGGATGTAGCTCGTGTATCTCTTGAGGCTCAATCATATAATACCGAGAGTGGTATTAATGCCGGCAATGCTGCTGTACTTGGCGTTTATATGCTTCCTGGAGCCAATGCGATGGAAGTGGCTGAAAATGTGAAAAACGTCATGAACGAGATAAGCCAGAATTTCCCAGAGGGCATGAAATACGAGATACCTTTTGACATGACCACTTATATATCCGAATCAATCCATGAAGTGTACAAAACACTTTTCGAGGCTCTGATATTGGTGATTGTCGTGGTTTTCTTGTTCCTGCAAAGCTGGCGGGCTACACTTATTCCGTTGGTGGCGGTTCCCGTGTCTCTGATAGGTACTTTCGGCTTTATGCTTATCATGGGATTCTCCCTTAATATTCTGACATTGTTAGGGCTGGTGCTTGCCATTGGCCTGGTGGTAGACGATGCCATAGTTGTGGTAGAGAACGTGGAACGTATTATGGAGGAGGAACATCTTTCTCCATATGAAGCTACGAAGAAGGCCATGGATGGACTGACCAGCGCGCTAATAGCAACCTCGTTGGTCCTCGCTGCGGTATTCGTGCCAGTTAGCTTTTTATCAGGCATTACAGGACAACTATACCGTCAGTTTAGTGTGACAATCGTTATATCTGTTTTGTTGTCGACGGTAGTAGCGCTTACGTTAAGTCCGGTGATGTGTTCGCTCATCTTAAAACCGGTTGACCCGAACAAGCCCAAACGACGCATATTCCGCACCATTAATCGTTGGATTGATTTCGGTAACAAGAAATATCTGTCAGGAATCGGACGCATTATCAAAAATCCACGTCGTGTAACGATAGGTTTCGCAACTGTTCTTGTGGCAATATTCGTCCTATATCGCCTGATACCTACCAGCTTTCTTCCTACAGAAGACCAAGGCTACTTTACTGTGGAATTGGAGTTGCCTGAGAGTGCAACACTTGAACGTACCCGCGAAGTCACTAACCGTGCTATCGCTTTTCTGATGAAAGAACCGGCTGTTGCATATGTGCAAAACGTCACCGGTACCAGCCCGCGTGTAGGAACGAATCAGGCCCGTTCACAATTGACAGTTATCTTGAAACCATGGGATGAACGTGACGATACAACAATAGAGCAGATAATGGCCAACGTAAGCCGGGAATTGACAACATATCCTGAGTGCCGTTTCTATCTGTCCACCCCACCTGTCATTCCGGGGTTGGGAACGTCCGGAGGTTTTGAAATGCAGCTGGAGGCTCGTGGCGATGCGACTTATGATGACTTGGTACAGGCTGTAGATACATTGATGTATTATGCATCGGGACGTAAGGAGCTGAATGGCTTGTCATCATCGTTACAGGCCGATATTCCACAACTGTATTTTGATGTAGACCGGGATAAAGTAAAAATGCTGGGGGTACCTATGGCCGATGTGTTCTCCACGATGAAAGCCTATACTGGTTCTGTCTATGTGAACGACTTCAACATGTTCAACCGCATATATCGTGTGTATTTGCAAGCGGAAGCCCCTTACCGTGAGCACCGTGACAACATCAACCTCTTCTTTGTACGCGGAAGCGATGGCGACATGATACCGCTCACGGCATTGGGTAATACGGAATATACCACGGGGCCGGGAAGCATCAAGCGCTTCAATATGTTCAATTCGGCGGTGATACGTGGCACGGCAGCACATGGCTATAGTTCTGGGCAGGCCATGAATGTGATTGAGCAAGTGGCCCGCGAACATTTGCCGGAGAACATCGGCGTGGAGTGGAGTGGCTTGTCCTATCAGGAAAAACAGGCAGGCGGCCAGACAGGATTGATACTTATGCTGGTATTCATCTTTGTATTTTTGTTCTTGGCGGCTCTATACGAGAGTTGGAACGTGCCTATTGCGGTGATGTTGTCATTGCCCGTCGCTGCCTTGGGGGCATATGCAGGCGTGTCCATTTGCGGGCTGGAGAACGATACGTATTTCCAGATAGGCCTTGTGATGCTTATGGGTCTGGCAGCCAAGAATGCCATCCTTATTGTGGAATTCGCCAAGGACGAGGCCGATGCGGGCAAGAATGTGCTGAAGGCTGCCATGCACGCGGCACAATTACGCTTCCGCCCCATATTGATGACCTCTTTGGCTTTCATCCTCGGTATTCTGCCCATGGTTATTGCTACCGGGCCGGGAGCTGCCAGCAGACAGGCCATCGGTACGGGCGTATTCTTTGGTATGATTGCGGCTGTGACTGTCGGCATATTGCTTATCCCGTTCTTCTTTGTCGTCATATATAAGGCAAGGAGACCGAAACGCAAGCAGATTGCCCAAACTATAACTGAATGATTAATGGATTACGCAATGAAGGAAAAGACATTCTACATTATATTATCATGCTGCCTGCTTGCCTATGTGCTGACAGGGTGCCAGCTGGGGAAGCATTACACGCGGCCGGACTTGGACTTGCCCCAGGAATTGCCCAACGGGATTGCCGGCGACTCGGCCTCCATGGCCGATTATTCTTGGCAGGAGATTTATACCGACACGCTACTACAGGAGTTAATAGAGCAGACCCTCGTTTATAATAAGGACATGCTGATAGCTGCCGCCCGTGTCAAAGAGTTAGCGGCCATGAAGCGCATAGACTTTGCCAACATGCTCCCGTCTGTGGACTTAAGGGTATATGCGGAGAAGGAGGGCGATAATTATGGCGGCGACAACTACTCGTCGGACAACCAGTTCGACCTGAAGGGAAACATCGCTTGGGAGCTTGACCTCTGGGGAAAGCTGCGCTGGGCACGTGACACAAGCATGGCCGACTTCGTGGCTTCCATAGAGAATCGACGCGCCTAGCAGATGACGTTGATAGCACAGGTGGCCCAAGCCTATTTCGAGTTGGTGGCGCTGGACAACGAGCTGGCTATCGTGCGCCAGACGGTGAATGCCCGCCAGGAGAGTCTGCACCTGGCCCGTATCCGTTATGAAGGAGGCTTGACTTCGGAAGTAGCCTTCCGCCAAGCACAAGTAGAGTTGGCCAGGACATCCGCACTCGTGCCTGATTTGGAACGCAAGCTGGTGCTGAAAGAAAACGAGCTCTCATTCCTCACGGGCGAATATCCCCACAGTATCCGCCGCGCGGGCATGCCGCAAGAGGCCGACTTCCCCCAAGACCTCCCCGTGGGCTTGCCCGCCACGTTGCTGGAGCGGAGGCCAGACGTGCGCGAGGCCGAGCAGAACCTCGTGGCCGCCAATGCCGAAGTAGGCGTGGCCTATACCAGCCTGTTCCCCAGTATCAGGCTCACCGCGCAGTTGGGGGCAGAGAGCGAGGAACTGAAAGACATACTCACTTCTCCCTACCACTTGCTAAGCGGGACGTTGTTGCAACCCATCTTCTCTTTCGGCAAGAACCGCGCACGCCTCAAGGCCAAGAAGGCGGCTTTGGAGCAAGCCACGTATGCATATGAAAAGGCTGTACTGGCCGCCATGCACGATGCCTACGACGCCATCACGGAGTATAACAAGACGCGGGAGATATACGACCGCCGGCACGCCCTGGAGCGCGCCTCGAAGTCGGCTCTCGACCTGGCCGAGCTGCAATACGTCAACGGCGCGATAGGCTACATGGACCTGCTCGACGCGCAGCGTACGTACCTCGACGCGCAGATTGCCGTGAGCAACGCCCTGCGCGACCGCCAGCTGGCCATGGTGGGCCTCTACAAAGCCTTGGGCGGCGGCTGGCAGTAGGCGCGGCTGGCCCGACATACATCAGCTTGACCCATGATACTGGGCGGAGAGCGACCGGGATACATCCCCTCGCTCTCCGCCCTTTCTTTTGCCGTGTCCGTCCCCCTTCATGGGCGGTCGTGGCGGGTATCCGTGACCCTTTGCCGTGCCTATATAAGACCAATGCCCGTTCCTATTCGTGGGTATAGGTATCATCATCGCCGATGATGCCTATCATCATTGCCGATGATGACTACCATCATCCGGGATGATGATAGGCATGGATTAGGAAAGTTCGAATCAACTCCTAAGTATCGGCGGAGCTGGGGCACGCGTGGGGTGCCTTCTCACCCCACGATGGGTGACTGCGGGCGTGCCTCGTTCCGTTTTTTTCAGGAAAAGGTTTTGCGTTCAAACGAAAGTCACTATATTTGCCGCCGAATTGGTTCCGGCTATCCAAGTACTCGGATAGAGGATTAAAAGGGAATCGGGTGAAAATCCCGGACAGTCCCGCTGCTGTGAAGCTCCATTTCAAACTTCCTGAAGATTGCTACAGTACCACTGGTGCGATGCCTGCACCGGGAAGGTTTCAGGAAGGGAGTCAGTCAGAAGACCTGCCATCATTCATTGACTCATCTGTTCCCCGAGGGTAGGGAGGATGAAGTTTTGTTATTCAACAAAATTGAAACGAAACATGTTTAGACAGCATCACAGTACTGTCTATTTGTGTTGCGCATTGATTATCGTGGGGGGAAGTATGCCTTCTTCGTTGCATGCGCAAAGCAGGTTAGACAGTTTGCAACGGCTGGACGAGGTTGTCATAACGGCCAAGTCCCTTTCCAGGGAAGTCATCCCTGTGCAGCAGTTGTCGGGCGAGCAGTTGCAACGCCTTGGTTCGCACAGCGTGGCCGACGCCATACGCTACTTCTCCGGCGTGCAGATAAAGGACTACGGTGGCGTAGGCGGGCTGAAGACGGTGAACATCCGTAGCATGGGCACCAATCACGTGGGGGTGTTCTACGACGGCATAGAGCTGGGCAACGCCCAGAACGGCACGGTGGACCTGGGGCGTTTTTCCCTTGACAACATGGAGGCTGTGACCCTGTACAACGGACAGAAGAGTGCCATCTTCCAACCGGCAAAGGACTTCGGGTCGGCGGGGAGCATCTACCTGCAGTCGCGCGTGCCCCGGTTCGCCGAGGGCGAGGTGCAGCGGGTGAAGGCCACGTTCAAGACCGGCTCCTTCGGTGTAGTGAACCCCGCACTCGTGTGGGACAGGAAGCTGGGCGACCGGGTGAGTGCCTCGTTCAGCGGCGAATACATGTACACCACGGGCCGCTACAAGTTCACCTATCGTGTGGACGACAGTTACGACACGACGGCCGTTCGCCGCAACGGCGATGTCAATGCCCTGCGCCTCGAAGGCGGCCTCTATGGCAAGATGAAGGAGGGATACTGGCGTGCCAAAGGTTACTTCTACCGTTCGGAACGCGGGTACCCCGGTGCCGTGGTGAAGAACAAGTTCAGCCATGAAGACCGGCAATGGGACACGAACACCTTCCTGCAAGGCTCATACAAAAGGGACTTTTCCGGGAAATATAGTTTGCTGGTCAATGCCAAATATGCCTACGACTACCTGCATTATCTGGCCGACCCCCGGCGCGACGAGGCGCTGATGTACGTCAACAACCATTATTACCAGCACGAGGTGTATGCCTCCGTGGCCAACCGCTACTCCATATTGCCGGTGTGGGACATCAGCCTCTCGGCCGACTACCAGTTCAATCTGCTGGACGCCGATTTGACGGACTTCGCCTATCCCCGCCGCCACACGGAACTGGTGGCCATCGCTACCGCCCTCCATCTGGAACGCTTCAAGGCACAGGTCAGCCTGCTGGGCACGTTCGTGCAGGACCATGTGAAAGCCGACGCCAAGACTGCCGCGGACAAGATGGAATGGACTCCCACGTCCATCGTCTCCTGGCAACCCTTTGGTAACGTTGACCTCAACTTGCGTGCCTTCTACAAACGCATCTTCCGTATGCCTACGCTAAACGACCTCTATTATACCTTCATAGGCAACATCGACCTCAAGCCGGAGTATACCAACCAATATAACATCGGGGTCACCTATGCCAAGGATCTTCCTGCCTACCGCTGGCTACGACGGCTGGAGGTACAGACCGACATCTACTACAACGAGGTGGAGAACAAAATTGTGGCCATGCCCACCTCCAACTTCTTCCGCTGGACGATGGTCAACCTGGGTGAGGTGGAGATCCGCGGCATAGACGTGGCGGCACAGTTAGATTGGCAATGGGGCGAGGACTGGCACATGACCAACCGCCTGAACTATACCTACCAAAAGGCGCAAGACTTTACCGACCCGTCGGACACGTATTATGGAGACCAGATTCCCTACATCCCTTGGCACAGCGGTTCGGCTACTGCTGCCCTGTCTTGGCGCACATGGGAGACCAACTACAGCTTCATCTACACAGGCGAGCGGTATTCGTCGCGCGCCAACATCCCTGTCAACTACGTGTTGCCGTGGTACACCAGCGACCTGTCGCTCTCCAAACTGCTGCATGCCGGACCGGGCTACCTGAAACTGACCCTGGAGATGAACAACCTGCTGAACCAGCAGTACGAGGTGGTCATATGCTATCCCATGCCGGGCATTAACTTCAAGGCCATCG
The DNA here is from genome assembly GCA_944320295.1 of uncultured Bacteroides sp. Classification (GTDB taxonomy): domain Bacteria; phylum Bacteroidota; class Bacteroidia; order Bacteroidales; family Bacteroidaceae; genus Bacteroides. The sequence continues at coordinate 15,968 of CALUGY010000076.1, forward strand.
TGCAATATACTTTCTAATCATGCTTTAACGCATATGACAATGAAACAATACATTTTGATTTCTCTCTTAGCCTTGGCTGCTGCCCTGTCCGCATGCCGAGGCGATATACCCTTTATCCATTCCGAAGAAGAGGAACTATCGCCCGGCGGCTTGGGCAATATATCCGTCAAAGGCTTCTTCTTGCTGAACGAGGGCAACATGGGAAGCAACAAGGCCAGTATCGACTTCTTCAGTTATGAAACGGGCAAGTACCTGCGCAACATCTATCCCACCCGTAACCCGGAAGTGGTAAAGGAACTGGGCGATGTGGGCAACGACATTGCCATCTACGGGGATAAACTCTATGCCGTAATCAACTGTTCGCACTATGTCGAGGTGATGGACGTACACACGGCCAAGCACATAGGCAGCATTAATATATTGAACTGCCGCTACATCACCTTTCATAAAGGCAAGGCTTACGTCAGCTCCTATGCCGGCCCCGTGCAGATAGACCCCGATGCCCGTCCAGGCAAGGTGGTAGAGGTGGATACGGCCAGCCTGCAAATCACCCGCGAGGTGGTCGTAGGTTACCAGCCTGAAGAGATGGTCATTACCGGTGGCAAGCTTTATGTGGCCAACTCCGGCGGCTACCGCTATCCCAACTATGACACGACCGTTTCTGTCATAGACTTGGAGACGTTCCAAGTGGTGGAGAGCATCGATGTAGCCATCAACCTGCACCGCATGGAACTGGATCGCTACGGGCGTATCTACGTGTCCTCGCGGGGCGACTACTATGATATCGGAGCCGATGTCTACATCATCGACAGCCAAACCAATCAAGTGGCCGGTAATCTGGGCATCGCCGCCAGCGAGATGTGCCTCTCGGGCGATTCGCTCTACATGACCAGCGTGGAGTGGAGCTATATCACCCAGAGTAACACCATCACCTATACACTCTATGACGTGGGGAAACAAGAAGTCGTTTCGCACAATTTTATCGCCGACGGTACGGACAAACAGATACAGATACCTTATGGCATCGCTGTCAATCCTGAGACGAAAGACTTCCTGGTATGCGATGCCAAGGATTACGTGACACCCGGTACCTTGTATTGTTTTTCTGCTGATGGCAATCTGAAGTGGAAAGTCACCACGGGCGACATCCCAGCACATTTCACTTTCACGACGAAATCATTCCAATAACCTATTATCAACATTAATACATTATTTATTTATTATGAGAAAGAACCTGTTGAAAAGGCCCATAAGACTGTTAGCTTTTTATGGTGTTTGTCTTTGGGCGTGCAGCTTTGCTTCGTGCAGCGAGGATGAAGGCGGAACGGAACCTTATGTTTTGCAACAATCGGACATTACGGTCGATGAACCCGAGGGAGGCTTCACGACCCAGGTGGATCAACTTCTTCACATCGAAGTGTCCAGCGTCTCAGACGAGGGAGTGACATACAGCTGGACATTGGATGGTGAAACCATCCCGGGCGGAAAAACATTAGACTACATGTTCTCCCAAGGTGGTGAATACATATTGACGCTTACCGTCAGCCAAGGTAGTGTGAGTTATACCTATACATTTACCGTTACTGTCAGTTTTGGAGAAGTAGACCCGGCTCCCGAAAGTGCTACGCCCTATATCACCAAAATATTCGATTATATGCCCGCTGTAGGCCAGTTCACTAATACGTTGCCTGTTTATGAGGAGGGTAACACTCAAAATGACATGAACCAGAAAGTACTGGATGCCATCGGACATAACAACCGAGGCATGATTTCCTTGGGCGGCTTCGGAGGCTATGTGGTGTTGGGCTTCGACCATACCATCGAGAACAAAGCCGGCTTACGCGACTTCCGCGTACTGGGTAATGCTTTCGATGCAGCGGCCAATCCCAATCCCGATGCACCTCAAGGAGGAAGTTGTGAGCCAGGTGTCATCATGGTGGCTTACGACAAGAACAAGAACGGAATGCCCGATGAGGACGAATGGTATGAGATAGCCGGGAGTGCCCATGAAGACCCTGCACAGGAGTCATGGTACCAGATGGCTGTGAACAATGGAAACGATGTAAGCCTGTACAGAAACTATGAAATCACATATTATCGTCCGAATGAGACGATGGATTCTTCTCTGGATGTACCCTTGGACGAATATATCCGTTGGGAAGACAACCAAGGGCATTCCGGATATAAAGTGAAGAATATATACCACAATCAGCCTTATTTTCCCCAATGGTATGAGGGCGATGAGCTGACCTTCCGTGGCACCTGCCTGCCGCAGAACGGCATAGACGAGAGCGGACAGGGCAATTACTTCGTACTCTATAAGTTCCGTTACGGTTATGCCGACAATGAGACGAACAATGCCGATGAATCCTCCATCGACATCGACTGGGCGGTGAACAGCAAAGGCCAGTACGTAAGCCTGCCCGGTGTGGACTTCATCAAGATTTATTGTGGCGTCAACCAGGAGAATGGCTGGCTGGGCGAGTGCTCTACTGAGGTATCGGGTGTGGAAGACTTGCATTTGTTGGGCGAGGAAATCCCTACAAGAGAATGAACAATTTTATAACCAATCTTATATAAAGAAAAAACGATGAATAAGTTATTCCATTTGACGAGCCTGTTGCCGGCTCTTTGTGTAGGCGGCCTACTTTTATTGGCCGGGTGCAGTAACGACAACGGACCTGTTCCAGAACCAGAACCTGAAGAACTGGTATTCGAATTAGATGTGGACGCAGGAGATGAAAATCCAGTCCTACTCATTTCCGAAGAAACTTATACCATACCCTATCATGCCGAGGGTGTGGAAAGTATCGCCACCGTAAACGAAGTCGAAGGTTGGCAAGTGACAGTAAACGAAACAGCAGGTAACATTATTCTTACAGCCCCACCTGCTACAACAAATACGGAGAAAAACTATGCCTTACGCCTGACAGCAACCGGCAAAGATAACCAGAGCATTATGACGGAAGCTATAAATTTCTATCACGTCACCTTCGATGAACAGGGAGGAACTTTTGTCCTGAACGAAGGAAACATGACCTCGGAGAACGGTTCACTCATCTATATCACGCCTGAAGGATACATGGTAGATAATGCCTACAAACGTGTGAACGGTACAGAACTGGGAAACGTGACGCAGGACATGTATTTCCATGACGGGAAAGTGTATATCATTTCGCAAAACGGAGATACCAATGCGATAGGTGAGTCCTTTGAAAATGATGGAATTCTGGTAGTGGCAGATTCCAAAACTCTAAAGAAAGTGAAGAGTTTCACCAATAAGGAGCTTGCAGAATTGGATTGGCCAACCCATATTGCCGTGATAGACGAACAGCATATATACATCCGTGACAATGTCGGGATATGGCATTTCAACATGGATGACAATTCCTTGAATTTTGTTACCGATACGGACGGAGCACCCAAGACGCAATTTACGGTAGTTGGCGGAAAAGTCTATTTTCCCGATAATGGTAGTTTTTTGAATACTTTAAAGGTAATAAACCCGACTACCAACCAGGTCTCTGATGTCGCCAATTCAGCTCTATGGAGTGCTAGTCCAATGATAAATTACTTCTTGGGCATTACACCTACCGATGATGGCAATCTATGGGTGATGGGTACTTCTATGTCTGATGGTAGTGAAGGCGGAATGCTTACCATAAGCAAACTTGACCTGGCATCAGAATCGCTTATACAAAATGGGATTAGCGAGTACCCCAATACGGCATACAATTGCCGTTTTGCCGCGCATGGAAATACTGTTTACTATGCTAGTGGTACTGCCATCTACCGGGCCAACTTCAACCCTGAGGCTGGTGGGAAAGATGTCGTAGACGAATTCCTAGTCGATCTTGCCGAACTGGATACCGAGGCCGGACTGCTATACAATGGCCTTGGAGTCAATCCAATTACCGGAAATGTATTTATCAATACTTTGAAAGGTTTCGGAAACAATTATACGACTAACTCCATCTGGGAGTTCGATTTTGATACCAGTTCTGATACACCGCTGAACAAGTACGACAACTATACGAGATTCCCGGCAGGAATGTATTTCAATAAATAACCCAAAACGGAATAAAAATAATGAAGAAGCTATTTTTTAATTTGTTCATGGGCTGCATATTGTTTGCGGCTTGTGATGATAATACACCGGAAACTCCGGATCCAGCTCCGGTGCCTCCCGATGGAGGAGAAACGCCGCCATCTGTCCTTACCGGTTATGCGGATCCAGGCGGAGTACTGATATTGAGTGGTGGTGTCTACACCATGGAGAATGCTTTCCTTACGTTCATAGCTCCGGATGGTACAGTAGAAAACCATGTTTATGCCACGACAAATGGCATGGAACTGGGCAATGACGGTGTGGGGCTTTATATGTGCGAAGGCAAACAATACATTTTATGCAACGACTGGCGTACGGCCGAAGGCAAAGAAAACGAAGGTTTACTGACCATTGCCGATGCTGAGACATTGCAAAAAGAGAAATCCTTTCTTCGGAAAGACATGGTATTCCAACATCCTGTCAACGAGGAATTGGAAGAAGTTGAGGAAAGTATAAGCGGAATCGCCGTGCTGGATGAATGTAACATATTCATTTTTGCTCAAGGGGTTCTGCGCTTCGACAGTACCACAGGCGTATTGACACTCGTGGAAGGCTCATATGACATAGGAAATGCGGGTTCTGCCAATACCGTGGAGTCCATTGTTACGTCAAGGGGAGCAATGGTCATAGGCGACTGCCTGTATGCCGCAGCAGGAGGTTTTTGGTCGACAACAGCCTTGCTTGAATTTTCTAAAGGAAAAAACGAAGTAAATCGCCGCCTCGAACTGGGGCGTGGGGATCTTATTAGTGGTATGTGTCTGACGGATGACGGCACATTGGTAGTGGGTACTTATACCCGTGGAAGGAATTCCGGATACCTTTATTTCATCGATCTGGAAAACTGGCAAATTACCAAGCAAAAGACCATTGCCGCCAATATATCTCCCTCATTACATGAAAACTCTGGCATCACCTTCTTGGACGGATACATTTACTTCACAGGGGCGGAAGAAACAGAATACACTTCCGTATTGAACACGTCTCTCAGCCGATATTCCATCGAAACAGGCAAAGTAGAGAACGATATCGTCGACTTTCAAAACGATGCTCCGAATGCCAATATTTTGGACTGCAATGTTGTGGCAGACCCGGACAAAGGCTATATCTATGTGGCAACGTCCGATGAAAACTGGGAGGGCGTAGTTCCCGAATCGCACATACTGGTTTATGATTGCAACGGCGACACTCCTCTATTAGTGCAGGACATCGACAACGTTACCCATGGCGTGAAAGGTATTTATCCTTTATCTATCTTTTCCCAAAGGCCTTAGCTGGGCCATATTGTTTTCTGTTTTTTGTAGG
>CALUGY010000077.1 GCA_944320295.1 uncultured Bacteroides sp.
CAAAAGAAAAAGGAGTCAAGCACAACCGCTTAACTCCTTCATTTCCACCAGTCGGGGTGACTGGATTCGAACCAGCGACCACACGCCCCCCAGACGCGTACTCTAACCGGGCTGAGCTACACCCCGAATTGCGGATGCAAAAGTAGTGCTTTATTTTAAGATAGCAAATAATTCCGATAGTTTTTTTCGAACAGAATGTATCTCCCCCGCCTCACATGGTTATCTGCCATCCCAATAGCGCACATGTGCAACAAGCTTTTCCATATAGCGGCAACATGCTCCCATTTGCCGTGTAGTCAGATTTTGCGTATCTTTGCAGCCCGAAAAAAGAAGGGTACAACTAAAAGCTGAAGATTTGATGAAGACTTTGCAGGCGGAACAAGAAGCAATGGTGCGCAGAAAGCTCGATTTGTTGCTTCGCACGGGAAAACTACTGGTGGAAAGCGCGGCCGACACCAACCGCATAGTAAGGAACATGAACCGCGTGGCAGCTTACCTGGGCTTGCCGGAAGAGAAGCTGCACATTGACGTGAGCTACACAATGCTGGTGGTCAACTTGAGCGACGACACACATTCGTTCTCCAAATTCCAGAAGTGCGAGAACCACGGAATCAACATGACTGCCATCTCGGAAATCAGCCACCTGTCGTGGCGGGCCATAGAGGAAGACTACTCGCTTGACCGCTACGAGGAGGAACTGGAGAAAATCCGCACCAAGAAGCGTAATTACGTCCCCTATCTGGTGGCCATCGGAGCCGGATTTGCCTGCGGGGGCTTTTGCAAACTGTTCGGATGCGACTGGATAGCCTTCTTCTTTGCCTCCATCTGCGCTTTTATGGGTTTCAGAATCAGGGCGCATTGCAACGAGTTCGGGGTCAACCACTACATGAGCATCGCCATCGCGGCCTTGGCTGCCACTTGCCTGGCATACGCCACCTCGTTTTCGGGGCTATCCAGCACTCCTTACCACCCGCTGCTGGCGTGCGCGCTCTTCATTGTGCCGGGCGTCCCGCTGATAAACTTCGTGGACGACATGATAGACAACTACATACAAGTGGGCATCACGCGTGCCGTCAACACCATACTGATGCTTTGCGCCATGGCTTTCGGCATTGTGATAGCCATGCGACTGCTGGCCATGGAAGATGTGACCATCGACAAGAAGTTCAGCGAGTTGAGCATGGTGCCCCACGACGCCTATTACGTCTATGCCGTGGCGGCCGCCATCGCGGCCACAGGCTTCTCCATGATATTCAACATCCAAAGGCGCCTGTTGTGGGTCGTGGCATTGGGCGGGGTCATCGCCGTGTGCACGCGCAACTTCGTGAACTTCGAACTGGGCTACGGCCCGGTGGTAGGCTCGTTCATGGGCAGCCTGGTGGTAAGCCTCATCGCGGTGAAGGCCGTGCATTGGTTCCATGTGCCGAACCACGTGCTGACCATCCCGTCGGTCATCCCCATGATTCCGGGCGTGCTGATGTACCGTGCCCTGTTCGGCCTTGTGAACATGAACGGCGTGGTGGGCGAAGTGACCGCCGTGGTGTTCAACGGCATCAACGCCTCGCTGATAGTCATCAGCATCGCGCTGGGCGTGGCCGTGCCCAACATCTTTGCCCGACGCTACATAGCCAAGGACCGCCGCCGCTTCCTGGAGGAGGAACTGCAACGGCGACGGGAACGTGGCAAATTCATCGAGTGGTAGGAAGCCCCTCCCCCCCGCCGCCGGAGGGGGCCAAGACCCCGGTAAAAACGAGACCATGGTCATGAACGCACCGCGACCATGGTGAAGGAAAGGCCTTGACCATGGTCGCGTTTTTGCCTCCTCCAAGGAGGCGGTTCCGGATGCCGCGCAGGCATGTTTATTTCAGCACTTCGGCCAACTTGGCTTGCAGTTCTTCGCCGTGCAGGCCGCGCGCCAGTATCGTCCCGTCCTTGTCGATGAGCACGGTGTGGGGAATGCTGCTTACCGCGTAGAGAGCCGCGCCCTCGCAGTCCCAATACTTCAGGTCTGACATCTGCGGCCACGCCATGCCAAGCTTCTCGATGGCTTGCTTCCACGCATCGGCTTTCTGGTCGAGCGACACGCCGACTATCTCAAACCCCTTGCCCTTGTATTTCGCATAGGCTTCTACCAGGTTGGGCATCTCGCGACGACAGGGACCGCACCAGCTGGCCCAGAAGTCCACGAGCACCACCTTGCCCTTGCCCACGTAGTCGGACAGTTTGACAGTCTTCCCGTCGGGGGCGGCCATCTCGAAGTCGATGAACTTCTGCCCTACGGCCGTGAGCTTCATCTTCTCCACCTTCTCCTTTATTGAAACGACGGCCTGGTCGTTGTCGAAGCTGGACGGGATTTGGGCCACCAGCGGCTCCAGTTCCGACAAGTCCATGTAGTAGTAGTTCTGCTTGAGCAGGTGCACGCCCACGGCGTTGGTGATGTTCTTCTGCATGCCGGCACGGAATATCTCCATGCTCTTGGTTTCAATCTCGTTCAACTGCTTGATTTTCTTCTCGCGCTGCTCGTCGGTCAGGGTCGTGTCGGCCAAGGAGTCGTATATGGCATACATCGTCTTGTTCAGCCCGGCCACCTGCACGCGTATCTGCTGGTAGGCATCGTTGTTGGGGGTTCCGGTGGCGGAGTCGTCGTTTGCCGACAGGCGGACCTTTATCTTCCCGTTCTCCAGGAAGAAGTCCATGACAAGGCTTTCCTTGCCCTCGGCCTTATAGGTCAGGTAACGGTTGACGGCCGTGTCTTGCGTGCCCTTGAAGGTGAACTGCCCTTCCGCGATGACGGCGGAGTCCAGCTTTACAAGTTGCCGTCCCTTCTGGGCTTGCAGGAATACGGTGTCGCCATCTGCGGCCCCTTCCACCGTACCGGTCACGGTGTAGCCAGCGTTTTGTCCGTTGTTGCATGCCGCAAGCAGGGCGGCCATGCCCAATAAATAAGCTAATTTCTTCATGTCCTTTTTCGTTTTTCGTTCGTAAATGTGGCGGCAAATATAATGAAAAAATCCCCTCCGGCATAACCGGAGAGGATTCAGTTGTTGTAAACCTCTTTTCAGACAGACGCCGTCAAGCTTGTTGCTCTTCGGCGTTTTCTGCGGCGGGAGCCTCGGCAGTTTCTTCCGTAGCTTCGGCTTCGGCAGCAGCCTTGGCGGCCTCTTCAGCGGCTTTCTTCTCGGCCACCTCTTTAGCCTTGGCTTCGTTTACTTTCTGCTCGGCTTCCAGACGAGCCTTGGCGGCAGCCTTCTTCTCGGCCTCAAGTTTGGCCTTCAGGGCAGCCAGTCCGCTCTGTTTGTTGTTCTTCCATGCCTCGAACTTGGCCTCGGCCTCGGCTTCGCCGAATGCGCCTTTGGCCACGCCGCCCATGAGGTGTTTCTTCATGTACACACCTTCGCGCGACAGGATGTTGCGCACGGTGTCGGTCGGTTGGGCACCTTTCAATACCCAGTCGAGAGCGCGGTCGAATTTCAAGTCTACTGTTGCGGGATCGGTGTTCGGGTTATACGTGCCGATCTTCTCGATAAACCTACCATCACGTGGTGCTCTTGCGTCTGCAATCACGATGGAGTAGAAGGCATAGCCTTTACGTCCGTGTCTTTGCAATCTGATTCTTGTTGCCATTCTTTTAAAAGATGTTATAATTAATAATTCGAGATGTCGTCAACTCGTAACGACGCCGCAAAGGTAATACTTTTCCCCCACCCCGCCAAGCGTCCGGGCATTTTTCTACCATTCGCCTGAAAAACAAGGAGTTCTTTCGGAGGATTTCCGGCCTGCGGACGCAACATGTTGCGAGCGTGCCCGCAATGCGTTGGAAGCACGGCCGCAACGTGTTCCGAGCACGCTCGCAACGCGTCGGCGTTTTCCGCCCTGCGGGATGCCCGTCGAAGCATGGGGAAGTAGAAGCCATCCCCGGACAAGCTTGTTAAATAATGCAAACAGACCATGTTTTTCTTCCCATGGGCATCCAGGTTTGCTTCCTATCAAATTAAATTTGTGGCGAATTATAAACCAGAGATCTTTTTAATTATGCGTAAAAACTACGGCTTTGTCTTATTGATTTTCGTCTTGTGCGCCGCCTCGTTGCGGGCGGCTCCCGTCACGCAAGAACAAGCGCTGCAAACGGCCGAAGCCTTCTTCGCCTCCGCGCCGCTCACCCGGAGCGCGGGCGGCGTGAGGCTGGTGTATGCCCCGGCTGCCACACGCGCGACGGGTGGCGATACACCTTATTATATATTTTCACCGGAATCGGGACGCGGCTTTGTCGTGGTGTCCGGCGACGATATGCTCAGCCCTATTGTGGGATATTCCTATACTTCTCCAACAAACGGGCAATTACCCGACGCCATGCGAGCATGGCTGGACGAGTATGCCCGCTATGTGGACGACGTGCGCCTCGGACAGACTTCCGCTCCCTCCGAAGAGCCCCAAGGCGGCGAGGCCATCGAGCCGTTACTCCGCACCACGTGGGACCAGAGCATGCCCTACAACCAGTTGTGCCCCAACCAATGGCCCACGGGCTGTGTGGCCACGTCGATGGCGCAGCTCATGAAGTACCACGAGTGGCCCGACCAAGGCGAGGGCGTACTGTCTCACTCCGCAGGACAAGTGGATCTCTCCACCTACACATACGACTGGGAGAACATGCTCGACACCTATCCCCTGACGTGGGACGACGAGGGCCAGCAGGTGCCCGACGGCTATACCGACGAACAGGCCCTGGCCGTGGCCACGCTGATGAGGGACTGCGGATACTCCGTGGACATGAGTTACGGCCAGTATGAAAGCGGCGCGCAAACCATGCGGATGGTAGCGGCACTCTACGAACATTTCAAGTATGCGCCCACCGTGCGCTACCTGGAACGCCAGATGTACACCACCACCCATTGGACGGACATCATCCGCAGCGAGCTGAAAGCCAGCCGCCCCATGAACTACTCCGGCCAGACAAAGGCCGGTGCGGGACACTCCTTTGTGTGCGACGGCATCGACGAGAACGACCTGCTGCACATCAACTGGGGCTGGAGCGGCTATTTTGACGGCTACTTCGACATGAACATACTGGCTCCCGAGGGTATCGGTACGGGAGGTGGCGACGCTTCCGGCTACTTCCTGGAACAGGGCCTGGTGGTGGGCATCCGGTCCCGCACGGAGGCCGACACAGGCGTGGAGCCGGAATGCCGGATATCCGTGCACGACTTCAACGTCTCCGTCAACACCGGCGACAACAAGTGGTTGGCCCTCTCCATCGGCAGGATAGCCAACACCAGCATGAAGAGCCTGTATGTCGACTTGCAACTGTTGTGGCCGGGCCGCAACGGAGGCGAGGACGTGCTGACCAACAGCCTCCGTTTCCGCTCACGCGGAGATATAGAACCCTGTAAATACGCTTCCAACGCGATGACTGAATACTACGACCTGCCTACCGAGCCGGGCACGTACCCTTTCCGTTTAGTGAACGTTACCAACCAACAGGCGGGCACCTATGAGCCGATAGACACGGGCGACTTTTCCGACGGGGGTACACTCACCGTGTCCGAAGACGGCACCGTGACGGTAACGATGAACAAGCCCGGACTGAAAGGCGAGCTGGAGCTGGTATCGGCCACGGCACCCTCCGCCCTCTTTGCAGGCAACGGGGGCAGCGTGAAAGCCGTGTTCCGCAACACCGGCGAACAAGTGCTCAACCCGGAGTTGTTCCTTGCCTTGGTGCCTGCCGATGTGGACGAAACCGGGCTGACGGACTATTCGGCCTACGTCAACACCTCGTCGGCGGCAGGTTTGGGCTATATTTATACCACCCAGCCTTTTGTTTATGGCCAGGCCGAAGGCGAATCCACATGCTCCGTGTGGAAGATAGATGCGCCCGGCACATACAAGGTGCGCTTCTGCAAGCCGGAATGGGATGCCGACTACAACAGGGTGTACCTCCCCATAGGGGGTGCCATGGATCAGACGGTGGAGGTAGCCGCCCTGCCGGACTACCCGGTATACATCATGTCAGGCCCCATCACCCTCAGCAGCACGGTATTCGACCGGAGAGAGGCCTATATGAACGTGTCGCTCCCACAAGGTACATTGACTGCGGACTACGAAGGTTGCTTCGAACTGTGGGCCAAGAAGAAAGGAGACAACGCGGCTGAGGAGTTCCACTTGTTCACATCGGGTGAGTTTTACCTCTCCGCAGGCTACCAAAGCGAGCGGCAGATTTCCGGAAATGCGAACCTCACCATGGCCGAACCGGGCGAGTATGAGGCCTACCTGAAATACTTCGTGCAAGGCGAGTGGCGACGCATGGAGGGCGAGTACAACAGCGCGACGTTCACCGTGACCGACAGCGAAGTAGCCCTCTACTACCTGTCCGCCCCGGCGGTCATCAACGGCGGGCAGGCCGTGCCCTTGGATGGCATGGTGGAGGTGGAAGTGACCCTAACCCCGCTGAAAGACTCGGAGGGTGTGCTCTTTATAGCAGCCTACACTCCCGACTCCTACCGCGCGCTGTACATGAAGGGCGAGATGCCTGTGTCGCTGAAGAGCGGCGAGAGCCAGACCTTCAAGGTGACATGCTACTCCGCACGCTCCAGCGAGGGGATTCCCACAGGACAGTACAAGCTGGAAATCTACTTCAACCCCACGGTGGCAGAGGACTGGATGAGCTTCTCGCCGGGTGACTACGAGGCATCGCTCTCATTCGAGCTGACGGAACCGCTGCCCATACCGCTTGTGCAAAACTCGGAAACGCTGATAAACGGCGACTCAGACATGGTTGTGGAGCAGGGCGAAAGCGGCCACTTCAAAGCGGAGTTTCGGACGGAAGAGGCTTTCCACGGCGAACTATGCCTGAACTGCGTGGACTGGCAAGGCAAAGCCATACTGGAGTCCACTCCCGCCCAGACGGCCATAGAGCCAGGAGCCTCGAAGGAGGTAGCCCTGCCGTTCTCTTGCCCTATGGATACCGAGCTTGCCTATTACGAATACGACTATTATGCCCGTCTCGATGGCTATAACGCCTTTGGCTTGGTGGACAAGAATGGCTTTAGCCGTGGCGTCATCGTCGAACAGTACACAGGCATAGAAGACGAACAGGCGGAAACCCCGTGCCGCCTCGTCCCGCAGCGTGGCTCGTTCCTGCTGCAGGGTGCGGAGGCCGGTTCGCACGTGCGTGTCGTCACCCTCGGCGGCAGCCTCGTGTACGAAGGCACGGCGCAATCCACGGAGATGCTCATCCCCATGACAGGTGCCGCGCAAGGCTTCTACTTGATAATCGTGGAAAACAAGGACGGCAAGAAGACAGTTTTGAAAGGCATCCTGAAATGAACATACCGTTGAAAGGCGCATGCTGAGGGCATGACGCCTTTCCGGTTTCCATTCCGGCAGCAAAACAGGCGTGAAAGCCTTGTCCTGCCGCCGGAAACTTCGTAAGCCAGCACACTACCTGCGTACCACCCGCCGGTTTTTGAAAAATTAAACCTCGCACCTTTGCGTAATTCAGCGCAAACGCCTACCTTTGCCCAATATTTTGCTATAGCACATGATGAAAAGGAATATCTGGGTACTTCCATTACTTGCCATGTTATTGCTCTCCTCGTGCGGAGAATATAACAAGTTGCTGAAAAGTACGGACTACGAGTATAAATACGAAGCAGCAAAGTCTTACTTCGCAAAAGGACAATACAGCCGCTCCGTAACTCTGCTCAATGAGTTGATTACCATTCTGAAAGGCACGGACAAAGCGGAAGAGTCCCTTTACATGCTGGGCATGAGTTACTACAACCAACAGGATTACCAGACGGCCGCCCAGACATTCATACAATATTATAATGTATATCCCCGTGGTACTTACACGGAGTTAGCCCGCTTCCACGCGGGGAAGGCTTTATATCTGGACACCCCGGAGCCGCGACTTGACCAAACAGGAACTTACAGCGCCATACAGCAACTGCAGATGTTCATGGAATACTTCCCTGAAAGCTCAAAGAAAGAGGAAGCCCAAAACATGATATTCGCCCTGCAAGACAAGCTGGTGATGAAAGAGTATTTATCCGCAAGACTATACTACAACTTGGGGAACTACTTGGGGAATAACTACCAAGCTTGCGTCATTACAGCCCAAAATGCTTTGCAGGATTATCCGTACACGAATCTCCGCGAAGACTTGTCCATACTGGTGTTGCGCGCCAAATATGAATTGGCAGTATATAGCATTGAAGAAAAAAAGCTGGAACGCTACCGCGAAGCGGTTGATGAGTATTATGCGTTTAAGAATGAGTTCCCCGAAAGCAAATACAGTAAGGAAGCAGAACACATCTTTGCTGAAGCACAGAAAGTTTTGAAAGATTAACAAGTAAGAATAATAGGTACTGATTTATGGATTACAGAAAAACGAACGCCCCTACAACCACGGTCACCCGTGACATGATGGATTTGTGCAAAGATACCGGCAACGTATATGAGACCGTTGCCATCATTGCCAAGCGTGCAAACCAGATAAGCGTAGAAATTAAAAACGACCTTTCCAAAAAATTAGCCGAATTTGCTTCGTATAACGACAATTTGGAAGAAGTGTTCGAAAACCGCGAGCAGATAGAGATTTCCCGTTATTACGAAAAGTTGCCTAAGCCTACGTTGATAGCAACTCAGGAATATATTGAAGGCAAGATTTATTATCGTAACCCGGCTAAGGAAAAGGAAAAGTTACAGTAATGATACAACGTATTCAGACAGTCTATTTGCTGGTCGTGACAATCATATTGGCCTTGGCCATGTTTCTTCCTATAGGGCAATTCGTCGCTTTGGACGGGATTACAACAAGTGTATTCAAGCCTTTAGGTATCAACTTGGGGGATGGAAGTACCCATTCCACGTGGGGTTTGTTTGTCCTGTTACTATTAAGCACGTTAATAGCATTCATAACCATCTTCTTCTTTCGCAAGCGCATGTTGCAGGTGCGAATGACAATATTCAATAGCTTGCTTCTATTAGGCTACTATATAGCAGTAGCTGTGTTCGTATTTATGCTGAAGGACGAGTTGGCATTTTCCTCTTTCCAACTCAGATGGGCACTATGCTTGCCAGCAATAGCAATAATACTGAACTACTTGGCATTTCGTGCCATCTATCGGGACGAACTATTAGTAAAGGCAGCTGATCGTTTAAGATAACTTTCATAAACAAGGCTGCAAATTAGAGATTGTGTGTGAATGATGCGGACATCGTTCACACACAATCATTTTTGTAAATAAACCATTCCAGAAAGGGACACTTCTACTGTTTACCGGCAGACACAGAAGCCTGCTTCAACCGCTCTATCAAACCACGCGTATATGGAGTATCTATACGCGATTTCAAACCTACAGGATTAACGTATGGTGCACGCGTCAAGCCCAAAGCATATTTATAGGTCAGCACTTTACGACATTTCCTATTTATCTCTTCCTCGGGTAATTCTCCGTTTTCCACGGCAGACACCACAGCATCTATTTCGTCCTTAATACGACGCGGAGCCAACAACAGGTCATTGCCGGCTTGTAATGCTTGCAGACACAAACGGCTATGTCCTGACACGCCACGCATAGCCAAAGCATCAGTAAACACCAAGCCTTTGAAGTCCAATCGATTAACCAACAAGCTGTCTATCACTCTCTTCGAAAGCGAAGAAGGTCGGGATTTACATGGGTCGAGGGCAGGCACTTCAAGATGTCCCACCATAATACCTCCTAATCCAGCACGTATCATCTGCTTAAACGGATATAGTTCTACGCTGTCCAACCGTTGAAACGAAAAGGGCAAAAGTGGCAAAGTTTTATGCGAGTCCGTATTCGTATCACCGTGACCAGGGAAGTGTTTGGCTACGGAAAGCACGCCTCCATCTTCCAATCCTCGAGCATAAGCTGTAGCTTTACGTGCCACGTTATCGGGATCAGCACCAAAAGAACGTGTATTTATTACAGGATTCTTTGGGTTGATGTTCACATCGGCTACCGGCGCAAAGTTTACCTGTATTCCCAATTCACGGCATTGTCTAGCCATCTCTCTCCCGTACTCATAAAGTAACGAATCGGATTCTATACGTCCCAGCACCATGTTACGCGGGAAAGAAGGCGTTCCTTTCAAACGCATAGCTAGCCCCCATTCGCCATCAAAAGTGACGAATAAAGGGACATCTGCCATCTGTTGGGCCTCATTGGTCAAAGAAACCTGATGCAGCATCTCTCCACCCGAGAACAACAAGCCTCCAACTTTATATTCAGCCACCACTTTTCGTAATAGATTCCTATTCGCTTTGTCCAAGTGGGGAGCAATAGTATAAATAAAGAGCTGCCCCACTCGCTCCCGCAAATCCATGCGCTGCATAACTGAGTCTACCCATTGTTTACACGGTTCATTGTAAAGCAAATGTTGCACTATGCGTGGCGTACCATCCGGCAAGCGCAACGTATCGGCCGGCAAATGAAGAGACTTTGCCCCGCAAGATAACGAAAAACAGCAGGCGAATAAGACGAATAATGTACGCATATGCTTAATGTTCTTTCTTCAAACTCTCAAAAATCAGTTCTTGTATCTCTCTACGGATATCCATCTTGCTCAGCTTATCGTTCCACACATTTGGACAAATGCGATTGCTCAAAAACACATAAACCGTACGATTTACTGGGTCGGTCCACACACAGGTACCAGTAAATCCTGTATGCCCAAATACAGCTTCAGGAGCTGATGGTGCACACGGACTGCGTGTTACTATGGAAACATCCGGTTTATCGAAGCCAAGTCCCCTCCGACTAATGAGCGACTTAGTTGTAGTGAATAAACGACATGTTTTCTCGCTCAAGAAACGTTTACCATTCCACACTCCGCCATCAAGCAACATTTGATATATCTGTGCCAACTCACCTGCGGTAGAGAACAGCCCGGCATTGCCAGATACGCCTCCCATAAAAGCTGCTGATTCATCGTGCACATACCCACACAAATCCTGTCCACGCAAGAAATCATTAAAAGTAGTAGGCATGATTTCCGACTTGGGGAAATGATCTAAGGGCAAGAAATATGTACGCCGCAACCCCATGGGTGCATAGAATTCTTTGTCAAGGTATAAATCCATAGGCAGCCCAACGATGCTCTCCACTACCTGCTGTAGGAGGATAAAACCCAAGTCACTATATACGTAACGCCGTCCTCCCAATCGGCTAACAGCAATCTTACGCATCATGGTCTGTTTGAAGGTCGCATTCAGCCACATGCTATCAGCGACATGAAGCGTATGCACATCGTCTCGCTGCGCAGCCATTAACCCGCTCTTAAACTTAAAACCGCTGGCATAAAAGGCATTCTTTCCCACCTGCGAACGATGCCATTTGTCCGGCTGTTTCTGCACATGCGGCCCATGTATGGAACGCGGGTCGATGGCGTCATCATAGAAACGGATATACGATGGCAGCCCCGACTCGTGAAGCAGGAGTTGGCGGATAGTAATGTTTCGCTTGTTTGTGCCACGAAGGAAATCGAGGTATTTAGAAACCTTGTCATCTAAGGCCAGTTTGCCTTCATCATAAAGTTTCATCACCGCCAGCAACGTGGCAGCAGTCTTCGTTACAGAAGCCAAATCAAAAAGGTCTGTAGAGCGGACAGAGGTGGTATCTGTAGGCGAATGCTGCCCGAAGCCTTTGTCGTACATTGTCTTTCCATCTTTCAACACCAGAATACGGCAACCAGGATAAGCTCCGGCATCGACACCCTTCTGGGCTATACCATCGATACGTCGAAGAAGGTACGACTTCATACCACAATCATCAGGCAATAAGACAGCAGGTTTCGTACCCAACTCTATATCGCGACCTGTACCGACAGGATATAAACGACCTATGCTCATCGACAAACGCCCATGGGCAGATGTTTTGGCAAAAAGCACGTCTGCCACGTGAGCCTGTAAATCCGGCTCGTCAGAGTGAGCCAAGACTACGGCGTTGGCCTTGGCCAAAGCAGTCTCGAGCAACGGAAGAGTGCGATAAGACGTAAAGAAGGTATAAACAATTGGCGCACGCAACTCCAATCCAGCAAGGAAAGCCACATCACCCTCACTAACATACTTCACTCCAGCAATGCTCACCACCACGCGGCTATAAGAAGACAATTGTTCTGCCACAGTCTTTTTCTCCGCTTCAGAAGCATTCCAAGGCAACCGGAAACTATGTACGGCAGCATTACGTTTCATTGCCTCGACAAATACGGAATCCAATCCCTCTTCCCCCATACTGAGCACAGCAATACCGTGCTCCATAGAAGCAGACAAGGGCAATACGCCATAACAATTATCTATGACCGTCACAGCCTCACGCCGGAGTTTAGCAGCCAATGCACGTGCCTCCGTTGTATTGATACGGTGGCTCAATCCACTAACTTGCAGTTGGGGGTGTGCCTTGCGCAGCCCTAATATATACTTATATGTAAGCACCTTGCGGCATCTTTCATCTACAAGCTCAGAAGATATCGTACCATCTTTTACAGCACGAAGCAGTTCAGCATGGGCTCCCGGTGTATCGTACTGCACAAGAAGCATATCGTTACCTGCCAACAAAGCTTTGGTATAATAATCAGAAACACGCGTCACCCCTTTCATGTCGAGCGCATCCGTAAATACCAATCCACGGAAGCCCATCTCCTCCTTTAGCAAGCCGGTCACAATGGCATGCGACAGGGATGAGGGCAACAGGCTATCTTTCTCAACAGCCGGCACTTGCAGATGCCCCACCATGAGTCCACCCAACCCGGCACGGATGGCTTCGGAAAAAGGATAAAGTTCCACGCTATCCAGACGGGCACGATCGTGCCTCAGCACAGGAAGAGCTTTATGCGAATCAGTATCCGTATCGCCATGCCCAGGAAAGTGTTTGGGCACAGCCAGCACACCGCCTTTCTCCAAACCGCGACCGTAAGCCACGACCTTGGAGGCAACGTTGTCTTTATCCTCGCCGAATGAACGGATATGTATCACCGGATTTTGCGGGTTGGTATTGACGTCGGCATCAGGAGCAAAATTGACATGTACACCCAACTCACGGAACTGCCGCGCCACCTCACGACCATAATCTTCTATCAAGCGGTTGTCGCGTATACACCCCAATGCAGCATTACGCGGATAATCAGGTGCATCGCTCAAACGCATGGAGAGCCCCCACTCGCCATCAAAAGTCACCATCAAAGGCACTTTTGCATTTTTTTGCCCAATGTTGGTCAAGATTGCCTGTTCTTCGGATGTCCCTTCAGCAAAAAGCAAGCCTCCCACCTTGTACTTTCTGGCTAAATCACGCACCAGTTTCTGTGTTTTATCATCAGCCCTGGCGGGCAAGGTAGCTACAAGCAGTTGCCCAATCCGCTCGTTCAGGTTGAGCCGGGCCATTACGGAATCCACCCATTGCCGACAATTCTCGTCACCATCTACAGGAAGCAAAGGAGCATCTTGCTGGGCACAAAGCCTCGCTTGGAAAAACAAAAGCCCTGCAAGAAGGGCACAAAAGATTTTTTTCATTGCCATGTGTCTATTCATAAGGATTAGGATACCTACACACCATGCATGTCATGCGGCATCCATTTATTGTTCACTTAAAAAGAGTTTCAGCTCGCCCACATACAGTCCGTTCTTGCCGGAGTGCATCACGGGCACGACCTGTCCCTCGGCATTTACCAGCCTCATAGGCTCTTCCATGGTAGTATGCGTGTGGCCGCCAAGAATAAGATCTATGCCAGCCGTCTGTTCAGCCAATTCTTCATCGCTGTCTCCCGTCACATTATAGCCCAAATGTGAAAGACATATCACGACATCGCAATGTTCCACCTCGCGCAAGCGTGCCACCACATTCCGCGCCACGGGCAAGGGTTCTTCAAAACGCACGCCCTCGCACTTGTCGGCCTGCACCAAACCCTCCATACGGGGCGACAAACCGAACACGCCTATGCGAAGGCCATCCCGCTCCAATACCACATAGGGTTTGACAAGCCCTTCGAGTACGGTGCCGGACACATCATAATTGGCACACACTACAGGGAAATCCGCCATGCGGAACAAACGCGCCATATTGTCCAACCCGTAATCGAACTCGTGGTTGCCGATGGTCATGGCATCGTAGCGCATAAGGTTCATCATCTTGACCTCCAACTCGCCACGGAACAGATTGTAATATGGCGTCCCTTGCGATATGTCGCCGCAGTCGAAAAGCAACACTCCGGGATGCTTCGCACGATAGTCGGCCACAAGCGCGGCACGGCGCACCACACCTCCATGCCCGGCATCAGGATCGGCTGCATTCTCACCCATAGGTTCTATACGACTATGCGTGTCGCTGGTATGCAATATGCGGAGTTCCTTGGTTTGCTGTGCAGCAAGGGGCTGTGCCAATGCTACAGCAAAAGCTATTAGCGGAAAGAATATTCTTAAAGTATGTCTCATTGTTCGGTCGTTTTGTTTTTACGTTCTACTACATTGGGCGATGCTTAGCCTATTTCCGCATTACGATGCGTCCTTCCACCTGTGCCCTCAACGGACGTCCCTCTGCTGTCTGCCGCTTCACATAGTCCATGAACAGGCCGCGCAGGGTAGCTCCCGGAGGGCATTGCCGGTCGGAAGCTTTCGGCAAGGCGCACATGCCGTCGTTTCCCTCGGCCAGATAGTCCAAGGTGGCCACGGTATAGGTGCGTGCCTCATCTACGGGCTTGCCGCCTATGGTGGCCCGCAACAGCTTGCCGTCGCCCGAAATTTCAAGCCGCACGCCGCTCACGCCTTCTCCGCCACGGGCGGCAATGTTTTCCAACAATTCGTGCAACGTGGCTCCATCGAGTGTAAGCACGCAGAGCGAATTCTCAAAAGGCAGTATCTCGTAAATATGTGCCGTGGTCAACGGGCCTTGGGGCAAGACATTGCGTATGCCACCTATGTTGACCAGCCCCATGTCAGCAGGACGGCCCAAGGCTTGCGTGGCCGACTCGCGCAGCACATCGGCCACAAGATTGGACAGCGGGCTTTCCGGCCTGTAACGGTCCATTGGCATGGCCGACGTACCTATCACCTCCTGCATGATACTGTCCACATGTGTTTTGTAGGGAGCCAACAAGGCAAGTGCCTCGGATTGGGGCACGGCATCCCACGTGCTGTCCACGGGCAGGAGTTTCCCTTCCACCTTCGCCACCTCGTATGACGGGCGGCAAGAAGTTGCCAACAGCAACGCCACGGCAAAGGCTGTGCCCGAAAAGTATCTGTATAATCTGCAATCTCGCATAATCGTTCGTATTTATCCGTCACGTTCAAGACCGGACAAAGATAGGGAATCTTTTCGTATTTTGAATTTACGCGAGAACAAAGAAACGTATACCCCATACAAAATCCTGCCGGATTACGAGGTTGCCTCCTATATATTAATGTAGGGCACGCATGGCGTTGAGCACCGCAAGGACTGTCACGCCGACATCGGCAAAAACAGCCATCCACATGGAGCCCAACCCGATGGAAGCAAGCACCAGGATGGCAGCCTTTATGCCTATGGCAAACCACACATTTTGACGGGCTATGCGGAGGGTACGGCGGGCTATGCGGATGGCCGCGGCTATCTTGGACGGGCGGTCGTCCATCAGCACCACGTCGGCAGCCTCGATGGCGGCATCGCTACCCAGCCCGCCCATGGCTATGCCTATGTCGGCCCGTTTCAACACCGGCGCGTCGTTTATCCCGTCGCCCACGAAAGCGAGACTCTTCCCCTTGGGCTTTGCGGCAAGCAGCTGCTCCACATGTTCCACCTTGTCGGCGGGCAGCAATTCCGCATGATAACGGTCTATGCCCAGCTTTTCCGCCACGTCGCGCGCCACTTCCTTGCGGTCGCCTGTCAGCATCACGGTCTGCCCCACCCCAAGGCGTTTCAACGAGGCAACGGCCTCCGCGCTGTCGCCCTTCACACGGTCGCTGATTACGATATGGCCGGCATACACGCCGTCTACCGCCACATGGATAATGGTACCCACGTGCCGGCACTCCGTCCACCGGGCGCCGATGGCATCCATCATCTTCCTGTTTCCCACGCACACAGTATGGCCGGCCACATGGGCCCGGATTCCGTGCCCGGGTATCTCCTCCACATCCGTCACCTTGCAACCGTCGGTGGCCTCATTGGGGAAAGCGGCGCGCAAAGCCTCGCCGATGGGATGCGTGGAGAAGTGCTCCACATGTGCGGCCAAGTGCAGAAGTTCTTTCTCGTTGAAATCGTCAGGATGCACAGCCTCCACGGAAAACGCCCCACAGGTAAGTGTGCCGGTCTTGTCGAACACCACGGTACCAATCCGAGCCAACAGGTCCATGCAGTTGCTGCCCTTGACCAGAATGCCCCGGCGCGATGCACCGCCCAGGCCACCGAAGAACGTGAGCGGCACGCTGATGACCAAGGCGCACGGGCACGACACCACCAAGAAGATGAGGGCACGGTGCAACCACACGGAGAATGCCCCGGCGAAACCTAGCGGTGAAAACAAGGGAGGCACCACGGCAAGCAGCAAGGCCGCCGCCACCACGATGGGAGTATAGACGCGGGCAAACTTCGTGATGAACGATTCGCTGCGCGACTTGTACTTGTCGGCGTTTTCCACCAGTTCGAGAATCTTCGACACGGTGCTTTCGCCGAAGTTCCTTGTGGTTTTCACACGAATCACGCCCGTAAGGTTGACACACCCGGAGGCCACTTCATCCCCGTCAGAAACGTCCCTCGGCACGCTTTCGCCGGTCAGGGCCACGGTATTGAGCGACGAAACGCCTTCCACCACCACGCCATCCAGCGGCACTTTCTCTCCCGGCCGGACTACGATGGTCTCGCCCACGGCCACGGTTTCCGGCGACACGGTTACAGTCTCGCCGCCACGTTCCACATGGGCCACGTCGGGGCGGATGTCCATGAGGTGCGAAATGCTGTCGCGGCTCTTGCCTTCCGCATACCCCTCGAAAAGTTCCCCTATCTGAAAGAAAAGCATGACGAACACGGCTTCGGGAAACTCCGTATCCGCACCCGGCAAAAAGCCGATGCATAGCGCGCCGATGGTGGCAACACTCATAAGGAAATGTTCGTTGAAGGCATTGCCGCGCAGCAGGCCTTCCAAGGCCTCCTTCAACGTGCCGTATCCCACAAGCAGGTAAGGCACAAGGTAAACCGACAAGAGCTGCCCCGTCGACAGGCCGCAATGCCGTTCTATCCATACAGCTCCCGCAAGCAGCACTACCGTTGCCGCTATGAGGAGCATCTTCCCCTTCATTCCACGATGTCCGTGATGGTGATGTTTCTCTGCCATGACCCTTGATTATTGTCTACGGCACAAAAGTAGGAAGTAGCCCGTGCAACCGGGTTGCATAGTGCCCGGCCGCACAAAAAACGTGCAGCCTTAACGGGAGATGTTTCTTTTTCATATCTTTGTTCCACGTAGATAGGATGCGGTTCGACAGAGCCAACATAGAAAACTGCGTTTTCATTTTGTCTCTGCGCTCACCTTTCGCTATCTTTGCCACGCACTCATACTTAACCCTTTTCGTATGGAACCTATCGACATAACCGCCCGGTTGGAACAAAAAGGCGTAAAGCCCACACCAAACAGGATTCTCGTATTAAAGGCGCTTCACACCGCAACGAAACCCATGTCGCTGGCCGACTTGGAGGAAGCGTTGCTTTCGTTGGACAAATCGAGCATTTTCCGCGTGCTGACCTTGTTCCTGGAGCACGACATCGTGCACAGCTTCGAGGACGGGCGCGGCGTGCTGAACTACGAGCCATGCACCAGCGAAGGGCAATGCGACCTGGCCGACGCGCACATCCACTTCTATTGCGAGGCATGCAAACGGTCTTTTTGCATGGCAGACATCCCGCTGCCCAACTTGTCGCTGGCCGAGGGCTTTACGCCGCACTCCGTCTCCTTCGTCATCAAAGGCGAATGCCCGGACTGCCGGAAGAAACACGGCTGAGCACTTCGTCCATATCCTACTGATATACAAGCCTTAGACGCAACACGTCGCGAGTGCGGACGGAACACGTTGCGAGCACAGACGCAACATGTACGGAGCACGGGCGCGACGTGTTGCGGACAAACGCCGTACAGATGCGGGATTTCAAGCCAGAAAAATGTGCATTTTTTTCTTGTTTGTCCGCATTTTACTTAATTTTGCACGGCAAGGCAGACGGCCTCGCATGGGACATCGTCTGCCTGCCGATACTAAAAACAATGTAACAGATGAAAGAGGAGAACTATTCCCTGCGCCCCGGAACGCTTCTGCTGCAAGGGAAATACCGCATCGAGGCCACGCTGGGCAGCGGAGGCTTTGGCATCACCTACCGTGCACGTCACATCGGACTGGAGAAGGTGGTGGCCATCAAAGAGTTTTTCATGCGCGGCGCGTGCGACCGCGACTCGGGCAGTACCCACGTCACCACCACGCAGAGCAACCGCGACCTGGCCACCCGCTTCCGCAACAAGTTCGTCAAGGAGGCGCGGCTCATCGCCTCGCTCACGCATCCGGGCATCGTGCGCGTGTCCGACATTTTCGAAGAAAACGGCACGGCCTACTACGTGATGGACTTCATCGAAGGCGAAAGCCTGGCGCAACATGTGCAAGATGCCGGCCGGCTGTCGCAAAGCGAAGCCTTGCACTATATATACCAAGTGGCCGACGCGCTGGCCTACATACACCACAAGAAGCTGCTCCACCTCGACGTGAAGCCGGGCAACATCTTGTTGCAGGCCGAAACAGGACGGGCGGTACTCATAGACTTCGGCGTAGCCAAACAATACGACAACGCGGGCGAGCAGACCAGCACCACGCCACCGGCCGTGAGCAACGGCTATTCGCCCATCGAGCAATACAACTCCGATGCGGGCATCACCAGCTTCACCCCTGCCACCGACATCTATGCGCTGGCCGCCACGTTCTACAAGCTGCTGACGGGTGTCACCCCGCCCTCATCGCTCAAGCTGGTGACGGGCGAGCTGCCCCTACCCGCCTACCCTGCCGGCGTGGACGAACAAGTGAAACAAGCCATCGACCGCTGCCTGCGCGTGCGCCGCGAAAGGCCGCAAAGCATAGCAGAGTTCCTTGCATTGCTTCCGGGCAAGGACACGAAGGAACCCCAAGACGAAGACACCAAGCTCCGTGAAAACGACAGAAGCGAAGAGACCATCCCCCTCACGCCACCCCTGCCGCCAAGGCCGGTTCCCAACCCGAAGCCTGCACCGAATCCCGCACCGGTGGAACAAGGAAAGAAGAAAAGCGTGGCCACAACGGTGCTTATTGTCGTGCCCCTCATCATCATCCTCTTCGTCCTGCTTGTCTATCTGATGGTAGTGAAAGAGACAAAGAATTACGATACGAGCGTATTGGACAACATAGAAAGCTACGACGAGTATTCGGACGACAGCAGTTTCCCCGCCGAAGACACCTTCTCTGTCTCCACCGACTCGATGATAGCTGTTCCCGCCGATGAACCGGACTACACGAACGATGCTCCGGCTACAACGACAAGCGGCAGATACCAAGGCACGAAGTCGTTCTCCAACTACGACTATACGGGCCAGCTGCTCAACGGCCAGCCGGACGGATACGGCAAAGCCACCTACAGCAGCGGCAACCGCTACGAAGGCTACTGGAGCAACGGACTAAAGGAAGGCAACGGCACGTATACCTGGAAAGACGGCGACCACTACACAGGCCCGTTCAAAAAAGACAAGATGCACGGCAAAGGTACCTATTACTGGGAAAGCGGCGAACGCTACGAGGGCGACTTCGTAAACGACGAAGTAAAAGGCAACGGCGTCTTCTACTACACGGGTGGAGACATCTACAAAGGCGAGTTCGTAAAGGGAAAGAGCGAAGGCTACGGCACATATACATGGGCCAACGGCGCAAAATATGTGGGCTACTGGAAGAACGACAAGCAACATGGCCAGGGAACCTACTACGACGCCAACGGCAACATCCTGCAACAAGGCACTTGGAGGAACGGCAGTTTCACCGGGACATCGGGCAGTAGCAGCAGCGGTTCGTCGGCCAGCAGCGGACGGTATACTGGCTCGGCTTCGTTCTCCAACTACGAATACACGGGCCAGTTGCTCAACGGCGTGCCCGACGGTCGTGGGAAAGCGGTTTTCGACAGCGGCTACACCTACGAAGGCGAATGGAAAAACGGCACGATAGAAGGCGAAGGCAAAGGCTCGTGGAAGAGCGGCGACCGCTATGAAGGCTCGTTCAAGAACGGCAAGATGAGCGGTTACGGCGTTTACTACTACGCGGGCGGCGACATCTACAAAGGCAATTTCGCAAACGACAAGAGCGAAGGCTACGGCACATATACCTGGGCCGAAGGCGGACGGTACGTGGGCTACTGGCACAACGACAAGCAACACGGCCAAGGAACCTACTACGACTCCAACGGAAACATATCCATGAAGGGAGAGTGGCAGAACGGAAAGTTCGTGGAATATGAAGAGTCCAAATAGAAGTGCAACGTTTTCCAGCCCGTTCCGGAGGGTTTAGGCAAAGAAAGAGTGTTCACCGCCCATCGGGGGTTGTCGGTTGCAATGGACTCCAAGAGCATCCGCCGGCAATACAAAAAAAGGAGCAATCCGCAGATTGTCTCCCCCTGGTCAATTAATTTTGTGTTGCCATGTATAAACAACTGACCGAGCCACAAAGGTACGCAATCTATCTTGGGCTGAAAAGG
>CALUGY010000078.1 GCA_944320295.1 uncultured Bacteroides sp.
GGGGAAGTGCTTCCGCACCTTGAACGAGTAGACGTGGTGCAACATGCGGGCAAACTCCTCCACCTCGTCCATGCCGCGTGCCTCGCGCACCGTGGCCCCGCTCTTCAGGCCCTTCCTTATCTGCCGGATGCGCGACGCGCTGAAGCCCTCTTCGGTCTTGGCGGTGCCCTGCAGCGAGTTGCGCACCCTCAGCCAGTTGATAGGGAAGAACTGGTTCTCGCGGAACAGCCTGTAGGCGAACATCGTGCTCTCCAGGTTGCGGAACTCGATGAGGAAGGCGCTGCGCGTGGCCATCTGCGTGAGCCGCTGCAACATCTCGCCGAATATCTCCTCCTTGCTGAGGGACGGGTCGAAATACTCGCCCGCGCCATACACCTCGCACCGCTTGATGATGCCCGGCGGCGACAGGCGCACGCTCTTGCGGACGGCGGCAAGCAGCTTGCCCACCGGCCTGCCGTCCAGCGAGGCCACGATGAGGATGGGGGCGTAACCGGGCGTCGCTTCGTAAATGCGGAACAGCTCGGTGGAGTGGAATGTGTTCGTTCCCGGCAGCTCCGGGATGCGGCTTCCTTCGCAATATGTCGTCAGTTTCAAAGGCATTGCCTGCAAATTTAAAAATAATCTCCGTATCTTTGCCACATATAACAGACTATAAATGCATCCGTACCGATGGAAAGTTTTAGCGAATTGATAAAGCAACGCCGTAGCATGAGGAAGTTTACGGCAGAAGAACTCACGCAAGAGCAGGTGGTTACGCTCATGAAGGCCGCCCTGATGGCCCCCTCGTCCAAACGCTCCAACCCCTGGCAGTTTGTCGTGGTGGACGACAAGGACACGCTGAAGAAGCTCTCCCTTTGCAAGGAGCAGGCCTCGCAGTTCATTGCCGATGCCGCCCTGGCCGTGGTGGTCATGGCCGACCCCCTGGCCAGCGATGTGTGGATAGAAGACGCCTCGATAGCCTCCATCTACCTGCAACTCCAGGCCGAGGACATGGGGCTGGGCAGCTGCTGGGTGCAGGTGCGCGAACGTGTCGCCGCCAACGGCATGTCGTCCGACGAATATGTGCACGACGTGCTCGGCATACCCCTGCAATTCCAGGTGCTCAGCATCGTGGCCATCGGGCACAAAGGCATGGAGCGCAAGCCCTTCAACGAGGAACACCTGCAATGGGAGAAGATTCACCTTAATAAATACAACGGTGGCGACAGCGAACAATAACCGGGACACATACAAGGCCACGGCCGTCACGCTGATGGTCTTCGGGGCGCTTTACCTGCTCGACAAGCTGGTGCATTTCTCGTCGCTCGGCCTGCCGTGGGTGATGAACAAGGATAACTTCCTGCTCTATACGGCGGTGATATTCCTGCTGCTCAAGCGTGACAAGTCAGTAGGATTGGTATTGATAGGCTTATGGCTGGTGCTGAACTTCGGGCTGATTACGGCCTTGCTCGGCACGATGTCCGCCTATCTGTTGCCTGCGGCCCTGCTTCTTGTCGGTGCGTTGCTGTATTTCATTTCCACAAGATGAAGAGAAGCATAGAAGACACTTCGATAGTCTTTGTCGGTGCGGGCAATCTGGCCACCAACCTTGCCAAGGCCCTCTACCGGAAGGGCTTCCGCATTGTGCAGGTCTATAGCCGCACGCCGCAGGCCGCCCAAGCCTTGGCCCGCCAAGTGGAGGCCGACCATACTGCCGACCTCTCCGCCCTTGCGGACGATGCCCGCCTGTATGTCGTCGCATTGAAAGACGATGCTTTTGTGCAGCTGTTGCCGGAAATGGTGCAGGGGCATGAGGCGTCGCTTTGGGTACACACGGCCGGCAGCCTTCCTATGGACGTGTGGCAGGGCCATGCGGGGCGCTATGGCGTGTTTTACCCCATGCAGACATTCAGCAAGCAGCGCGAGGTGGATTTCGGCGAAGTGCCATTCTTCATCGAGGGCAACACGCGGCAGGATGCCGACTTGCTGAAAGAAATAGCCCTCGCCCTTTCGGGGAAAGTCTACGAGGTGACTTCCGAACAGCGGAAGTACCTGCATCTGGCCGCCGTGTTTGCCAACAACTTCACCAACCACATGTATGCCTTGGCCGCGGAACTGTTGCAAAAACACGGTCTGCCTTTCGACTCGTTGCTTCCGTTGATAGACGAGACGGCCCGCAAGGTGCACGGGCTTTCGCCGCTTGCCGCGCAGACCGGTCCGGCCGTGCGCTACGACCGCTATGTCATCGACAAGCACTTGCAGTTGCTGGCTGATTCGCCCGGCATGCAGATGTTGTACAAGGCCGTCAGCGAGAGCATACACGAGAAAAGCCTACATAAAGAATAATGCATCATAATGAGTACCATCAATTACGACCTTAGGAAGATAAAGGCGCTCCTGTTCGATGTGGACGGGGTGCTGAGCGCGAACGTGATACCGATGAGCGCGGACGGGGAACCCCTGCGCACGGTTAACATCAAGGACGGATATGCCTTGCACCTGGCTGCCAAGCAGGGCATGTTGTTAGGGATTATCACCGGAGGAAAGACGGAAGCTGTGCGTAAACGCTTCCAGTCACTCGGACTTCTGCCGGAGAACATATACATGGGTTCTGCGGTGAAGATTGAAGATTACCGCGACTTCTGCTCCCGCTATGGCCTGAAGGACGAGGAAGTGTTGTACGTGGGCGATGACATTCCCGACGTGGAGGTGATGCGCGTCTGCGGCCTGCCTTGCTGTCCCAAGGATGCGGCCCCGGAGGTGAAAGCCGTGGCCCGCTACATATCGCATGCCGAGGGCGGATACGGTTGCGGCCGGGACATTGTGGAGCAAGTGCTGAAGGTGCACGGCATGTGGATGGCCGATGAGAAAGCCTTCGGGTGGTGAGTATTGGAATCAGGATAAAGGAGGTTACGTTATGCTTGACAATTTGAACAAATACCGTGTGATACTGGCATCGAATTCGCCCCGGCGCAAGGAACTGCTCAGCGGGCTTGGGGTGGACTACGAAGTGCGTACGCTGCCCGATGTGGACGAGTCATATCCCGCCGGATTGCAAGGCGGGGACATTCCGTTGTACATAGCCCGTGAAAAGGCCGAGGCCTACCGTCCGATGTTGCAGCCGGACGAACTGATGATTACGGCAGACACCATTGTGTGGCTGGACGGCAAGGTATTGGGAAAACCTGGAGACAAGGATGAGGCTCTGCAAATGCTTCGTGGCCTTTCCGGCCGCACGCACGAGGTCTTTACCGGGGTGTGCATCACGACCAAGGAGTGGCAGCGCAGTTTCACAGCTTGCACGGAAGTGCGCTTTTCCCCTTTGAGCGAGGATGAAATCACCTATTATGTGGACAAGTATCTCCCTATGGACAAGGCCGGAGCCTATGGCGTGCAGGAATGGATAGGCTATGTGGGCGTGGAATACATCTCCGGCAGCTATTACAACATCATGGGACTGCCCGTGCAACGGCTCTACAGGGAGCTGCTATTGTGCTAAGTCGAGCATCAGCGGAAAGTCGCTTTCGTCGATGCCCTGTCTCATGAGTTCTTCCTTGTCTTTCAGGAACGTTTCGCGGAACACGGTGTTGTCGCCGAGGGTTTCGGCGCATTTTGTGTAATATTGTGCCGCTTGCCCTATGTTGCCCGTGGCCCATGCCACGTGCCCGGCGTTGAGGTAGTCCACGGCCAGCGGCTCTGTATCCATTATCTTTTTGTAATACTTCATGGACTGCTCGTGGCGGTTGCATACGAACGAGCACCAGGCTATGGCACGCCAAACTTTCGGGCTGTTTTCTTCCATGAGGTCGAGTTTGAAGAAGTATTGCAAGGCCTGTTCCGTTTGTCCGTCTTCGGCCAGGCAAGTCCCGATGTTGAATAACACGTGTTTGTTTTCCGGCTGTATGGTTTCGGCTTTCCGGTAGTAGTCCAACGCGGTTGCAAAGTCCTTCAGCTGCCTGTGGCACGTGGCCAGATGGCGGATGGTCCAAATGTGGTCGGGTTTCAGAACATCTGCTTTGCGGTAAGCCTTTATGGCCTCGGCGTATTTCTTCTCTTTTTGCAGGCAGAAGCCTATCTTTTGGTAGATTGCGGCATCCGCTTGCGGGGCGGCCTCCGTCAGTTTCTGATAAAGGGCCAATGCCTCGGCAGGGTGCTCCTTTTGGAAATGGAAGTCGGCCACGGCCTGCGTCAGCTCAGGTTTTCCAAGCATCTTGCTCAATGCGGGGATGGTATACAGGGCGATAGTGTCGCTGAAAATGTCGTGGAACTCGTGCCGATAAGGATAGAGCTTGAAGAAGCGGTAGAGGTCGTGTATGTACTGGTTGCTTATCACTTCGGGACGTTGTGCGTACTGTTTCAGTTCGTTGGACTGTTTTTCCTCCATCAGCTGTTCCATGTCTTGCGAGGTGAGGCGGCTGAACATCAATCCCTGCTGCCCTTGCGGCATGTGTGCCAGCATGAGGGCGAGCGAATATTTGTCGTTGTTGCAGAAGAAACCCGATGACAAGAGTAGGTTGGGCAGCGAGTTGTTCGCGGCATCCGGCCCTTGCTCGTTGAACAGGGCCGGGTGGTTCATGTCGAATGGATAGAACCAGTTCGATACCTCCCGGAAGAACGGGTAGCCTTTGAGCATGGAGAACGTGCTCATGTACACGTCTGAGCCTTCTATCTGCAGTTCGTTTATCTCGCGTATCTTTTCGTTCAATCCCGATTGGTCGAAGGCTTTTTCCCAGTCGGGATTCACGTCGTTTTCTTCCATGTTGTCCTCGAAGCCGAACTTCATGCCGCGCATCAGGTTGATGTTCTTCATCATTTCCGGCAGTATCTCCTCGCGCATCTTCTTGTTTATCTTTTCCGTCTCCTGGCTTCGTAGCAATTGGATGTACACTTGGTTGAGCTGTTCGCCCAGTTTGTATTCTTCGTCGTGGAGAATGAGTGCCTGTCCCAGTTCGGGGTAGAGCGCGAGGCGGCCGGGGTAGGTGTGCAGCACGAGGGCCAGTCCTACGATGGCCCGTCGGTTTACTCCCGCGTCGTGGTGTTTGCTCGCTTGGAGCAGCCATCGGAACTTGGAGGCATCGAAACATTGCAGCAAGCTGAGGGTGACCGCGCTGACAAAAAGGCAGAGGTCGTTGGCCGTCAGCGTTTCCGACAGCAAAGTCTTGTCTGCGACAGAAACCTCCGCGTTGCTCCACGAACTGTTGCCCCATGTGGCGAGGAACAGTTCACGGTTTGCGTTTTCGTGCCTTTGCAGGACGGCTTCCTTGGCTTTCCGGTCGCCGGGCATCAGGTCGCATAGCGACAGTTCGTCCGCATAGCCTTCCAGCGTGTCCAGCAAGACTTGCATGCGGTTCTCATCGGGCGATGCGGCCAGCTTCCTGCGCACTTCGTGGTAGCGGTGTCCGGAGATTTTGTCCAACAGGCAGAGCCGTGCCTGGTCGGCTGTTTCCCAGGTGTCGCGGTATATTTGGCGGTACAACTCCTGCCGTTGCGGGTCTTTCATCCCTTGGCCCATGTATTGCAGCATGTAGCGGTAGGAGGTTTCGTCCTTTTCCAGACGGTCGCATAGCGGCCAGTTTCCCGTTTCGCCCAGCATGGACTTCAGTTGCATTTGCGCCTCTTTCAGCCGTTTTTGCTCCAATAGTGAGATGACGCTTTTGTATTGTTCGTTGATGCTTTTCTCGTTCATGTGTTCTGTCTGCTGATGCCTTGTTAGTAACTTACTGATATTCCTACAAAAACCGTGCTAAGAAAGGCGGAGTTGCTCTTGTTATGCCGGGCTTTTGCTTCCAACGTGTTGCGCGTTTGCTCGCGACATGTTGCGTTCGCGCTCCGTACACGTTGCGCCCGCGGACGCAACGCGTTGCGGATAAACGTGGGATATGGGGTGCCTCAGAAGCGCACCTGCACTTGGGCTTGTAGCAGGTTGGACGCTTCGGCCAGCTTGGGTGCGCGGCGGGTGTATTGCAGTTGCAGGCGGCACTTGGGGTAGAACCACCATTGTGCTCCGGCCACGTAGTTGGTTTGCTTGTCAGCCTGTTTCTTGTTCCGGTTGAAGTAGTCGTAAGAGGCGATGAGGTCTATGCGCGGCAACACGTGTGCCGACAGGGTGAAGTAGTATCCGTCGCTGCGCACACGGCCGTCCTTGCCGTGCAGGTATTCCGTGCGGATGTCCACCGGTTTGAATTTAAGTAGTGCTCCGGCCGACCAGCGATTGCGGTCATAGTTGTCGCCTACGGCAATGTCCGGGTTGATGCTCGATACGGCCACGGCACACCCCTTGCCTTTGCTGAAGGTACCGCCCACGCTAAGCCATCCGGTGGGGCGGGCCAGCAGCGAGCCTACGATGTCTTTTTGGTTGTTTCCATCCTTGCGGTTTATTCCCTGTCCGTTCATGATGCCCAAGTGGTAGGTGAACAGTTTGTCGAAAAGGTCCCCGTAGAAAAGGATGCCCAAGTCGCGTCCCGCATGGGAGCCATACAGCGGGTCGCTTCCGTCATATCCGGTCAGATAGTTCGTGGCCTGCGAGTTGCAGCTTATCAGTTCCAGCGTGCAGGGCGACATGGGATTCTCGAAGGTGAACATGGTCTTGAACTCGCCGATGCGTACGGTCAGTTCGGGCAGGAATTTGTATTCCGTATAGGCTTCCAGTATTTTTCCCGTATTGGCGAAGTTGTACATGAAGTAGCATGACCATCGGTCGGTTATTTTTCCCCGTGCCATGATGATGGCCCTTTTCACCTCGAAGGTATTCGCTTTTCCTTTGTTCGCGTCGTCATATGTGTAGCCCAACTGCGTGTAGCCTTCAAGTGTGATGCGCTCTTTCAGGGTGTTTGCCACGTCTTTCAACTTGTTTTCTTGGCTCCAGGCATTCCCTGCCAGTAAAAGTAGTGACAGGGTTACGAACGATATTTTTCTCATGCGGTGTACGTTGTGAGTGATGTTTCGCAGTACTGTTGTATTGTTGGCAATAAAATGGAAAGGCAACCTGTGCACTCACAGGTTGCCTTTCGTATGAATAAAGTTTTTGTTTATTCGTTGATGGCTGCGATTCCCGGAAGAATCTTTCCTTCGATGGCTTCAAGCAATGCGCCTCCACCGGTAGAAACGTAAGACACGCCGCTTGCCAAGCCGAACTTGTTGACACAAGCCACAGAGTCGCCACCGCCTACCAGCGAGAAAGCACCGTTCTTCGTGGCTTCCACAATGGCCTCGCCCACGGCACGCGAACCGTGCGTGAAGTTGTCGAACTCGAACACACCTGTCGGGCCGTTCCACAAGATTGTCTTGGAGCCTTTGATTACGTCGGCAAAGATTTTCTCCGTTTCCGGGCCTATGTCAAGACCTTCCCATCCATCGGGTATCTCGTTTACCGGGCAGAACTTCGTATTGGCATCGTTGGAGAATGCGTCCGCAATCTTGGCATCTACGGCCAGAACGAGGTTTACGCCTTTTTCTTTTGCCTTCTTCATCAGGTCCAAAGCCAAGTCAAGTTTGTCGTCCTCGCAGATGGAGATACCGATCTTGCCTCCCATGGCTTTCGTGAAAGTATAAGTCATACCGCCGGCGATGATGAGGTTGTCTACCTTGTTCAGCAGGTTCTCTATGATTTCAATCTTCGAAGATACTTTGGAGCCGCCCATGATGGCAGTAAACGGACGATGGATGTCGTTCAGTACTTTGTCGACAGCTTTTACTTCTTTCTCCATCAAGTAACCGAACATCTTGTTGTCCTTGTCGAAGTATTTTGCAATGAGGGCTGTGGATGCGTGTGCACGATGTGCCGTACCGAATGCGTCGTTTACATAGCAATCAGCGTAAGAGGCCAGCTTCTTGGTGAACTCCTTCTGGCTTTCCTTAACGGCTTTCTTGGCAGCAGCCTTTTCTTCGTCTGTGGCATCTTCTGCCAACCCGCGGGGTTTGCCTTCTTCTTCTGCGTAGAAGCGGAGGTTTTCGAGCAACAGCACTTCACCCGGCTTCAAGGCTGCGGCCTTTACGGCTGCTTCCTCGCCCATGCAGTCGTTGGCGAATTGTACTTCCACTCCCAGCAGTTCGTTCAGGTGACCTATGATATGTTTCAATGAGAACTTGTCGGCTACACCTTTCGGGCGTCCGAGATGGGAACCGATAATGATGCTGCCGCCGTCGGCTAATATCTTCTTGAGAGTGGGGAGGGCAGCACGCATACGTGTGTCATCTGTGATGTTGAAATTCTCGTCCAAAGGTACGTTGAAGTCTACACGGACGAATGCCTTTTTTCCGGCAAAGTTGAATTGATCAATTGTCATAACTTAAATATTTAAGAGTGTTGTTTCAATGCTATATATTATATGTGGCGCAAAGTTAGCATTTAAATTGTTTCTTTTAAAGAAAAAGGCGCGATTTATTCATGCAGGGAAGCCGAGGTGGGTTCCGTGCACACTTTGTACGTTTTCTCGTAATGTTTGCACCATAGTTTCAGGCCGCAGATGTCGCATTTCGGTGCGCGCGCCTGGCAAATGTAGCGGCCATGCAGTATGAGCCAATGGTGCGCGATGGGAATGTCGGCTTCAGCTATGTGCTTTACCAGCTCCTTTTCCACGCTATAGGGCGTGGTGCAGGCGGACGATACCAATCCAAGTCGGTGGCTCACGCGGAACACGTGCGTGTCCACGGCCATGGCAGCCTTGTCGAATGCCACGGACTGGACGACGTTGGCTGTCTTACGTCCCACACCGGGAAGCTTTACCAGCTCCTCCAGCGTGCTGGGTACTTGGCCGTTGTACTTCTCCATCAGCATACGGGCCATGCCCACTAAGTGCTTGGCCTTGTTGTTAGGATAAGATATACTACGGATATATTCGTAGATGGTTTCCGGTTCGGCGGCGGCAAGCGCCTCGGCGTTGGGATAGTCGCGGAACAGGGCCGGGGTCGTCATGTTGACCCGCTTGTCGGTACATTGGGCGGATAGGATGACGGCCACCAGCAGCTGGAACGGGTCGTCGTAGTGCAGTTCCGTCTCGGCTATGGGGACGTTTTCCTTGAACCAGGCTATGATATGGGCATATCGTTCTTTTGTTCTCATCAGCGTAACTTATTATGATGGTAGTGAGGTGTCACCTTGTGGTTGAAGTAGAGGGTGGATACCACCGTGAGGCATGCTCCGAACAGGTAAGCCTTGTCGAACGTGCTGATTTCGCCTATGTAACCGCCAAGCAGCATACCGATGCCGATGCCCACGTCCCACGACGTGAGATAGGTGGATGTGGCCGTACCCCGCTGGCTGTTGGGCGCGAGATTGACGAACAGCGTGTTATAGGCCGGGAACATCGTGCCGAAACCCACGCCGAGCAGCAGGGCAATGAAGAAAAACAGTACGGTGCAGGCCGTGGCGTCCCACTTGATGACATACACGCAGGCCGAGAGCAGGAAGAAGCTGGCGATGACCACATACAAGGCGGCCGAAATGACCTGCGTCACCTTGCCTCGATCCACTATGCGTCCCGAAAACAGGCGCGATATGGCCATGCCCAGCGCCATGAATGTGAAGAAGAAGCCCGTGGAAGCGTTGAGGCCCATTTGTTTGGCGTACATGGCCACGTAGTTGGTGGTCATGCCGTAGGGAATGGAGAGCAGCAGCAGACTGAACCCCGCGCGCATTCCTTTCAACAGGATGAAGCGGTCCAGCGAAACGGGCGGGCGTTTTACGGGCGGTTTGTAGGGCGTCTTGACCAGCGAGGCGCAGCCCAGTCCCGCCGCGCAAGATGCCAGCGAACTGCAGAAGATGACGGTATAGGGCACGCCCGCATCGTGCATGAACAGACCCACCATGGGGCCGATGGACATGGCAATGTTGTTGGCCAGCCCGTAGTAGCCCAGTCCCTCGCCACGCCGCGAGGAGGGCATGATGTCTATCACCACCGTGTTTCCGCCGACCGTGACCGTGCCGAACGACACGCCGTGCACGATGCGCAGCATGATAAACACCGTCAGCGTCCCGGCCACTATGTATCCGGCGAAAATGGCCGTGAAGACGGAGTAGGCCAGCAGGTAAAGCGGCTTGCGGGCAAATGTGTCCAACAGGTAACCGGAGAAGGGGCGGATGCACAGCGCGGCGATGGTGTAGCACGACAGCACCACGCCCACCATCGTATTGCCCGCGTGGAACACTTCGGACAGGTAGAACGGCAACACCGGCATCATCAGCCAGAAGCCGAAATACAGCAGGAAGTTGGCCGCGAGTATGAAACAGTAGCTTGGGGTAATAAGCCTGTCTTTAGCCATAGTACGTGAATGAAGAATTATGAATGAAGAATGAAGAACGGTGCTTGCGGTGGCGGTTCCCTTCCCTGCATGTCAGGAGAGGGAGAGATTCTTCATTCCGTCCCGCAGGGACTATTCTTCATCCTTCATTTTTTAGTATGCCGCTTCGAATTCCTTCAGGAAGCGCGTGTCGTTCTCGGAGAACATGCGCAAGTCTTTCACCTGATACTTCAGGTTGGCGATGCGCTCAATACCCATGCCCAAGGCGTATCCGCTGTAGACCTTGCTGTCTATGCCGCATGCGTCCAGCACATTGGGGTCTACCATGCCGCAGCCCAGGATTTCCACCCAACCGGTATGCTTGCAGAAGGGGCAGCCTTTGCCGCCGCAGATGTTACAGCTGATGTCCATCTCCGCACTCGGTTCCGTGAAGGGGAAGTACGACGGGCGGAGACGTATCTTCGTGTCCGCGCCGAACATTTCTTTCGCAAAGAGCAAGAGCACTTGCTTCAGGTCGGTGAACGACACGCCCTTGTCCACGTAGAGCGCTTCCACTTGGTGGAAGAAGCAATGGGCCCGGTAGCTGATGGCCTCGTTGCGGTACACGCGGCCCGGGCAGATGATGCGGATGGGCGGCTGGCTATGCTCCATGGTGCGCACCTGCACGCTACTGGTGTGTGAGCGCAGGATGATGTTTTTCGTCACGTCCTGCTCGTTTACGTCGATGAAGAACGTGTCTTGCATGTCGCGTGCCGGGTGGTCGGCGGCGAAGTTCAGCTTGGTGTACACGTGCAGGTCGTCTTCCACTTCGGGACCGTCGGCAATGTTGAAGCCCATGCGCGAGAAGATGTCGATTATTTCGTTGCGCACGATGCTCAGCGGGTGGCGCGTGCCCAGCCTGACGGGGTAGGGCGTGCGTGTCAGGTCGAGCCCCTCACAGTTGTTGTCTTGCGTGTCAAACTGTTCCTTCAGCGCGGCTATCCGTTCCTGTGCCTTGGTCTTCAGTTCGTTCAGCTTCATGCCCACTTCCTTCTTTTGTTCGGCGGGCACGTTGCGGAAGTCGGCCATCAGCCCGTTGATGGCTCCCTTTTTGCTGAGATACTTTATGCGGAGCGCCTCCAGCTCTTCGGCATTGGAAGCCTGCATGGCCTCCACTTCTTGCAGAAGTTGTTCTATTTTGGCTATCATAGTGTTATGCGTTTATTCCTTATCTGTAAAAAACGCTGCAAAGATACTATTTTCCCCGGATTATAGCAAGTTGGGGGGAGATTTATCATGGAGGGGAGCCTCTCCTCCGCCCCCTCTCCCGTAGGGAGGGGAGGGATGGTGTGCGAGGCTCTTTCAGAACTGGTTTTAAAATGTTGTGTGTCAGATGTTTGTTTTCGACACGTTGCGAGCGTGCTCCGAACGTGTTGGAAGCACGGCCGCAACATGTTGCGAGTACGCTCCGTACATGTCGCGGACAAACGGGCCATATATGGCACGAAAAAAGCCCGCCTGTCGCGCAACTGGCGGCAGGCGGGCGGGAGGTATTTGTTTGTTTTACGGGAGATTTAGCGCAACACGCCTTTCAGCGGGATGAGCTTCCCTTCGGGCGTCTGTACGGTGACTATGTAGAAACCTTTCGGTGAGCCTTGCATGCCGATATCCACCGTCGTGGCGGTGGCTGTTTGTTCGTGCAGCAGGCTTCCGCCGATGCCCGTCACCCGTATCACGGAGCCTTGCGGCACGTTTTCCACGCGGAAGGCATCGGGCAGGCAGATGAGGCGGCACGGGTTGTCGGCCTGTTCGTCCTCGATGCCGGTGAGGTCCGTCACCTCGAATTTCGTGCTGGCCAGGTATTCGGGCGGTATCTGCACATAGACGGGCTTGTAATTGTCATCGAAGTAGTACAGCGAGGCTTCGTACATGCCGGGCTTCGTGCCCTCTTCCGTCATGTACTTCAAGGTCACCTCTTGGGCTACTCCGGCCCGGAGCGACACGGGCACGCCCACGGCCCAGTTCAGGGCATAGTGGTATTCGTTGTCCATTGCCAACGGGAAGATGGCGGCCTCTATGTCCACGTCGCACACCAGCGAGGTGGTGATTTCACCCGTTCCGCCCTGCACTACGGGCTTCCCGCCGTTTATCACCATGGGGGCGGCCAGGCGGATGTTGTCCGTCGGCTCGGGCAACACCTCGAACAGCGCGGATTCCGGGTACACCTCGGTCGTGACATTCCAAAGTTCCGTGGAGCCCATCAACTGGAAGTACACCACGGCTTCATGCTCGCCCAAGGGAGCCTTTTCATAGCACGTGTAGTTCATCACCACTTCTTGGGGTACGCCGGCCTTGAGGTCCACTTTGACACGCGGGGCGGTGAGTACCGTTTCCGAAGGGCCGTAAGGGTCGGCTTGGTAGGAGGACGAGAACTGAATCTCGCCGCTGTAGTCCATCCTCGAAGCCAGCGTCAGCACCGCCTTGCCCGTGGTGCCGCGTTGTATGGGGTTGCCGTCGTTTATCACGATGGGAGCTGCCAAGTAAGGCATCGGCTCCTCGGCGGGCAGGATGGTGAGGGCCGCGCTGTTCAGTTCGGCAGGCTCCATGAGCTGCATTGTCCCTTCGGAGTCCGTGTATTTCAGACAGGCGGTATATTCGCCCGGCTCCAGGCCGTTGGCCACGTGGGCGTAGCCGAACGCGTAGTCTATCTCGGCATCCCACGTGCTGACGGTCACGTCGAACACGTCGATGACCTTATACTCCTTGCCGGACGGGTCGTCGTTTTTCTTGATGTACACAGCTAAGTCGCCTTTCCAAGCTTGGCCGTCCTGTCCCACGGCATGGGCGGTGGCCTCGAATTGGAACCACGGTGCCCGGTAATGCTGTGTAATCTCCGGCGTAAACAGCATGAGCTGTCCGCCCAATACGGGCATGGTCTCCTCCGGAAGGTCGAGAATGGTGACCAAGAGGGGCTTCGCAGTAGGCAGGGCTATGAATCCGCCCGCGCTGGAGTTGTATGTGCATATCCACAGGCGATAGTCGCCCGGTTCTTCGGGAAGCCAGTAAAGCTCCGCCTGTGCCTGCATGGTGCTGTTGCCGTACACGTAGGGTTCAAACCATCCTGCTGTTTGGGCGTTGCTGAAGTCATCTTGGGTGGGATTCTCCAGGCTGGCGGGCAGGAGCAGGCAGTTCAACTCAGCCTCCTTGAACACTTGTTCGCCCCGGTTTTCTATCTCCACGGTGATGGTGGCCGAGGAGCCTTTGTAGAAACTTAGTTCCTGCGGTACGGTGCCCGTCACCAGCAGGTCGGCCACGCTCAGGCTCTCTCCCTTGAGGCTTACGGAGGCCTGCGTGTCCGTTATCTCCAGCACGACGGTGGACGGGTAGGAGCCTGCGTCAACCGGTATCCACGGCTCGGTGGACTCGGAGTTTCCCTCACGGTAGCAGGGCACGTACTCAAAGGTTCCCTTCCCCAGGTCGTTGGTGTTCACGCTCAGGCTTAGGTGGCTGTTCAGCCAGCCGCTTCCGGGTCTGGTGTTGCGGAACGACTGTGTGTTCTGGTCGGTGGTATAGGTACCATCCGGCTGCTTGGTGCACAGAGCCATGTGGAACTCCATCTCGTGCCCGTTTGCGTTCCACACCTCATCGAAGTATAGCGAGAAGCCCACCGAAGGGTTCGTGCCGCTCAGCTCCTGCTCGGTCAGTCCGGAGAAGTGGGGGTTGACGACGGTGATGGCCGGGCAGCGGGTGGTTTCGTCGCCCGTGCGCGGACGGATGCCCGCTACCACCGACTGCCCCTCGAAGTAATACCCGTTGCCGCCGCCGATGCCTGTGCCGTCGGGGGCGAGAAGGCCCATGTCGAAGTAGCCGTCGCAGTAGCCGCCCCATCCCCAGTTGATGTGGAGCATGTCGTCGGCGTCAATGCCGTCGCACACGAAGGTATGCCCGGCATTCCCGCCGCTGCCTGAGTAAACCAGCGGTTGCCTTGCCTCTAAGTTCGCGCGGATTAGCGCAATCCATTCGTCCGTCTTGATGATGTCGCGGTAGTGCAGCATGGTGGTGGAGGGCGAGTACTTGAAGTGCGACACCAAGGCGTCGGAGATGGCCTCGGCATAGGCACCGCTCTCGCTCTGACGGAACTGCATGTCCACCGACAGGGCGAACTCGTACATCAGCTTGGCCACGGCATCCGCCTGCGCGGTGGTGTAGTCCGTGCCTTCCTCGCCGCTGTAGGTCAGCAGCATGTTGTCCCAGTCGTAGTTCGAAAGGGACAGGTCTACCGGCCCGTAGTTGCCGTTGTATCCGTCCACGGTGCCTTCGCCCGTGTCCGGCCAACGGTGGAAGTACATCACCTGTGTCACGGCGGTGGCCACGCAGCCCGACGGGGCGTGCACCGAACCGTATGTGGGCGCCAGCTTGTTGTAGGGCGCGCCTTGGTTCCAACGGGTTTCAATCAGCGGCTCGATGGCCGTGCCGCCCGCGCGGGTCTGCACCGCATCGCGCTTCACGGCCTTGGCCTGTCCTTTTTGCACGCCGTCCACGTAGCGGGCATACTCGTCCAGCCATGCTTTAAGGGCATCGGGCATGAGGGTGGCATCGAACTCCGTGTCGAAGGCGTAGCCCGCCACGGGTGTCAGTCCGTCGTCTCCGGACACGATGACGAAGCCCCGGCCCTGCGTGGGGGCGAAGACGTAGTAAGGTACCGACTGTGTACCACCCTTGGTTTGGGGCGGTGTGTAGACCAGTTTCATGCCCGCGCTTGTGCCGCTGCGGGTGGTGGCGCGCCGGGCGAAGAAGTCCTCGGCCGTCTGTTGCGCACGGTTCCGGTCGATGGGATTTCCCATGACCTGTCCTGCCACGAACAGCAGGAACATGAACAATGACAAGAAGGGGTAGTGTTTCTGTTTCATAAGCGTATGAGTTTATGTGGGTTGTTTGTTCTGTTTGTTTTTGTGGCGGGCATCGTGCTTGGCCATGAGGATGGCGGGCACAATCCACAGCAAGGTGATGAGCAGTATGGCGGCAATGTACCATGCCGCGTCCACAACCCCGTTGCCCACCAGCCTGTATGCCACCATGATGGTTATTCCGGCCAAAACGTAGACCAATGAGTAGGCTTCCGTCATCATGTCGGGCACGGGCAGGGATTTTTTACCCGGTAGGGGCAGGAATCCCAGCCAAGCCAGAAGCACGGCCTCGAGCAGCAGCGTGTAGCACAGATTGAAGTAGAACACTCCTCCCACACCTTCGGGCTTGAACAAGAAAAATAGCACGGCGGTACCTCCCATGACAGGCAAGGGCAAGGCTTTGGCGGCGAGTGAGGTGGCTTTCCGGGTCATAACGCGCTGTGGTCTAAGTCGTAAATACTTATACTTTGTGTCAAATCTCTTGATGTTACAAAGTTAGACTGCTCCTATATGGCTTGTATCCCGGGAATCCGGGGGACGCGGAAGAAAAATGTACCGGACAGCGATTTTGTCTGCCACGGTTTCCGGGGCATCCTGTCCGCGTTTTGCCTCCTTGCGGACGGCCTCCAGAGACCCGTATATGGGGTGTTTGGGCGCAACGCGTTGCGAGCGTGCTCGCGACATGTTCCGTCCGCGCCCGCAACGTGTTGGAAGCGCGCTCGCAACATGTTGCGCCTAAACGAGGTAAATCAGCGACTTACGGGCGCTATGGATACCGCCCGCCGTTGGTTGTTAAAAAAACTTTTGGCTTTACGCCCTCCTTTCGCTATCTTTGCACAGTAAACCAAAATGCCCTGTACATGAAGACGAGCTTTCTTGTCTGCAAGCTTTTCCTCGTGGCCTTGTCCTGCCTGTGCCCGTCCGGTGCGCGCGGGCAATCCGGCTTTGCAGCCAGCCGGGACTCGGCCCTGTATTACGACAGCCTTGCCGAGGTGCGGCTTGGCCTCGGCAGGGTGGACGAGTACCTTCCGCTGAAGCGGAAAGCGTATTACATATATAATAATGTGTTGGCCGATAGCGACAAGGTGGCCGAGTGCTGCATCTACTTCGGCAACTACTACAATGCCGTGGGCCGCTACGATTCGGCCGTGGTCTACCTGACGCGCATGGACCGTTATGCCCGTTTGCGCCCCCGCGAAACCAGTTACAACATCATGCTGACTTGCTTGGCGGATACATACTACCGCATGGGAATGATAGACTCCGCCGTGAGCAAGGAACAGGCGTCCGCCCGCTATTCCCTTGAATTGGGCGACACGCTTACCCTGCTGGGCAGCTACCGTGCGCTCGGCATGTACCACCGCTCTGCGGGCCGTTTGCCCGATGCCCTTCACGTTTACGGGCAGGCTTTGGCCCTCGTCACCGGCAATGCCGCACCTTGGCTGACGGAAGAACGTGCATCGCTCTACGTCAACCTGTCGGTGCTGTGCTTCGACATGAAGCAGACGGAAGACGCCTTGCGCTATGCCCGCCTGGCCTGTGCCGACTTGCTGAAGGTGGATAATGAACTGGCCACCGTGCAGGCCTATTCCAACCTCAGCATGGTCTTCATGGAGTGCGGCGACCTGGCTGCCGCCGACACTTGCCTGCACCGCAGCATGGCGTCTGCCGTACGCATGGGCGATGCCAACATGCAGTTGCGCAACCTGGGCTATATGCTGCACCTGAAAGACTTGGAACACAAACCCGATTCGGTGGACTACTATATGAAGCAGGCCCGCCGTCTCGTGCCGCAGGTGGAGGCTACCAATACGCTGGCGGGTTATTACCAGACGGAACGCGACGCCTTGTTGTCGCTCCGACGTTACCGGGAGGCGTTGGCCACATGCCATGCCTTGCTGGCCGTGCCGGGTGTCGAGGGCAAAAGTTTCATCTTGGAGGATACGTACAAGGCCATGGCCACGTGCCTGGAAAAGCTGGGCCGTCCCGAAGAAGCTTACGACTACATGGAGCGTTACGTGGCCTTGACTGACAGCCTGATGAGCGAAAAGCGCGATAAAGCCTTGCAGGAACTGAACGTGAAGTATGAAACCAAGGAGAAAGAACTGCGCATAGCACAGATTGAGGGCGAACGCCGCCTTGCCGAGGCACGTCACCGCACCAGGCTCTTCCTGCTCTGCCTGTTGGTGGTGGTGCTTGTGCAGGTGACGGCTTTCATTATCTTATGGATGAAGAAAAAGACCGAACGCATGAGGCTCTATGCCGAACAGCAGGCCAAGGCGGCTGAGCTGCTCCGCTCGGAAACGGAGTTGAAGCTCACACGCCAGTACTTGGAAGGTGTGGAGACCGAACGCAACCGCTTGGCCATGGAGTTGCACGACGGCATAAGCAACGACTTGTATGCGTTGGAGATAAAGCTGCAGTCCGGTCAGGCGGACACGGCATTGGCCGCCACCTTGAACGATATACGCGAGAACGTGCGCGCCATATCGCACGAATTGATGCCCCCGTCGTTCAGCGAGTTGACGTTGAAGGAAATCGTGCAGACTTACGTGGGCAATCTGGCGGACTCCCTGCCCGGCATGGCTTTCGACTTTTGCGCCGACCCGCCCGACGCGCCTTGGCACCGCCTGCCGCAACCGGTGGCCATCGTGGCTTATCGCGTCATACAGGAAGCGTTGGGCAATGTGGTCCGCCATGCCGCTGCCACGCGTGTCTACATAGGCATAGAGCTGGCAGGAACGACCTTGTTGCTCTATGTGAAAGACAACGGACAGGCTTTTCACCCTCACGGGCAGGCAGGAAAAGGCATCGGCTTGCTCACCATGCGCGAGCGCGTGGAGGCATTGCACGGTTCGCTGGACATCCTTCCCGGAGAGGATGAAGGCACGCTGCTGAAGTGTACGATTCCCGTGGAGCTTGGCGGCACGGATGTAGAAACTAACAAATAAACACTATGAACCATACGACGGAAGCTGTTTCCATCATCATGCTCGACGATCATGAACTGGTGTTGGAAGGATTGAAAAAGGTGCTTGAAGACATGCCGCAAGTGGCGGTGGCGCATACGGCCGCCAGTTCGTGCGAACTGCTCCGCAAGAGCAAGGAGAGCGAGTACGACATCTATCTGATAGACATAGAACTGGTCGGTGAGAACGGGCTTGACGTGTTGCAAACCATCAGGAAGAGCAATCCCCGTGCCCGCTTTATCGTATGTACCATGCACGAGGAAATCTGGACGCTCCACTCCCTGCTCCGCCACCATCCGGAAGGAGTTGTGCTCAAACTGTCGGGGACAAAAACTATCAAAGAAGCCGTACAGGCACTATGCGAGGGGAAAACTTACCGCTGCCCGCGCTTCAGGAACCGTTACCAATACCTGGAGAACGCAGAACTTTCGTCTGTCAAGAAGAACCTGCCCACACGGCGCGAGCAGGAGGTGCTGGAGGGCATCGCGCGCGGTCTCAGTTCCGGCGAGATTGCCCGCCGCCTTTACTTGACGGAGAATACGGTGGAGGGCTATAGGAAGAGCCTGATGCTTAAGCTTGGGGCGCGC
Source organism: uncultured Bacteroides sp. (assembly GCA_944320295.1). Taxonomy (GTDB): domain Bacteria; phylum Bacteroidota; class Bacteroidia; order Bacteroidales; family Bacteroidaceae; genus Bacteroides. Next base: position 18,661 of record CALUGY010000078.1, read on the forward strand.
AATGCCACCGACCTCGTTGTAAAGGCATTGGACTGCGGCTTGCTGGACATGCCGCACGACGTGGAGTAAAATGCTGTTGCCCGCAGGGCTTATGGCGCGGTGCGTACTTGTTGCATGCCAACCAGTTTGTCGTACCTTTCGCCGAATGCGCGGTGGTACACCAGGATGAGGTACTCGTTTTCTGTCTCGTGGTAGTCGCCTTCCGTCTGACGGGTGAGGCCGCAGGTTGTGCCCGGTGCTACATATAGATATTGGTAGTTGTAGGCTCCCTGCTTCAATAGTTGGGTGTTTTCGTAAGCATGTGTCTCGTGCTTGTATGACATGCGCGTGGCTTCATCGAAGCGGTTATGGGTGAATTCTCCCTGCAAATACAGTTCCCCTCCGGACAGAGGCCGGTCGCACGCCAGGGAGAAGTGCACGAAGAAGTAGTCGGCCTCCGTGTCTTGGTCTGTTCCTTCGTCATATCGCACGAGATAGTGCCCGTCTTGGTCTTGATCATATACGTAGTTCCGTGTCCGTAGGTCGTCGGTTTGCAGGGTGGCGTGATAGTACGGGTCGTGATAACGCAGGGATTCCACATGCATGTTGGCGCGGCGTATGCTTACAGTCTCAAAGCGGCGATATTCGTTACCCGCAGGAAAGATGAGGGAACGGTTATGCTCGTAGCGCAGTTCCCCGTTGCCTATGTATGATGGTAGTATGCCGGTGACGCGGTTGTCTGTCCGGTTGTTTTGCATGACGAGTACCTTGACTTCACTTTGCGGGTTACGGATGGGGTATCCTTTGTGATTCACGCTGAAGCTCACCTGCTGGTGGGCACGGTTGGTGTCTATATCCGTGTTGGTGCTTACCTGCGCGCTTACGCTTACCTGTTTGTCTATGATTTGAAAGTAGGCTGTGAAGGCCGGGGTCTCATCCTCTGCGTCATCGTCGTACACGCTGATACGGTAGTTGCCGGAGAGCTTGAACCTTACCTCTTCGTTGGGTAGCGATACCCGGTAGTGTGTATAGGGCATGGTAGTGTTGAGGGAGACGGCGTAGTCTTCAATGGGATTGCCGTTGAAGCCCTCCAAGTACTGGCTTTCGGCCAAGCGGGAGGGCGTGCCGTCGGCATTGCAATGGGTGACGACATAGACGTAACGGCGGTATTCGTGCGAAAGCTCGTCGAACGAAAGTTCCACGCTCTCGTCGCTTCCCAAACGGATGATGGGCGGCGCGTAGATGTCCTCGTTAGCCACGAGCCGCACGGTCCGGATGTGCGTGTCGTGCACCTCGATGTCCTGGGCGTACATGCTACCGCCCGCAAACAAGAAATACAAGCCCAGCAGGCTGCATAAACAATGTCGGTTTGGCGTACACTTCATAAATCCATATAATAGGCGTGGGGTGGGGGGACCGTCAGTCTGCCGAGGCCTCGGCGGCTTTGATCATCTCCTCGCTGGCATACATGTAGACATCCACGCGGCGGTTTTCGGCGGCCGTTTTGCTTTCGTCATACTCGTTGTAGCCTACTCCTTCCACCTTCTTGAATTGGGCTGGCGAGACACCGCAGTCTTGCAGGTAATTCTGCACGGTGTAGGCCCGGTCCTTGGAGTAGCGCATGTTCACGTCGTATGTTCCCGTCTTGTCCGTGTGGCCTATGACGGCTATGTCGGTCGTGGCGTCTTCCTTCAGGATTTGTGCCAGTTCCCTCAGGGAGGCTTTGGCCTCGTTGCTCAAGGCGGTGGAGTTGAAGTCGAACAGAATGCCCGATGTGAACGACACTTTCACGGCAGGGAGTCCGTTACTGTCGGTCACTTGTTCCACCTGCGCTCCTTCAATCTTGGCCGCTTCGGCAGCCTTCTTGTCCATCTTCTTGCCGATGACCACGCCTGCGCCCGTGCCTACCGCCGCACCGATGGCCGCGCCGATGGCGGCTCCTTTACCTTTGCCTATCAGGCCTCCGATGATGGCCCCGGCGGCGGCTCCTGAACTGCCTCCGATAATTCCGCCTTTCGTGGTCTTGTTCATCGTTCCGCAACCGGCCAGCAGCAATGCGCCGCACAGGCACAACGTGGTATATTTGACAGCTTTCATGACGTTTCGTTTTGTTGGTTATTATATAATAAGGTAGGTTTTCACATTTTGTTGAGGACGAATTTCCCGCGTTGGCACACGGCGCGTATGTTGAGGCGTTTGTCCAAGATGACGATGTCCGCGTCCTTGTCTTTTTGCAGCGAGCCTTTGCGGTCGGCCACGCCCATGATGCGGGCCGGAGTCTCCGAAACCATACGCAGGGCATCGCCCAACGGTATGCCTGCTTGTACCATGGTGCGCACCAGAACATCGGAGGTGGCGAGGCTTCCTGCAAGGGAAGAGTGGTCGGCCATCTTGCACACCCCGTCTTCTATGATGTAGCGCGGGTCGTCCACTATCTTGCCGTCGGTGGCGGCGTAGCGCAGGGCATCGGTCACAAGGCAGGTGTTTTCCACGCCTTTCAGCGTGTAGGCCAGCTTCAGTATGGTGGGGGGCAAATGCCTGCCGTCCGCTATGAGTTCTATGGTCATGCCGTCGGTCAGGTAGACGCTTTCCACCGTGCCCTCGTATTTATATTCGCGGCGTTTGTGGAAGCCCGGCATGGCATTGTAGAAGTGTGCCGCATGGGTGAATCCGGCATCGAATGCCTGGCGTATGGCATCGTACTCGGCCTCGGTGTGCGATATGGCGGGTAGAATGCCTTTCGATTGAAGGTAACGGGCAAAGTCGAGTGCTCCCGGCAGTTCGGGTGATGCGTCCCAGCGGCTGATGGTGTCGGTGCTTTCCACCAAGTCCTTGTATTCTTTCTCGTCTATCTCTTTGGTCTGTCCGGCAAACTGTTCCCCGGCCATTTTCGGGTTCAGGTAGGGGCCTTCAATGTGCAGTCCCAGTATGGGGCTGCCGGGTTCGTCCCTCAGCCGTTGGCAAATGGAAGCTGCTTGGTGCAACTTGTCGAACGGGGATGACGACAGGGTGGGGAAAATGCTGGTGGCGCCGTGCATCAGGTGTGTGGCGGCCACGGTGCGGAACGCCTCTTCCGTGCACTCCGTAAAGTCGTGCCCGCCGCCGCCATGCGCGTGCATGCAGATAAATCCGGGAACGATGTACATCCCCTTGGCATCTATCAGCTGTGCGCCTATCAAAGCGAGGTCGCAATTGGTCACTTCCAATATCTTCTCGTCCCGTATCAAGACGGAACCTTCGTCCAGCCAACCCTGCGGGGTGAATATATGGCCATTGATGATTTGTGTAAGCATACTATGTCTGTTTTTAGAGTTTGTGATATGAATGCCTCAAGCTGCCTGTCGTAATGCTTGCCTGCGGAGACCATGTGTTACCCTTTATGGCCGGCATGCCGGCATGGCAGCCCTCGTGGAAAGCAAAGTTACATATTTTTGTCGTTCGCCCCATGCCTTTCCCGGATATTTTGCACCCGGCGGCAATTTTTGCGACAAATGGGGCTTTTGTACGCTATGACAGGGCTTTATACCGGTTGGATTTGGGGCTTGCGGGCGCAACATGTACGGAGCGCGCTCGCAACGCGTTCCGCCCGTGCCCGCAACGTGTTCCGTCCGTGCTCGCAACATGTTCCGCTTGAAGGCCGGATATATAAGCCTTGGGGGTCGGGTGTGCATGTCCGTCTTTTTCTGTACGTCCGCTCCTCGTTTCAGGGTAGACGGAAATTAAATTATTGCCGTTTTTATCATTATTTTTGATTTGATGCATTATTTTTCAGATTAAAATGCTTACATTTGCGGTGTCAAAGATGACAAACTACAAAATGCATGATGGCATGAAACAGAAAGTATTGGTGACTGGAGGTACGGGGTATATAGGTTCGCACACAGTAGTGGAGCTGCAAGCCGCTGGCTATGAGGTAGTCGTGGTGGACAACTTGTCGAACTCGAACGCCGATGTCATCGATAACATCGAGAAAGTGTCGGGCATACGTCCAGCCTTTGAAAAGGTGGATTGTTTGGACTATGCCGGGCTCGAATCCGTTTTCGCAAAACACGGAGGCTTTCAGGCCATAATCCATTTTGCAGCGAGCAAGGCCGTGGGTGAGTCCGTCCAAAAGCCGTTGCTCTATTATCGCAACAACATTGTTTCGTTGATAAACCTGCTTGAACTCATGCCAAAGTACGGGGTGGGGGGAATTGTTTTCTCCTCGTCGTGTACGGTTTACGGGCAGCCGGACGAATTGCCGGTGACAGAGGACGCTCCTATCAAGAAAGCCGAATCTCCCTATGGCAATACCAAGCAGATTAACGAGGAAATAATCAGGGACACGGTGGCATCGGGTGCGCCCATCAATGCCATATTGCTCCGCTACTTCAATCCGATTGGTGCACATCCCACAGCATTGTTGGGCGAATTGCCCAACGGGGTTCCGCAAAACTTGGTGCCTTATCTCACGCAGACGGCTATCGGAATACGCGAGAAGTTGAGCGTCTTCGGCGACGACTATAATACTCCCGACGGCTCATGCGTGCGCGACTTTATCAATGTGGTAGATTTGGCCAAGGCGCATGTGGTGGCCATAGACCGGATTTTGCGCGGCGGGCAGAAGGAAAAGGTGGAAGTGTTCAACATAGGAACCGGGAAAGGGGTTTCGGTGCTGGAGCTGATACATGCCTTTGAGAAAGCCACCGGGGTGAAACTGAATTACCAAATCGTAGGACGCCGTGCTGGAGACATCGAAAAGGTGTGGGCAAATCCGGAACGGGCCAATACGGAGCTGGGCTGGAAAGCGGGGACAAGTTTGGAAGACACCCTGCTGTCGGCGTGGAATTGGCAGCTGAAGTTGCGTGAAAGAGGAATACAATAAATTTGATATAATTTATGTGACGAAATTGAACAAATGCAGCTTCGCATTTGTTTAAAGGCAAACTACTTGAACTGTCTGTGCCTATGTGAATATCCATAGACGGCATCTGTGTCTGAGGACAAGAACAAGTAGCATTGCATAGTAGTTTTGTCGTGTTTTATTTTGTGTTTGTGTTGTAATCAGTCTTGTCGGGAGACAAGACTGATTTTTTTGTATCCTTTCCGCACGGGGCTGGAAAACCGGTACCTTGCTTTATTAACGTTAACCAATGTTAGGGAGTATGTCTGGCGTTGTCCTATTTGTTATGCCAAACTGTCGAATTAGAACTTTTGAGATAAAAAATGCTATCTGTGATGATAAGCATAAGCGATTTCTTTCTACATTTGTGATGCTGTTATTTAGGACAGATGATATAGATGATCAAAAGGAATATATAAAGTAATGCTTATGCCACAAACTATTGGACATATCTCACAGGTCATTGGGCCTGTAGTTGACGTATACTTCGATGGAGCAGAGGCCGAACTGAAACTTCCCGGTATCCACGATGCGCTGGAAGTGAGAAGGCCGAACGGGAAAAAACTGATTGTGGAAGTACAGCAGCATATTGGCGAAAACACGGTACGTACGGTAGCAATGGACAGCACGGACGGACTGCAACGCGGGATGAAGGTTTACCTGCTGGGCGGCCCGATAACTATGCCCGTTGGAGACCAAATCAAAGGCCGACTGATGAATGTTGTGGGCGACTCCATAGACGGCATGAAAGAACTGAACCGTGAAGGCGCATATCCCATCCATCGTGAACCCCCAAAATTTGAAGACCTTACGACGGTGCAGGAAGTGCTGTATACCGGCATCAAGGTAATCGACCTGTTGGAGCCTTACAGCAAAGGCGGAAAAATCGGTCTCTTTGGCGGTGCAGGCGTGGGAAAGACCGTGTTGATACAGGAACTCATTAACAACATTGCCAAGAAACAACATGGCTTCTCCGTGTTTGCCGGAGTGGGCGAGCGTACCCGCGAGGGAAATGACCTTTTGAGGGAGATGATAGAGTCGGGCGTTATCCGTTACGGCGACGAATTCAAGAAGAGCATGGAAGAAGGCAACTGGGACTTGTCGAAGGTAGACTATGATGAAGTGGCGAAGTCGCAAGTGACCTTGGTGTTCGGGCAAATGAACGAACCGCCTGGGGCACGCCAGTCCGTTGCTTTGTCGGGGTTGACGGTTGCTGAATCCTTCCGCGACAGGGGAGCCGAGAGCGAAGGACCGCGTGACATCTTGTTCTTCATCGATAATATTTTCCGTTTCACTCAGGCCGGTTCCGAGGTATCGGCGTTGTTGGGACGTATGCCCTCGGCCGTGGGTTACCAGCCTACCTTGGCTACGGAAATGGGAGCCATGCAGGAGCGCATCACTTCTACGAAAAACGGCTCCATTACTTCAGTACAAGCTGTTTATGTACCTGCTGACGACTTGACCGACCCTGCTCCGGCCACGACCTTTACGCACTTGGATGCCACGACGGTGCTGAGTCGTAAGATTACGGAATTGGGTATCTATCCTGCCGTAGACCCCTTGGAATCTACGTCGCGCATACTTGACCCGCATATTGTAGGTGATGAGCATTATGAGGTAGCGCAACGAGTGAAGCAGATATTACAGCGTAACAAGGAGTTGCAAGACATCATTTCCATCCTTGGAATGGAGGAACTTTCGGATGCCGACAAGACTCTGGTCAACAGGGCACGTCGTGTTCAACGTTTCTTGTCCCAACCGTTTGCCGTGGCAGAACAGTTTACCGGTGTTCCGGGGACGATGGTTTCCATTGAGGATACCATCAGGGGATTCAAGATGATTCTCGACGGCGAAGTGGACTATCTGCCCGAACAGGCTTTCCTGAATGTGGGTACCATAGAGGAAGCCATTGAGAAAGGTAAGAAGTTGCTTGAACAGGCAAAATGATAACGAAATGGCCGATTTGCGTTTGAATATAGTATCTCCTGAGAAACTGTTTTTTGACGGAGAGGCGGAAAGCGTTACTTTGCCGGGAGTGCAGGGTGCGTTTACTATCTTGCCCCAACATGCACCTATCGTATCCTCGTTGGGAGAAGGTGTGGTGAAATATGTGGCAGATGGCGAATTGCACGAGATTCCCGCCAAAAGTGGATTTGTCGAGATGAGCGATGGGAACGTGACGGTCTGTGTGGAAGAATAAACAAAGCTCGCTTGGCGGTATGGGAATGAGTAAAACAAAGCGCAACTTTTTGTGGCAATCCACATTGTTGATTGTGTTGGTGGGAGTAGGAGGAGCTTGGCTTTTTTTCTCATTCTGTCCTCAACATTACTTTCGCGGCTATCCGTTGATACCGGTCTACTTTTGGCTTGGGGGGATTTTGCAGATAAATATCGTGGAGCGTTGTAGGCGGCGGATGCCGGAACACATGCTGCAAGTATATTTGTTGTTGAGAGTGCTGCGTACGGTGGTATCTGTATTCCTTGCTTTGATTTATTGTATACTGGTACGTGAGGAGGCAAAGGCATTCCTGCTTACGTTTATTGCGAACTATTTGATTTATTTGAGCTACGATACATGGTTCTTCTTTACTGCTGAAGGGAATCGTGATATAAGGAAAAAGAAAGATGAACTTATTGCGTAACATATTGTTTTCCATCTTGGTATTGGTGGGCTTTGCTAATGTGGCATATGCTGGAGGTCAAGTGAAGACCGATTCGCAGGAACTTGCCACAGAATCGGACGCGGAGGCTGAGACGGTGGACGTGAAGGGGATTGTCTTCGGGCATATAGGAGATTCTTACGAATGGCATGTCACAAGTTTTGGAGATACACATGTGACAATCCCTTTGCCTGTGATTCTGTATAGCCGGAATAGTGGCTGGCACGTTTTCCTCTCTTCCCGTTTAGAGGAGAACGGGGGAACTTACGACGGCTTTTCCTTTGCCCCGGAAGGTTCTCCTTACGAGGGAAAGTTGGTGGAATATGATGAGGAGGGCAATGCCGTCCGTCCTTTTGACATTTCGATAACGAAGAACGTGTTGGGCTTGTTGATAAATAGTGCACTATTGCTTGCTATCATATTAGGAGTGGCCCGATGGTATAAGAACCGTCCAGTAGATAGTCGTGCGCCCGGTGGGTTTGTCGGTTTTATGGAGATGTTTATCATGATGGTAAACGACGACATCATAAAGAATTCCATAGGGCCTAAATACCGCAAGTTCGCACCCTATTTGTTGACGGTATTTTTCTTTATATTCATCAACAACTTGATGGGCTTGGTTCCTATTTTCCCGGGGGGCGCGAATGTGACGGGCAACATCGCGATAACCATGGTGTTGGCTCTTTGTACGTTCTTCGCGGTAAACCTGTTCGGAACAAAAACATATTGGAAAGATATTTTTTGGCCGGATGTGCCTTGGTGGTTGAAGGTGCCTGTCCCCATGATGCCTTTCATCGAATTTCTTGGTATTTTGACTAAACCGTTCGCTTTGATGATTCGTCTCTTTGCCAATATGCTGGCGGGACACATGGCGATGCTGGTATTGACGTGTTTGATATTTATTTCGGCAAGTATGGGAGTGGTGTTGAACACGTCTCTTACCGTGGCTTCGGTGCTCTTCAATATTTTTATGAATATGCTTGAATTACTGGTGGCTTTCATACAAGCTTATGTGTTCACCATGCTTTCAGCAGTATTCATCGGCTTGGCTCAAGAAGAACACAAGAAAGAAGTGCAGGAAGTAAAAGAATAAATAGAAAGTTATAATTTTAAATCTTAAAAGTTATGTTACTATCAACAGTTTTATTGCAAGCTGCGGCAGCAGGTGTGGGAGTTAGTAAATTAGGCGCAGCAATTGGTGCCGGTTTAGCTGCAATCGGTGCTGGCATGGGTATCGGGAAAATTGGCAGTTCCGCCATGGAAGCAATTGCACGCCAGCCTGAAGCCGCAGGTACTATTCGTATGAATATGATCATAGCAGCAGCCTTGATAGAGGGTGTAGCCTTGTTGGCGGTAGTAGTCTGCTTGCTGGTATTCTTCTTGTAAAGCGAGCCTGTTTTTGCCGTATAGACAGGCTGGTAGCCGGATGAATATCCGCTTTTTTGTGATAGAGTCTCTTTAAAAGAGGATATCCTTATCCGGTTGCCATGCTCTCGGCATGTAAATTGTAGTAAAATGAGTAGAAACAAAACAATGTAACGTTATGTCATTGCTATTACCAGATAGTGGCCTTGTCTTCTGGATGTTGCTTACGTTTGGGATCGTCTTTTTCGTGCTGGCCAAATATGGTTTTCCGGTTATTATCAAAATGGTGGAGAACCGGAAAAGCTATATAGACCAGTCGATGGACGTAGCTCGTGAGGCAAATGCTAAAATTGCGAAACTGAAAGAAGATAGTGAGGCCTTGATAGCATCGGCCAATAAAGAACAGGGACGCATTTTGCATGAAGCCATGCAGGAGCGTGATAAGATAATTGGAGACGCACGCAAGCAGGCCGAAGATGTTGCCCGGAAAGAACTGGCTGAAGTAAGGATGCAGATTCAGCAAGAAAAGGAAGAAGCAATTCGAGACATACGTCGGCAAGTGGCAATATTGTCAGTCGATATTGCTGAGAAAGTGATTCGGAAAAATCTGGATGACGAAAACGAACAGATGGAAATGATAGACCGCATGTTGGACGAGATGTTGCCTGCAGCCAAGAAGAATTGATACATGCTCGTCTTTGGACGTGGGCATTTAAAATAGTATAGGTGAAAAATGGATATAGGAATTATTTCTACGCGCTATGCAAGGGCATTGCTCGATTATGCCGATAGCAAAGGAAGTGCTGATGTCGTGTATGAGGAGTTCTGTGTGCTTTCACGCAGTTTTTGCAAGCATCCAGAGTTGCGTGTCGCTCTTGAGAATCCGGTATTGTCTTCCGATGAGAAGCTTTCTTTGATTTGTACGGCCGCTGTAGGCGATGGAAGTCCGGATGATACATTTATTCATTTTATGAAGTTGTTGTTAAAGCATCGCCGGGAGAAGTTCCTCCAATATATCGCCCTCACGTTTCAAAGTTTGTATCGTAAAAGCCGGCATGTAGGAGTTGCCAAACTTACAACTGCTGTGCCTGTAAGTAAAGAAATGAGCGAACGTATACGTAATAGTGCTTCTTCTTTGTTGCATGCTCGGATGGAACTGCTTACAGAGGTCGACCCGTCTATTGAGGGCGGTTTTATTTTCGACATCAATGATTATCGCCTGGACGCTAGCATAGCAACCCAGCTAAAGAAAGTCAAACAGCAGTTTATTGATAAGAATAGAAGGATTGTATAATAAAACAGTAAGAATATGTTGTCTGATAATATAAAGGTAAGCGAGGTTTCCGATGTCCTTCGTAAGCAGTTGGAAGGCATAGACACACGAGTGACGTTGGACGAAGTAGGAACCGTGCTTCAGGTAAGTGATGGTGTGGCTCGTATCTACGGATTGCATAATGCCGAGGCCAATGAATTGTTAGAGTTTGAGAATGGCATCAAAGCTATTGTGATGAATCTTGAAGAAGATAATGTCGGTGCCGTGTTGCTGGGACCTACAGACAAAATAAAAGAGGGATTTACCGTCAAGCGTACAAAGCATATCGCTTCTATCATGGTGGGCGAAAACATGTTAGGGCGTGTAATCGATCCATTAGGCGTACCTCTTGATGGCAAAGGTGTGATAGGAGGAGAATTGTGCGAGATGCCGTTGGAGCGGAAAGCCCCCGGAGTCATATTCCGTCAGCCTGTGAACCAACCTTTGCAGACTGGCTTGAAGGCTGTGGATGCAATGATCCCTATCGGGCGTGGGCAACGCGAATTGATTATCGGTGACAGGCAAACTGGAAAGACGGCCATCGCCATAGACACTATTATAAACCAGCGTGCCAACTATGAAGCTGGTGATCCCGTTTATTGTATTTATGTGGCTATTGGCCAGAAAGGCTCTACGGTGGCCAGCATAGTGAACACATTGAAGCAGCATGGGGCAATGGATTATACCATTGTTGTTGCTGCGACGGCTGGTGACCCGGCTGCGTTGCAGTATTATGCACCTTTTGCCGGAGCGGCCATTGGTGAATATTTCCGAGACACGGGTCGCCACGCGCTGGTGGTGTACGATGACTTGTCGAAGCAGGCTGTGGCCTATCGCGAGGTGTCATTGATTTTGCGCCGCCCCTCGGGACGTGAAGCTTATCCGGGAGACATATTCTACTTGCATTCTCGCTTATTGGAGCGTGCGGCCAAGATTATCAATCAGCAGGAAGTCGCTGCCCAGATGAATGACTTGCCGGACAGCTTGAAAGGAAAGGTGAAGGGAGGTGGTTCTTTGACTGCATTGCCTATCATTGAGACGCAGGCAGGTGATGTTTCCGCTTATATTCCCACAAACGTGATATCCATTACAGACGGACAGATATTTTTGGATACGAACCTGTTCAATCAAGGTAACCGTCCTGCTATTGATGTCGGCATTTCCGTGAGCCGTGTGGGAGGTAATGCGCAAATCAAGGCCATGAAGAAGGTTGCTGGAACCTTAAAGATTGATCAGGCCCAGTATCGGGAACTGGAAGCTTTTTCTAAATTTAGCGGTGATATGGATGCTGTTACGGCATTTACCATAGATAAGGGGCGGAAGAATACCCGTTTGTTGGTGCAACCTCAATATGCGCCGATGCCGGTGGAAAAACAAGTTGCCATCCTTTATTGCGGTACGCATGGCTTGCTGAAAGATGTGCCTTTGGAGGAAGTAAGCGAGTTTGAGCGTAATTTCCTCGACTATCTGGAAATGAATTGTCGCAAAGAGGTGCTCGATGAGTTGAAGAAAGGCATCATAAGCGACGATGTTTGCAAGAAGATAGAAGAGGTTGCCGCAATGGTTGCAAAACAATTCAATTAAAAGAGGAGATGTGACATGGCTTCACTAAAGGAGGTTAAGAACAGAATCAGTTCTGTAAAAAGCACGCGTCAGATTACATCGGCCATGAAGATGGTGGCATCGGCCAAGTTGCATAAAGCGCAGGGGCTGGTGGAGAACATGTTGCCCTATCATCGCAAGTTGAACGAGATACTGGCAAATCTTCTTAGTACGGACGTTACGTTTAACTCGCCATATATGGAAGTGAGGCCGGTATCACGTGTGGCCATCGTGGCGTTTTCATCGAACACTTCGTTGTGCGGTGCCTACAACTCGAATGTCATCAAGATGCTTGACAAGGTCTTGGGCGAGTATCAATCCTTGGGACGCGATAACATATTGCTCTATCCGGTAGGGAAGAAAATAGAAGAGGCTGTCGCAAAGAGGGGCTACAATGCCCAAGGCAGTTTTGTGGCCATGGCCGATAAACCTACCTATGCCGCGGCTTATGATTTGGCAAGCGAACTGATGAAACGCTTTGCCGGGCAACAGATAGACCGTGTGGAGCTGATTTACCACCATTTCAAGTCTGCGGGGTCGCAGGTGTTGGTGCGTGAGGATTATCTTCCCATCGACTTGAAGAAGCTTGCGGATAGTGCGCCCAAGGTATCGGAGGAGGAGAAAAGCCGCTTCTTGAATAACTATATTGTGGAGCCTTCGGTTTCTGCTTTGTTGCAGGAACTGATACCGAAGGTATTGGGCGAGAAGATTTTCACGGTGTTGCTCGACTCGAACACATCCGAACATGCGGCACGTATGCTGGCCATGCAGACTGCGACGGACAACGCCAACGAACTGATTCAAGATTTGACGATACAGTATAACAAGACGCGTCAGCAAGCCATTACCAACGAACTGCTCGACATAATAGGCGGCACGTTGAAATGAACCTGTCAAGGCGGCCCGGCAACGGGCTGCCTTTTTTATTTATCCGTTGATTTACAGCATGTTGTTTGAGCACCGGTCGGGTGGTTTCCGGAATCCAGTTGGGTAGCCGGAACCACCCAGTTGGGTAGCCGGAACCAGCCAGTTGGGTAGCCGGAACTACCCAGTTGGGTAGCTTTAACTACCCAATTAGGTAGCAGTGACTACCCAACTGGGTGGCAGGAGCTGCCCAACTGGACTCCTTTTACCCCCGTTTGGGGCATCCCGGCCGCCCGCGCGGATTTCCCAAGATACCCGCCACATTCATGCGGCAGGATTCGGGGAGAATGCGTACATTTGCGGCATTATGGAAAATGCAAACCACACGGAACAGAACCCCGAACTGGAACTGGCATGGCGGCTGGTGGAGCGCACCGGCACGAACCTGTTCCTTACGGGAAAAGCCGGCACGGGGAAGACCACCTTCCTGCGCCGATTGCAGTCGCGCCTGCCCAAGCGCATGATTGTCCTTGCCCCCACAGGCATTGCCGCCATCAACGCGGGGGGTGTCACCATCCATTCGTTCTTCCAGCTGCCTTTTGCGCCCTATGTGCCGGAAAGCTCTTTCGCGGCAGGAGGCAATTCTTCGTACCGCTTCCGCTTCGGGAAGAACAAGATAAACATCATGCGGAGCGTGGACTTGCTGGTGATAGACGAGATAAGCATGGTGAGGGCCGACCTGCTGGACGCCGTGGATGCCGTGCTCAGGCGATACCGCTCACGCAATGCGCCCTTTGGCGGCGTGCAGCTCCTGCTGATAGGCGACTTGCAGCAACTGGCCCCGGTGGCGAAGGACGAAGAGTGGGCCATGCTCTCACGCTACTACGACACACCCTACTTCTTTTCCAGCCATGCCCTGCAAGAAACGGACTATTGCACCGTGGAGTTGCAGACCGTATACCGTCAGAGCGACGGCCGCTTCCTCTCCCTGCTCAATGCCATACGCGAGAACCGCTGCGACCCCCATATGTTGGAACTTCTTAATGCCCGCTACAAACCCGGCTTCATCCCCTCGCGGGAAGACGGATACATACGCCTCGTGACGCACAATGCGCAGGCGCAGGCCATCAACGGGCGGGAGCTGGACAAACTGCCGGGCACACCGCACACCTTTCATGCCACCATCGAAGGGAAGTTCCCAGAATATTCCTACCCCACAGACAACGAGCTGACGCTGAAGAAGGGGGCGCAGGTGATGTTCGTGAAGAACGACACGAGCGGCGAGCACCGCTACTACAACGGCATGATAGGGGAGGTGTCCGCCTTGTCGGATACATATGTGGAGGTCTGCCCCCAAGGCTCGGACACGCCCATCGTGTTGCAGCCGGAGGAGTGGAGCAACGCCCGCTACGTGCTCGACGAGGAAAGCAAGGAAATCACCGAGGAGGTGGAGGGCGTGTTCCGGCAATACCCCCTGAAACTGGCGTGGGCCATCACCGTGCACAAAAGCCAGGGCCTGACCTTCGGCCGTGCCATCATCGACGTGAGTGCCTCCTTTGCCCACGGGCAGGCCTATGTGGCGTTGAGCCGTTGCCGCACGTTGGAGGGCTTGGTGCTGAGCGAGCGCATTCCCGCCTCGGCCATCATCAACGACGAAGCGGTGGATGGTTTCACACGCGAGGCACGGGCTGCCACGCCGGACGGGGCGCGGGTGGCCGAGATGGAGCGGGAATATTTCTTGCGCGTTCTCTCCGAGCTGTTCGATTTCCAGCCGCTTTATGCGCAGATGAACGCCTTCACCCGTATTGTCGATGAGCATCTGTACAAGCTCTATCCCAAACAGTTGGCTATTTATAAGGAAAGCATCGTCCGTTTCAAGGAGAAGGTGCTGGACGTGTCGCGGAAATTCGCCGGGCAATACACGCGCCTGGTTTCCCAGAGCACCGATTACCGCCATGACGCCCTGTTGCAAGAGCGTGTCTCGGCAGCGGCACACTATTTCCTGGCGGAGTTGAATCCCTTGTACCAGGCCATGATGGCCAAAGCGCCGGAGGCTGATAACAAACAGGTGTCCAAGCGGCTGACGGCAGCACATGACGAGCTGAGGGATACGTTCCGCCTCAAGACCGGTTTGCTGGAATTTGTGGAGAAGGACGGCTTCCGTTTGGCAGCTTTCCTCAAGCAGAAGGCGATATTGTCGATTGGGGACACGGACATGTCCGCCCGTGGGCGCGAAGACCGCCGGCGCAGGGGGCAGAAAGGCAGGTTGCAGGATGATAACATGTCGGGCGGCAGCTCCCATCCCGCTGGCGGGGAACCGGACACCGATGTGCCGCATCCCGTGCTATTGTCGCGCTTGGTGGAGTGGCGGCGCAAGGAAGCTGCCCGCATGGGATTGCCGGCCTACACCATAGTCCACCAAAAAGCACTTATGAGCATCTGCCACCAACTGCCCACTACGCGTGCCGAACTGCTCCTTGTGCCTGGCATTGGGAAGGCAAAGGCCGGAAAATATGGCAACGCGCTGCTCGACATCATCAAGGATTATTTGAAAAACAGCCGGCAAGGGGATTGATTCCTCTTTCCGGACCCCCTCCGTGCGGCTTAGTAGAAGGGCGATTGGCAGCCCCGCTCCACTTGGATGCGGATGCCGAACGAGCCGTCTTGCGACTTCAGCTCGAACGCGCCCTTGAAGTTGTTCCGCTCCCAAGGCAGAGCCGACGGGTTGGGCACTTTCCATCCGTCTTTGTCATATTGTCCGTACGTGTTCAGCCGCCAGCCGTTGCGCAGTTTGAAGCTGCCCATCTGCAAGTTGTCGCGCACATCGCCCGGCCAATAACCGGCCATGCCATATGGGCTGCCGTACCACCACCCGTGGCCGCTGAACAGGCCGCTCAGTCCTGACGAGTAGGTCACGTCGGGGTTGAGGCGGAAGATGGCGCTGTAGTCCTTGCTCGCGTCATAGAGTTCCACCTTTCCCGGCAGTACCACGCGTTGCGGCATCAGGTTACGCATGTCCAACAGGAAACCGCCGAAGCTCTTCACTCCTTCGGGCTGCAGCCAAGGCTTGTCGTCGCCCTGGGCCGCAGCATCTACGTGCAGCGTGTCCGCACTCATGGCTTCTTGGGCGCAGAGCCGCAACGAGGCCACCAGCAGCGTGATGAGAAGTAATGTATATTTCATTGGGAAATCTCCTTGTTTCGTGCTCAAAGATAGCGATTTCTCTTCTAACGTAGTGTGTTTTCCCGGTTATTTTTCAGCGGCGGTCTTTCGGCTTTTAAGACTCCCTCCTTCCTGTGCCAATCCCGGATGAGGCCGTTTCCGGATTCGTTCCCGCAAAGCGGAATATCACCTTCTGTAAGGATGAGTGTAAGGTGTTGGTATACAACATGGTTCCTTGCAATGTATCATGCCGTTGCTCCGAACATGTTCCGCCCTTGCTCCGAACGCGTTGCGGCCGTGCTTCGAGTGTGTTGCGTCCGCGCTCCGAACATGTTGCGCCCGAACCTCGGCTTTTATCGCGGTGTCTGTGCAGTTGCAGCCCGTTTTTTTCGTACCTTTGCGTGTCCGAACAATGAACAATCATCTGAATATAGGGAACGCTGCGGCAGACCTCGTGCTGAAGGATTTGTCGATAGGCTATCGCTCGCGGAACACCTGCAAGGTAGTGGCCGGGCACATCGACGGGGAAATACGCCGGGGTGAGATGGTGTGCCTGCTGGGTGCGAACGGAGTGGGCAAGTCGACGCTGATGAAGACGATTTGCGCTTTCCTGCCGGGCCTTTCGGGAGAAATCCTGTTGTCCGGGCAGCCTGTCTCCTCGTATGCGGCGGACGATTTGGCGCGCGTGTTCAGCGTGGTGCTGACCGACCGGTGCGACGTGCTGAACATGTCCGTGTATGACATGGCGGGGATGGGGCGCACGCCTTATACCAATTTCCTGGGGCAGCTCCGCGTGGCGGACAGGGAGGCCGTGGAGCGTGCGCTGGCGCAGGTGGGCATCTCGCACCTTGCGGGCAGGATGATGCATTCGCTCAGCGACGGTGAACGCCAGAAGGTTATGATAGCCAAATCGTTGGCGCAGGACACGCCGTTCATTTTCCTCGACGAGCCTACCGCCTTCCTCGACTATCCCAGCAAAGTGGACATCCTGCGGTTGCTCCACAACCTGAGCCGTACGGCGGACAAAGCCATCTTCCTTTCCACGCACGACGTGGAGCTGGCCATGCAGGTGGCCGACCGTCTTTGGCTGATGGGCGGCGGGGACGGGATGGTTGTGGGAACGCCGGAAGACCTGGCCCGCCAGGGCTTCATTGGTCGGATATTTGCCTGTCCGGGCTTGGAGTTCGATGCGTGCCGGGGCAGCTTCCATGTCAAGATGGATTGCAGCCGGCAGGTTTCCGTAGATGGCGATGAGTCTTTGCTCGAACCCCTTCGCCGCGCCCTGATGCGAAACGGCATAGAAGCCGTGGTGGGCGGCAACCTGGATGTGCGCATCACGGCAGACACCGGCCGGGGCTACCTGCTCCACTTGCCTGGACAGTCTGGCGTGCAACCGGTCGCGGCTCCGGACATGCAGTCGCTTTTGTCGATACTTACAGAACATTCCATCATCATACGCCATGCACTTCCACCTCTCACATACGGCCGATGACAATTACCGTCAGCTCACCACGGCACCGGTACCGGGGCTGATTATGAAGCTGGCTGTCCCTACCATCATAAGCATGCTCGTCACCTCTTTCTACAACATGGCGGACACGTATTTTGTGGGGAAGATAGACACCCAGTCTACGGCGGCGGTGGGCATCGTGTTCTCGCTTATGTCTGTCATACAGGCCATAGGTTTCTTCTTCGGGCACGGCTCGGGCAACTACATGTCGCGGCGTCTCGGGGCGAAAGATACGGCGAATGCGGAGCGCATGGCCTCCACGGGTTTTTTCTTGGCCTTCTTCAGCGGGCTGGTGCTCATGGCCCTTGGGCTGTTGCTGCTCACCCCGCTCTCCGTGTGGCTGGGCTCCACGCCCACCATACTGCCCTACACGGAGCAGTACTTGGGCATCATCCTGCTCGGAACACCTTTCATGTCGGCCTCGTTGGTGTTGAACAACCAGATGCGCTTTCAAGGAAACGCCCTTTATGCCATGGTGGGCATTGTTTCGGGTGCGTTCATCAATGTCGCGCTCGACCCTCTGTTCATCTTCGTGTTCGACATGGGAGTTGCCGGGGCGGCGGTGGCTACGGTCATCAGTCAGGTATGCAGCTTCACGCTGCTGCTTTTCATGAGTCGTCGGGGGGGCAACATACGTATCCGCTACCGCAACTTCACCCCGACGCTGGCCTTTCTCAAGGAGATTGTCAGCGGGGGGACGCCTTCGCTGGCACGGCAAGGCTTGGCCAGCCTGTCCACCATCCTGCTCAATCTGGCTGCGGGGCAGTATGGCGACGCGGCCATTGCGGGCATGTCCATTGTCTCTCGCATCGGCATGTTCATCAATGCTTTCTTCATTGGCTTTGGGCAGGGCTTCCAGCCCGTGTGCGGTTTCAGCTACGGGGCGCAACTCTATGCCCGCGTGCGGCAGGCCTTCTGGTTTTGCGTGAAGGTCGGTGTGGCGTTCCTTGCCGTATGTGCGGTGTTGGGCTTCGGCTGTGCCGAGCAGGTGGTCGAGCTGTTCCGTAAGGGCGACCCGGCTGTGGTGGCCACCGGCGCGGCGGCTTTGCGCTGGCAGCTGGTTACCTATCCGTTGGGCGCGTGGGTCATCATAAGCAACATGATGTTGCAGACCATACGCAAGCCCGTGCGGGCCACGCTCTTGTCGTCGGCGCGTCAGGGACTTTTCTTCATTCCGCTCATCTTTATCTTGCCGCATGTTTGGGGATTGCAGGGAGTGGAGATGTGCCAGGCCGTGGCTGATATGCTGACTTTCCTGCTGGCCATTCCCATCACGTTCAGCGTGCTTGCCGAGATGAAGCGCAAGGAGCGGATGCTGGCTTCGCTTTAGAAGATGCGGTAGCCCAGCGTGAAGAAGGTACCCAGATTCTTGGGATTGAAGCCTTCCAGTCCGTTTATGGCGTATTGCAGCTGGGTATTTACCGTACGCAGTCCCATTTGCACTTCCGCCCCGGCGATGAACCTTTTGTATTCCAGCGTCAGCCTTATCCGGAGTCCCCAGTCGAAGTACTTGCTGCCGGCTTTGCCGTCTATGAGGTTGCCGAAGGTG
Source organism: uncultured Bacteroides sp. (assembly GCA_944320295.1). GTDB lineage: Bacteria > Bacteroidota > Bacteroidia > Bacteroidales > Bacteroidaceae > Bacteroides. Next base: position 37,546 of record CALUGY010000078.1, read on the forward strand.
GGTATGCTGAAGTTGTAGTTATCGGACGAGGAACTGCTGCTGGAGGTTGCTATCGTGCCTTTTGTCTTTCCTCCGATGCCGAAGGCCATGTAGGGGCCTGCTGCCAAGGAGGCGTGGTAGTCTTTGGAGAAGTGCAGGCGTGCTTCGGCCAGCAGCGGCACTTGCAGGTAGACGGAGTTCATGTTTCCGCTGTTCACATCCAATATTTGTCGCTTCCCCCCGATGGAAACGACCTCCACACCCGACTGCAGTCCGAACGAAGGCCGTAGCAGGTAAGTGGCTCCTACGCTTGCCTTGTAGGCGATGCGCGTGTCGCTCTTTGACAGATGGCCGTAGAAGCAGGAGGTACCTATGCCCGCCTCGACATGGTAGGACAGGGGGGACTGTCCCCGCATGGCCAGCGGTGCGAGCAAGAGTATGTAGAGCAGGAATATCGCTTTCTTCATGTCTATGCGTCTTAGGGGTGATGACTTCCCCGCCTGTATGTACAGGTGGAGGGTGGTGGAGTTACCGGTTGTAGTAGGCTTCTGCCTGGTGCAACGTTTCCGGCTTGCCGATGTCGAACCACACGCCTCCGTCTACGGGGTGGGTGCGTATAAGGGCCTTGCGGCAAACACCTACGTAGAACGGAATGATTGAGAACCGGTCGCACGTGGCCCACTCATCCATGTAGCGGAAGATGGATGGCGACATGACGTGGATGCTGTTGAAGGCTTCTTCCGTATAGCGGCCGGCATCGGCTGGAGCCAGTTCCTTGGGCAGCACCTCGCCCGTGGACTTGTTCGTCCAGCCGCACAGGCGGCCGTCGGCATCGGTCAAGAAGTAGCGGGAGGTGGTGCGGTGGCTGGTTAGCAACGTGGCATCGGCCCCATGCTCTACGTGGTAGCGGTAGAGCGCGGACAGGTCGACGTCGGAGAGGGTATCTACGTTGTGCACCAGAAACGGCTCGTCGCCATCAAGGAAGGGACGTGCCTTGCGTATGCCTCCGCCCGTGTCGAGCAACGCCCCGCGTTCGTCGCTTATGTGGATGGTGACGCCGAAGTTGCCGTTGGCATGGAGGTAGTCGATGATTTGCTGGCCCAAGTGGTGGATGTTGACGGTGATGTCGCGGAATCCCGCCTCCTTCAGCCGCAGGATGACGCGTTGCAGCATGGGTTTGCCTGCCACAGGCACCAAGGCTTTGGGCATGCTGTCGGTCAGCGGGCGCAGGCGTGTGCCCATGCCGGCGGCAAATATCATGGCTTTCATTTCAGTTCTTCGCTTTAAAAGTCTGCTCTATGTTCTGCTCGCGGTGCACGAGGTTGACCTGTACGCCGAACTTTTGGTTGAGGTGCTCGGCCAGGTGCTGCGCCGAGTAGACGGAACGGTGCTGCCCGCCGGTGCAGCCGAAGCTGACGCAAAGGTTGGTGAAGCCGCGCTCCATGTAGCGCTTTACCGAAGCGTCGACCAGGGCATATGCGTGCTCCAAGAACGTCTGTATCTCGCCGTCTTCTTCAAGGAAGCGGATGACTGGCTCGTCCAGTCCCGTGAAGGGCTTATAGCGTTCGTATTTGCCGGGGTTGTTCACGGCGCGGCAATCGAACACGAATCCGCCCCCGTTGCCCGTGGGGTCTTCGGGGATTCCCTTCTTGTAGGCGAAGCTGATTACCTTCACCACGAGGCGGCGCTTTTGCAGGTCGTCGGTAAACTGCTTCAGTTCGGTGAGTTCTTGCAGAATCTTGCTCAGGTAAGGGTATTCCGGGTAGGGCTCTTGCAGCAAGCGGCGCAGGTTTTCGATGGCGAAGGGCACGCTCTGTATGAAGTGCGGCTTCTTCTCGAAGTAGCCACGGAAGCCGTAGGCGCCCAGCACCTGCATGGTGCGGAACAGCACGAAGTGGCGCAGCTGGGCGTAGAAGTAGGCCTCGTCCACCGGCTGGTATTTGCGCAGCGCGTCGATGTACTCCTGCAGCAGCTCCTGACGCAAGCTGTCGGGATAGTTGGCCTTTGCCTGCCACAGGAACGAGGCCACGTCGTAGTACACGGGACCTTTCCGGCCGCCCTGGAAGTCGATAAACCAAGGTTCCCCGTCCCTAATCATGACGTTGCGGCTTTGGAAGTCGCGGTACATGAAGGTGGCCGAGCTGCTGCGCAGCAACACGTCGGCCATTTTCTGGAAGTCGTCTTCCAGCTTGTCTTCCATGAAGTCCATGCCCGTGGCCTTTAGGAAGCAGTATTTAAAGTAGTTCAAGTCCCACAAGATGGAACGGCTGTTGAACTCCGGCAGCGGGTAGCAGTAGGAAAAGTCCATGCCGTCGGCGCCCGCGAACTGTATGGACGGCAGTAGGCGGATGGTCTTGCGCAGCAGTTGCTTCTCTTCTTCGTCGAACACGCTGGTCTTGCGCCCCTTCTCTATGGCGTCGAAGAGGAGCGTGTTGCCCAAGTCCTCTTGCAGGTAATATATGTCGTCGTCGGAACGGATGTAGACCTTGGGCACGGGCAGCCCTTTCTGCCTGAAGTGGTCGGCCATGTAGAGGAAGGCCCGGTTCTCCTCCCTCGACTCGCCGGCCACGCCTATCAGCGTGGGGTCGCCTGTCAGGCGGAAGTAGCGGCGGTTGGAGCCGGAGGAGGGCAATTCGTCTATCTGTGCGGGCGCGTGCCCGGTGTGTGCGATGTAAATCTTCTTCAGTTCTTCGTTTATCATGTCGTATACTTCTATTTTGGTGGCTAAGATACGCCTTTTCCCTTAAAATGGCACGCTTTGCCGGACGGTATTTCATAAAAATGTCGTTTCAATCGCCGTGTGCCCGCTTTCTTTTGCGCCGCTTTTCCGACGGCCGGGAATGCCGTTCCCCGTGGCATTATACGGGGGCTTTGCTCCGTACATGTTGCGTGTTTGCTCGCAACGTGTTGCGTCCGTGCTCCGAACGCGTTACGCCCGCGCTCCGTACATGTTGCGGACATGGCTGTGTAATATGCTGTTTTTGAGTGAAAAAGAAAGGGATGTGCCATAATACATGTGGCACATCCCTTTCCAGTAGATGACAGGGAAAGGCGGAATGCGCCTCCCCGGTGTATGTCTGCTTATTCGTGTGCGGCGAAGTACTTCAGAAACTGCGTGCGCTCGAAGGTGCTGGCGCCCTTGGCGTCGCCCCGGTTCAGCCTGCCTTTGAACTGCGCGATGCTCTCCATGCCCTTGCGTTCCATCCACTGACGTAGGAAGCCGCAGTACTCACCGATGACCGCCGGTCCTTGGCGATAGATGGAACTGCATACCTCTACGGCCGATGCTCCGGCCAGGATGGCCTTGACCACAGCCTCTGGTGTGTGCACGCCGCCCGACAAGGCATAGTCCATGCGGGGCACGGCAGCCGAGGCGATGCCTGTCCAGCGCAAGGCTTTCGGCAGGTCGGCCTCTGTGCTGAACACGTTGCAGGCCGACTGCTCCATCTTCTCTATGTCGATGTCCGGCTGGTAGAAGCGGTTGAACAGCACTACGGCGGCTGCCCCGTTGGCATACAGTTGCTCGATGAGGGCTACCGGGTTGGTCAGGTTGTCGCCCAGCTTCATAATGACGGGGATGCCGACCGTGTTCTTCACGTGCTTCAATATGTCTATGTGGCGCTGTTCGAAGCTTCCGTACGCGTATTGCGGGTCACTCTGCAGGGCCAGGATGTTTATTTCCAGCGCGTCGGCTCCGGCCTGCTCTATTTGTTTGGCGAAGTCCACCCATTGCGCGTCGTCGTAGCAGTTGATGCTGGCAATGATAGGGATGTCGCACCGTTTCTTGCTTTCGGCTATGAGCGCCACATATTCGCTCAGCCTGTGCTGGCGTATGTAGGCGGCCATGTAGTCGCTTCCCTCCGGCGACGCGTAGGCATCCTGCGCCTTGTCCGTTTCCATCAGGATTTGCTCTTCGAATAGTGACTTCAGTACGATGGCCCCTGCTCCGGCCTCGCACAACTTCTTGTTCTTTTCCGCGCTGTCGGTAAGTCCCGAACTGCTGACAATGACAGGGTTCTTGAGCTTCAGCCCTGCAAAAGAGGTTTCTAATGTTGCCATGATGATGGTGTATGGTTGGTTAATGATTTCTTATGCTTAGTATTGCCTTTCGCCGAATATGCTGCTTCCGATGCGCACCAGCGTGCTTCCGGCAGCCAAGGCCTCGTGGTAGTCGTGCGACATGCCCATTGACAGTTCCCGGAACCACTCCGCATTGGCAAACCACCTGTCCTTGAACTCGTCGAACAGGCTGCGGAGCAGGCGGAATTCGGCTTGCACCTGCGTCATGTCTTCGGTGTTGGTGGCCATGCCCATCAGTCCGCATATCCTTACGTTATGCAGGGATTTCCATTGCCCTTCGTCCAGCATGGTGCGGCACTCTTCTGGGAGAAAGCCGAATTTGGTCTCCTCCTGTGCCACGTGCAGCTGTAGCAGGCAATCTATGACCCGTCCAGCCTTGCCGGCCTGCTTGTCTACTTCGGCCAGCAACTTATACGAGTCGATGCCGTGTATCAATGCCACGTAGGGCGCGATGTATTTCACCTTGTTGGTTTGCAGATGGCCGATGAAGTGCCATTCTATGTCCTTGGGAAGGTCTTGCCATTTGGCCGTCATTTCCTGCACCTTGCTTTCACCGAAGATGCGTTGTCCGGTCTCGTAGGCGGCAGTTATGGCTTCTTTGGGGTGGAACTTCGACACGGCTACCAGACGCACGCCTTCGGGGAGTTCCGCCTTTATCCGTTTCAGGTTTCCTGCGATGTCCATGGTTGTATAGTGGGTTATTTGGAAGCTTGTTCCATCTCCGGTTTGTCGTCCGAAGCCGCTTGGTAGCGGTACACGTCCATTATTGTGGTTTCTGCCACCGAAGCTATCTGATAGTCGGCCATTGTTCCCTCCATGCCTTTGTCCAGCTTCTTCACGGCATCGCGCAGGTCGGCGGCTTGTACCAGTATGAGTGTGGATGTCTTTTTCTCGGCTCCGCTCTTTTCGTCCAATGTGATGAATACCACCTTGCACTTGAACCAGCGGTCGGCTGCCTCCTCCTCGCTGGGGAACAGTTCGCTGTAGTTGGCGCGTTTGATGTCGGCCACGGTGTATTCTCCGGTCATGAACGGGCTGATTTCCTCTATGATGCGGGCTTCGGCCTCGGTAAAGCTCAGCGCCTCCACAAGGTATGGCTCTGTCACTTTCTTTACCATTCCGTTTTCCATTGTCTTTTCATAACGGATTTTGCATTCGAACCAAGTATTTATCAACATTGTGTTTCAGTTTTAAAGGGTTAATATAAGAATCAAATCTATTCGCCGTATGCCATCCCCTTTCGTTATGGCAGAGGGGCATCCGCTTTGAGTAGCAAAGATAGCGAGAAGTCGCGACACTTCGGCACAAACGGTGCGAATAAAAAAGCGGTTGCGGCTCGTCGCGGTAGTTGGTGCGTTGGTTGTCAGGGTTTGCGGAATTGCCCGTCTCTCCATGCATAGGTCAAGGCCGGTAGGATGTACGGCCTCAACTTCTCGGCGGCGTCCTTTGCCATGTAGTCGGGAGTGGCGAGAATGAATGTCAGCGACGTGTCGTCCTTGGACAGTTCGGCCTTGAAGAGCGGCAGGTCTGCTTGTCGGCGGGCATCCTGATATTCGTAGACGTCCGTCGTGTCGGCTGCTTCGGCAATGAAGTCGGCGATGGCGGGAGTTGCTGGCAGGTAGTCCTGTGCCGGGAGTTCGTGCCATCCGGTTGTATAAAACTTGAAGTGGCTGTCGCAGGCCGGTGCACAGGCGGTTTGCACCACGCATATCACCTTGGTGCTGTCGTTCAGCGGGAGGAGTTTCATTTGCCAACTGCTTTGTTCGGTGGTTTGTATCCGGATGTAGTCGGCGGTGAGTTCCGTCATTTCCGACTTGCCGCCGAGCGTGTTCGTCACCTGTGCTTTCATATCGCTGGCCAGGAAGTCCACGCAGTCGGCGCGGTTCACAGCGGTAAGCAGGGGACTTAATGAGTCGGGCATGTTGACAAAGCACGTCTTGGCTTCTTGCGCATAAGCAAACGTTCCACAAAGGGCAGCGGCGCACAACGCGCACTTTAGCTTGCGGTATGTCATTACGTTCATAGTTCCTTTCTATTATATATTATGTGTATTCAGTACAGTAAAGTCCAAGCATGCAAGCATGGCTTCCAAGTACTGCTCATCGGTCTTGTCGAAAGCGTCCGGCTGTTCGCTGTCAATGTCGAGCACGCCCCATGGGTTTACAGAAACGTCTTCTCCGTGTGGCTTGCAGTAGACGGGAATGACTATTTCAGACCGCGCCCGTGAGCTGCATGCTATGTGTCCAGGGAAGGCATCCACATCGGGTACGATGAGTGTGCGCTGTTCCGCATAGGCCGTTCCGCACACGCCACGCCCGTAGGGCAACCGGGTACAGGCCACCGGCCCTTGAAAGGGATAGAGACGCAACTCTCCGTCAACGGCGCGATAGAAGCCCACCCAGAGGAAATCGAATGTCTCCTTCAACGCTGCCGCAAGATTGCCCAAGGCGGCTATCATAGAGTCTTCGCCCTCAAGCAACGCGCGCACTTGTGGCAATAGCGTGCGGTATTTTTCTTCTTTCGTGCCTTGAGACACGTACAAGTCTTCGGCCATAATAGCTTATACCAGTTTTACAGGGGCCAAATATACGGAGAACATTCTGAAAAGCCAATACTTTCCGCCTGTCAACTGCCCAAGTAGAGGAAGAACATACCCAGCAGTACCAGCGCAAGGTCGATGGCCTTTTCCTTCAGGTTTTTCTCGTGGAATACCCAGGCACCGAACAGGAACGACACCACCACGCTGCCACGCCGCACCATGGAGACGATGGATACCATGGAGTCCTCATAGCTCAGCGCGTAGAAGTATACGAAATCGGCGGCGCAAAGGAACAGGGAGATACCGATGATGCACCAGTCCCACCGGAACGGCGTGCTCTCTTTCCGTTTGGGATACCACAGCAACAGCAGCACGGGGCACATGATGAAGAGCTGGTACACGTTGTACCACGACTGCACGAGCATAGGCTCGAGCTGCTTCATCAGATACTTGTCATACAGCCCGCTTGCCGCGCCCGTCACAGCAGCCAATACCACGAACAGCACCCACTTGTTATGTTTGAAGTCGATACCCTCCTTCTTACCGGAGCGGCTCAACAGGAAGAATGACAGGATGGCCAGCACCACGCCTATCCATTGATAGAGGTTGAGGCGTTCGCCGAACAGCAGGAGTGCGCCCACCAGCACCATGACCGGCCTCGTGGCATTGATGGGGCCGACGATAGTGAGCGGCAAGTGTTTCATGCCGAAGTAGCCCAGCACCCACGAACTCAACACGATGAACGACTTGACGAGGATGAGCCGGTGTGCCTCCCAACCGGCGTGGGGCATGTGGAACATGGTGCCCTCCAGCATGTGCGGTGCGAACTGCCCCAGTAGGATGAAGGGCAGGAACACCAGACTGCAAAACAGCGTGTTGAGAAACAGCACGGGCAACACGGCATTGCCGCGCAGCGATTTCTTCTTGAATACGTCGTAAAAACCCAGCAGGGCTGCCGACAGAAAAGCTAAGAGTAACCACATGGTTGTATCTGTTATTCGGGTTGTGATGGTTATATGCCGGAAATGCGCCGATGCCCTTTCTCCTTGCCGTTTACGGCTGCATGAAGATGTCCTCCGGATAGGTGACGTCCGCCAGGAAAAGCGCGTGGCCCGGAGCCGACGTGCCTGCCTTGCAACGGTCTTTCTGCTCTATGATGCGGCGGAAACCTTCAACCGACAGCTTGCCACGGCCTACCTCGAACAGCGTGCCCACGATGGCGCGCACCATGTTGCGCAAGAAGCGGTCGGCCCGGATGGTGAACACCCACGTGTCTTTGTCCTCCTGCGTCCATTCGGCGTGCGTCACGCGGCAGTTGTTGGTCTTTACGTCGGTGTGCAGCTTGCTGAAGCTGGTGAAGTCCGTGTAGTCGTACAGCGTGCGTGCGGCCTCGTTCATCTTCGCGAAGTCGGGGGCGTGGAACAGACGGCAACGGTACTGGCGCAGGAAAGGTTGCTTGGCCGTGGTAATGTAGTAATGGTACATGCGCGAAGTAGCGTCGAACCGGGCATGTGCGTCGGGCCGTACGGCACGCAGGCGGTGCACCGCGATGTCCGGCGGCAACAGGCGGTTCAGCTTGTCCTGCATCAGCACCTCGTCCAGCGGCATGTCGCTGTCGAAGTGGGCCACCATGAGCGAGGCGTGTACCCCGGCATCGGTGCGTCCGGCTCCCGTGACTTCCACGTCGCGGCGCAGCAGGGTTGCGAGTGCCTTCATCAGGCTCTCCTGCACGCTCGTTCCGTTCGGTTGGATTTGCCAGCCATGGTATGCCGTGCCGTCGTATGACAGGTACATGAAATATCGTTGCACGTTATGGTTGTCTTTCGGGGTTGCGCATATCTGTTTTCTGGAGAGACGGACGCTTTTACAGCGGCCTTTTCCGGCTGCAAAGATAGCGTAAAGGCGGGTCGGAAGCAAGAAAAAAGCGGTAATCCCTTTTCCTCCTTGGCCTAATCGGCGTATCTTTGCCCTCCGAAAAAACAATTTGTACATGCGTTACCCGAAATTGGCCATGTTGGCCCTGCCGGCAATGTTCCTTGCCGTGTCCCTTACTGCGGGCTGCAAGGGGAAAGATACTTCGATGAAGATGAACACTCCCCGGAACATTCGTGGAGTCAGTAACTTTGGCCGCACGTTTTGCGACCTGAACAGCCGCCAGTTGGAAGCGGCAAAAACACTTGGCATAGAGCCTTTGGCCTCGCGCGAGGAGGCCGGATTGTTGTCAGGCAGCTTGAGGCGCATAGGCGACAATGAGCGTTATGCCGTGGATTCGCTTACCCATTCCATCCCTTACCTTGTGCCGCAGGCGGCCGATTTGCTCGACCTCATTGGGCAGAACTTCCTCGATTCGCTGGCATCGAAAGGGCTTAACCCCAACAAGATAATCGTTACCTCCGTGCTGCGTACCGGCGATGATGTGAAGCGCCTTCGCCGGGGCAATACCAATGCGAGCAAGAACTCCACACATGCCTACGGTACGACGTTCGACATCAGCTGGAAACGCTTCGCCAAAGTGGAAGACCCCGACGGGCGGCCCATGCAGGACGTGCGCGCCGATACCTTGAAGCTGGTGCTGGCCGAAGTGTTGCGCGACTTGCGCAAGGCTGAAGAATGCTATGTGAAATATGAGATAAAACAGGCTTGCTTCCACGTGACGGCAAGGCCGTAGAAAGGCCGTTTGCCCGCAACATGTTGCGGGCAAACTTCCAACACGTTGCGAGCGCGCTCCGAACGTGTTGCGAGCGCGCTCGCAACATGTCGCGCGTAAAGCCCCTATATAGTACGTTCTGGAAGGGTACAGGTTTATGCTTCGTGCCCGTTCCCCAGCTCTTGCCATGCGGAGGGCAGGCACTCTATGATGTCGCCTGCCGTCATGCTTCTTTCGCCATATTTCCGGGCGGCCATGTCGCCCGCCAGTCCGTGCACGTAAGTCCCCAACAGGGCGGCTTCTGCGGCTTCGTGTCCTTGTGCCAACAGCGCCGATACGATGCCCGTCAGCACGTCGCCGCTGCCTGCCGTGGCCATGCCGGGATTGCCGGTTGGGTTGAAACGGCAATTCCCATCTGGCGAGATCACGGCTGTGTAAGCTCCTTTTAATATGATATGTACGTTGGCATTGGCCGCCAGTTCGCGTGCGCGTTGCAACCGTTCGTACGAGTTGAGGCATTTTCCTGTAAGCCGTTCCAGCTCCGCAGGGTGCGGGGTCAGGATGCTTCCCTTTGGCAGGCGCGACAGGTAGCTACGGTTCTCGCCCAGTATGTTCAGCGCGTCGGCGTCCACCACCATCGGCGTTTGGCAGCCGTCCAGCTGGTCGAGCAGGGCCGATACGGTTTCCGGTGAACGTCCCAGCCCCGGGCCGATACCCACGGCGGCGTAGTCGTCCGTATCCACAGGGGCGGCAAAGCAGGTGTCGCTAAGGTCGGTCTCCGTCATGGCTTCGGGCACGGCGGCCTGCACGATGGCATTGTTCAGGAAAGGCACATGTACCGTCAGTTTGCCCACGCCTGAGCGCAGACAAGCTTTGGCGGCAAGAATCGAGGCTCCGGCCATGCCCTGCGACCCGGCTATCAGCAACGCGTGCCCGAAGTCGCCCTTGTGGGCGAAGCGTTTGCGGGGTTTCAAGAGCGGCGTCACGTCGGTGCGCTCCGTCAGACAGTATTCGGTGGGGAGGGTTTCCAAAGTGTCGCGGTCCAGGCCGATGTCCAGCAGTTGCCACTCTCCGACGAACTTGGAGTTTTCGGCGAACAGGAAAGAGAGTTTCAGCAGTTGCAGGCTCAGCGTGAGGTCGGCCCGTACAATGGCCGACGGGATATTGTAGGAATTGTCCTCGCCCATCAGTCCGGACGGGATGTCGATGGATATCACCTTGGCCGGCGAGGCGTTGATGCAGTTCACCACGCCTGCAAAGCCCCCGGCCAGAGGCTTGTTCAACCCGCTACCGAACAAGCCGTCGATGATGACGTCTTCTGCCCGGAGTTTCGGGAAGGTGAATTGCGAGGTTATCTCGTGCAGCACGGCTCCCGGCGTTTGCGCCAGCCGCTCTTTGTTGGCGGCACAGTCGGGCGACAGGTTGCCTTTGATGTTGAACAGGTACGTTTCTGTGCGGTATCCGTCTTCGGCCAGCAGGCGTGCCACGGCCAGGGCGTCGCCCCCGTTGTTTCCCGGTCCTGCGAAAAGGGTGAATGCGGTAGACGTGTTCCAGCGGGTGCTGATGGCCTCCGCCAATGCACGGGCGGCACGTTCCATTAGGTCGATAGATGCGATGGGTTCATTCTCAATGGTGCCGGCATCGAGCAACTTGATGCTGGCGGTCGGAAGTATTTTCATCATAAGGCGTTATAGCTAATATGTTTGTTCTTGCTTTGTAAGCTGTAGCAAAGATACGTGTTTGCCCTAAGGTGGCCAAGGACAAGGCGTAAAAGCTGTATCTACCGTGCGAAATACCGATATGTCCGCGGTCGAAAAGAAATTACCGTGCGGCATAGGACGAATGGGGGAAAAGCATTAAATTTGCGCCAACTTTAATATCTGCGCCTATATGGATACCATACGAATCAAAGATAAGACCTTTGCCGTTTCCATCAAAGAGGAAGACATTTTGAAAGAAGTGGAACGCGTGGCCGATGCCATCAACCGCGACTTGACCGGCAAGAACCCGCTTTTCCTCTGCGTGCTCAACGGTTCGTTCATGTTTGCTTCCGACTTGATGAAGCGCATTTCCATCCCTTGCGAGATTTCGTTCGTAAAGTTGGCTTCATACCAGGGCGTTTCGTCTACAGGAGTCATCAAGGAAGTCATCGGGCTGAACGAAGACATCAGCGGACGTACGGTCGTCATCGTGGAAGACATTGTGGACACGGGCCTGACCATGCAACGTCTGTTGGAGACGCTGGGTACGAGGAACCCTGCAGAGATACACATCGCCACTCTGCTCGTAAAACCCGACAAGCTGCAAGTGGAACTGGACATAGAGTATGCGGCCATGCAGATTCCCAACGACTTCATCGTGGGCTACGGCTTGGATTATGACGGTTTCGGGCGCAACTACAAGGACATTTATACGTTGGTGTAAGACGCAGGTTGCAGGCAAGTCAAGTCTGCTTGCCGCTTATGGTGCACATTATTATCAAAACAAATACAGAGACACATGTTGAACATTGTAATTTTTGGTGCTCCCGGCTCAGGCAAGGGAACACAAAGCGAGAGAATCGTTGCCCAATACGGTATTAATCACATTTCTACGGGCGACGTGCTACGTGCCGAGATAAAGAACGGTACGGAGCTGGGCAAGACGGCCAAAGGCTACATAGACCAAGGACAACTTTTGCCCGATAACCTGATTATCGACATGCTTGCTGCCAAGCTTGACAGCTTCAAAGACAGTAAAGGTGTTATATTTGATGGGTTCCCCCGTACCATAGCCCAAGCTGAAGCTTTGAAACAAATGCTGGCCGAACGCGGACAGAAGGTAAGCGTGATGCTCGACCTCGACGTGCCCGAAGATGAGCTGATGAAGCGTCTCATCTTGCGCGGACAGCAATCTGGCCGTGCCGATGACAACGAGGAGACCATCAAGAAGCGTCTGGTGGTATATCATAGCCAGACTGCGCCGCTGATAGAGTGGTACAAAAACGAGGGCCTGTACGCACATATCAACGGACTTGGTGCGCTGGAGACCATTACGGCCGACATCTGCAAGGCCATCGATGCCGTGAAGTAATCGCTGTATTCAGAAGGCGAATTGCTATAAAGGGCGCGGTGCTACCCAAGTGGTAACGCCGCGCCCTTTCTGTATGCGGGAGGTTATGCGTGTACGTATGTCGCGGTTGCATCCGTGCGCTCCGGTTCTTTCTTCCAGAGCGACACGAAGATGAATGTAAGCACCAGGAACACGGCCGCTATTGCGGTGATGGTAAGCCTGTATACCATATTGATTTTTTCCGGCTCAAGTTCCGACAGGAATTCGGATGTCACGATGGGGAGTGCCCTGCTCACTATCTCCGACAGCACGACGTATGCCGTTATCGTCACCTTTATGCCCAGGCTACAGTAGGAACCCCATACGAACAACATCATGCCCGCAAGGTAAGCGACCGTCATTGATATGTTGATGATGGCGTTTCCCAGTAGCGTGGGGATAGAGGACGGGTCGTAGGCGATGAAGGAATAAACCACGATGCTCTCCAGTACATTCACCAGAATCAGGATGAGGCCAATCAGGGAAACCACGTGCAGGCGTGAACGCAACGAAGCAAGCAGCCAGATGAAAATGCCCAATATGATGAGTTGTACGACGCACTCATAGAAAAATCCAAGCGAACTAATATCGTATATGAAGGTAAACAGGCGGGTAATGAATACGGTGAGGAAGAACGCCACCAGCCCGTCGCCCAGCCGCTGTTTGTGCACGGGTACTTCCGTTGCGCGGAATGCGGCTTCCTCTTCCGCTGTCATGTCCGGGGCGGCGGCTTTGATGGTTCCCCAAGCGGACAGCATGACAAAGAACACCACAAACGCAATGAGTCCCTCGATGATATCGCCTATGACGGGAATGCCCCCCAGCACGTAGCCCACCAGCAACCAGATGGAACATGCAAACAGAGTGGACGCACCCCGGCGTGCTCCCTCAGGGAACGTGGGCGACTTTTTAAGGCCTGCGTAGCCGGATATCATCTTCGCGTAGGCCACAATCATCAGCACGAAAGCGGCGAGCCAACCTATGAGGGGGATGAAGCCGGCCAACAGGGCTATGACCATCAAGATGTAAGCCGTGCGGACGCGGCCTACCCGGTCGCAGTCGGGAGCATGTTTCTGCAACAGCGAGAAGCGCGTGAGCGAACGGAAGAACAGGTAGTAACCCACGAGCACAAGCACGTTGAAGACATCCTCCACCATGTCTCCCACGCCCGGCTTGCCGGGCAATTCTCCGTCCATAAGGCTTTGCATGATGTCTTGCAACATGGAGGGATTTACAAAGAAGTTCACCGCGCTTGCGATGCTCGCAGCTATGCCAGCCAGCGTGTAGAGCCACATGGCACCAATCAGCGTGCCTGTGGTTCTTTTCCAATACACATTTTGCATGATAGTTGTATTTAAGGTGAGTAATTGTATTGCTTGCCTTGTCATGGGCGGGTTAATGCCCGTCTTGTACACCGTATACTTCCCGGTGGATGAGCGACTTGACGCGTTCATAGTCCCGCACGTTATCCAAGTCGCCGTAGCTCATGAGGCGCATGGGCAGGAAACTGTCGCCCTGTTTGTAAGGCGGCTGCCGGTAATCGTTCGGCCATAAGGTGAAGCCTTGCCGCTCGTAGAAGCCGATACGACGGATGGCCATCGGTTCGTCGGGCATTTCTACTTCGAGTACAAAGGGGCGCTGCAGCGTGTCGCATAAGTGTTGCAACACGACTTTTCCCCGGCCTCCATTGCGCATTTGCGGGGCGATGGCAAAGTGCTCGCCATAGTAGAACGTGTCGAAATCCCAGTAATTGAAGAATCCCACAGGCGTATTGTCTTCGAGGATTACGTTACAGTAGAAATTGTCCTTCGTGTCGGCATATTCGCGCAGCTGTTTCAGGTCGCGGTATTCTTCGGGAGGGAAGGAGAGTTTCATCAGTTCTTCCATGAAGTTGTACAGCTCCTTGTCGGCAGTATGGATGCGTTGCAGTTTCAGCATATGGTATATGGTTTTGATGTTCGTTTGTTTATTATTCGGTATAGAAGCGAATCAATTTCTCTATCGCTTTCTGACAGGTGGGACAGAAGGCCGGATACTGGTTGGTGCGCATGCGGCAGTCGTAGGCGGGGCGGAACACGCCCTTCGTGGAGTAGCCTCCGCCTTCGTACAGTCCCGTGGGGTACTGTTGATAGTCGGCCGGCGGTGTGGGCACAGGGGTACCTTCGGGTATTTGGTCCTGCCATTTGGAAGCGAAGTCCACGCGGGTGGTGATGTTCTGCTCCCACGGCTCCACGTCAAGCGGATAGACGTCGGTCATTATGTCCTCCTCGTAGAAATACTCGTCGGCAAGTCCGGCAAAGCTGTGCCCGAATTCGTGCACCACCACGGGGCGGAAGTCCGGATGGTGCGCCGTGGTCAGGGTGTATGAGTTGTAGATGCCTCCGCCACCATATTCCTCGGTGTTGGCCAATATAATAATGTGTTCGTAGGGAATGCCCGCCAGCGCGTCGTGCACGGCCTTGAGGCGCGAGGTGGTGAGGTAGCGGTCGGAGTAGAAGGTACTGAAGTGCGAGTTGAAAGCCGTGTGCTTCCACTCTCCCAGGCGCGGGATGCTCACCCCGCTGTCGTCCGACGCGCTGGCCACGGCCACTATGTTGAACTTCTCCTTCAGCGAGCGGAACGGCTCGTGACCGAACAGGCTCTCGCAGGCTATGCGTGCGTCGTCGTAAAAGGTGCCCATTTCGTCGGCCGTGTAGCCTTCGGCCAAGATGGCCACGTCGATGCAACGCTCCGGGTCGCCGCCCCGGTACAGGTATTGGTGGGGGGTGACATGGCTGTTGCGTTTGGCATGTATCAAGATGTCTTGCGGGTCTACCACATGGCTCATACGGGCGCGGGCATCGCGGTGGTAGTCGTAGAGAGTGACTTCCAGCAGCACCGGTTGTTTGGGGAAGGGGAGCAGGAACGTGTTCTCAAACCCCTTGCTCGTGCCCTGCGCTTCGTCGGTTTCGAGCCACTCTTGGAACAGCGACGAGAACGAGGTCTTGTAGATGACCGCGCTGTCTTGCATGCTCTTCATGACTATCTGCCCGTTGCCGGCCAGCGGCAACTCGGCCAAGTGGTGCCGCCTGCCTGCCCATTGCGGCAGCGCGACAAGTTCGTCCACATAGATGGACTGTTGTGCGGCATTTCCCGCAAAGATGTAGTCCACCCGCAGGGTCTTGTCCGTGAAATAGTCGTCGAATACTTGTGCCTTCGTGCCGAATGAGGCGCACAGGCAGGCAATGAGCAGGAAAATCTTTTTCATCTTGTTGTAATTTATTCGGCAGACAAAGATAAGCGTTTTTGCGTTACCTCCGATGTTTGACCTGTTTTTTCTGCGTATAAATACGTCGTTAGAGGCCCGCCAGAAGGCATTATATGCCGCTTTCGGGCGCAACGTGTAGGGAACGCGCTCGCAACGTGTTGGAAGCGTGCTCCGAACATGTTGCGGCCGCGGCCGCAACATGTTCCGCCCGATGGCCTTGCAGAATGGATTTTCCAGTAAAGAAAATTCGCGATAATGACGGTAGCTTGAAGAAATATGCTAACTTTGCAAACCGTTGCATGGGGGCGTGCAGCCCGTCCGTGCGCATAATGTTTTAATTCTTCAACCGCGATGGGACATCACCAATTAGACAGCTTGGATGAGCAAATCCTGAAAATGATAGCGGGGAATGCCCGCATCCCTTTCCTCGAAGTGGCACGCGCGTGCAATGTGTCGGGGGCGGCCATTCACCAGCGCATCCAGAAGTTGACCAACCTGGGCATCCTCAAAGGCTCGGAGTTCGTCATAGACCCTGAGAAGATAGGTTATGAGACTTGCGCCTATATCGGCATTTACCTGAAAGACCCGGCCTCGTTCGACGAGGTGACACGGGCATTGGAAGCCATCCCCGAAGTGGTGGAGTGCCACTTTACCACGGGGAAGTATGACATGTTCATCAAACTGTATGCACGCAACAACCATCACCTGCTCGGCATCATCCACGACAAGCTGCAGCCGTTGGGGCTGGCCCGTTCGGAGACGCTGATTTCCTTCCACGAAGCCATCAAGCGGCAGGTTCCGGTGTTGGCGGGCGATGAAGATTAGTCTCTGCGCCGTATGTAATCCACAAAAGCGTAAGGGTAGGGATGCCTGTCGTCGGCAGGATGGGTTTCCCGGTTTGTTTCGTGCCATGTGGCCGGGTCGACGGTGGGAAAATAGGCGTCGGCCTGTGGCGCTTCGGCCTCTATTTCGGTCAGGCACAGCGCGTCGGCCAGCGGGAAGGCCTGCCGGTACACGCTCGCTCCGCCTATGATATAGACTTGCTCATCCGCCTTACAGTTTGCCAGCGCCTTTTCCAAAGACGGGAATGTTTCCGCACCGGGCAAGGAAATCCCTGCCTGCGATGTCAGCACCACGTTCCTGCGGTTGGGCAATGCCCCTTTCGGTAGCGACTCGAACGTGTGCCGGCCCATGATGATGGTGTGTCCCGTGGTCAGGAGTTTAAAGCGTTTCAAGTCGTTCGGAAGCCAGAAAAGCAGTTGGTTCCGGTAGCCTATGGCCATGCGGCGGTCTACGGCGGCAATGAGTGTCAGCATGTGAGAGGTGCGTGTTGAAGGGTTGTTATGCTTTGTTTATACCGACACTTTGCCCGCAATGTGGGGGTAAGGGTCGTAGTTCACCAGTTGGAAGTCCTCGTATTGGAAGTCGAATATGCTCTTCACGTCCGGGTTGATTGTCATCTGCGGCAACGGTCGCGGTGTGCGGGTCAGTTGCAGTTTGACTTGTTCCAGATGATTGAGGTAGATGTGCGCGTCGCCCAGCGTATGCACGAAATCTCCGGGCTTCAACCCTGTGACCTGCGCCATCATTTGCAGCAGCAACGCGTAAGACGCGATATTGAACGGCACGCCGAGGAACGTGTCTGCACTACGTTGGTAAAGTTGCAGGCTGAGCCGTCCGTCCGCCACATAGAATTGGAAGAAGGCATGGCACGGAGGAAGGTTCATGTTACCCAGATCGGCCACGTTCCATGCGCTGACAATGATGCGGCGTGAGTCCGGATGGTGCTTGATGGTCTCCACAGCCTCGCTTATCTGGTCTATGAAGCCGCCGCGGTAGTCCGGCCACGAGCGCCACTGGTAACCGTAGATGTGTCCCAAGTCGCCGTTCTCGTCGGCCCATTCGTTCCAGATGCGTACTCCGTGTTCTTGCAGGTACTTCACGTTGGTGTCTCCCTTTAAGAACCAAAGCAGTTCGTATATGATGGACTTCAAGTGCAGCTTCTTCGTGGTAAGGCAGGGGAAGCCGTCGTCCATGCGGAAGCGCATCTGATGGCCGAACACGCTGATAGTGCCCGTGCCCGTACGGTCGCTTTTCTCCACGCCTTCGGTAAGGATACGGTTTAGCAAGTCTAAGTATTGCTTCATTGTGCGGATGCTTTATTGATGGTTGGTTGATTGAATGTGATGTTCGTGCGGCAAAGGTAGCGTTTTTGTCCGGCATTCCCTTGCAAATTACAGGAAAGGCGTCATCAAGTTGCCTATCCACCCCACGAATTTCTTCCACGGGGAGCGCCGTTTCCATATTTCAGGGGTCAGAAGGGTACTGTTTTGCTTGTCCTGTTCGAATATGCGGCTCAGTTGGCCGTTGGTTTCGGGGGAGAAGAGGAAAGCATTGGTCTCATAGTCGTAACGCAGGCTGCGGCTGTTGAGGTTGGCCGTACCCACCGTGCAGAGCGTACTGTCTACCATCATGATTTTTGCGTGGTGGAAGCCGCCGTTGAACAGATATATCCGGGCACCTTTTTTCATCAGCTTGTGGACGATGTACATGGCTGCTTCGGGTGTGAACGGCACGTCGGACACGGAGGGTATCATTATCTCTACCGTCTTTCCCTGCTTCAATGCCTGTTTGATGGCCTTGCGTATGGACTTGGTCGGCACGAAGTAAGGGTTGACTATCCGGACGCTTTCCTGCGCACTTCCTATGGCTGCCGTGTAGGCCCGGGCAATGGCACGCGGGGTTTTGCGTGGCACACGGTCCACGATGGCAATGTCGCAGGAAATGCTGTCGGGAAAGTCGGGCGGTTCGGGGAAGTACTCCGGCCCGCCGATGTGTTGCCCTGTCTCCTTGTTCCACATGGTGAGGAAAATACCTTGCAGGTAGCGTACGGCATTGCCTTCAATGCGCATGTGCATGTCCCGCCACGCACCGATCTCCGGCAGGCCGTTGATGTAATAGTCGGCGATGTTCATTCCGCCCGTGTAGCCCACTTGTCCGTCTATCACTACAATCTTACGGTGGTCGCGGTGCAAGGCGTGATTGAAGTAGGGGAAAGCAAACGGGTCGAACTTCACGATCTCGATGCCTTGTTCCCTTATCTGCTTTAGGTGTTGCTTTTTTAGGGGACGGTTGTTCGACCAGTTGCCGAACGCGTCGAACATGGCACGCACTTTCACGCCTTCTTTGGCTTTCTGGGCCAACAGGCGGAACAGTTCCCCGGCAATGGAGTCGTTGCGGAAGTTGAAGTACTCCAGATGTATGTGGTGGCGTGCATGGCGTATGGCTTCGAACATGTCGGCAAACTTGGCGTGTCCGTCGGTGAGCAGCGTGACTTTGTTGTTGCCCGTGACGGCGATGCCCTCGCTTGCCAGGTAGGCACGCATAATAGAATCTCCCTTGACCTGCGCATGGGCAGAGACAAGGGAGAAAGCCATTAATATGATATATAAGATGTGTCTCAAAACTTTCTCAATCATATATGTTTCACGGGTGGCAAATATAGCGAATATTGCTACCGTTTGTCCCGTTGTTTTGTTTTATTAAGAAAGTCCTTGCGGGCAGGCTGCCGGAAGAAGGGGCATTCCCCTTTTGCTGTTCAAGCCAGAGATAGCACCTTTTTGTATCCGAAATACAGCAAGATGAGGCCGGCCACAAGCAACGTGCACGGGTCTACCTGTGCTTCCGCGCTTTGCTCCAATAGGAAGCCGAACGTCTCGCGCACGAGTTCGGGGATGTAGAGCGTCAGGAGTTGCAATCCGTCGAAGGCCAAGAACAGCACGAGTGCCAGCACTCCGCCTACCGCGCTCCACAACCGGGAAAGGAGCACCCGTCGGTTGTCCGGCAAGTGTTGCATGACACGGCGGCTGAAACCATTGTCCGTCACTTCTTGCTTGTTTTCGGCAAAGAAGCGTTCCAGCAATTTGTCATTATCGTCCATCATAACCGTCCTGTTTTAAGTAGGTTGCCATTTTGTTTTTTGCCCGTGACAGGTGGCTTTTCACGCTCCCCGCGGGGCAGCCGGTGATGCCGGCAATCTTTTCTATACTGAGATCCTCCATGTAGAACAGCGTAATGCAGGTGCGCTCTATTTCCTTGAGCTGCGACAGGGCGCGGTACACGTCCATTTTCCGGCCTATGTCTTGTTGCTGCGTGCTGCATTGCATGTCCACTTGGCGCGTGTCCAAGCCGTCGGTCTCTTTCCGGCTGCGAATATAGTCATAAAATACATTGTACGCAATACGGTAAAGCCAGGTGGAGAAACTCGACAGGTTGCGGAACGATGCGAGGCTGGTGTAGGCCTTGATGAACGTGTCTTGCGCAAGGTCGTCGCTCAGCTCGCTGTCGCCGCAGGTCTGGTTCAGGAAGAACCGCCGTACGGGCGACTGGTATTTCCTGACCAGCTGGTCGAAGGCCCTGGTGTTGTGGAACACCACGACCTGTGCGACCAGCGCTATGTCATTCAGTTGGCCCATTTCTTTTATGCGTTAGGCGTGGCCTCTCCTTCCTTTTCGTCTTGTGCTTGCACGGGTGCTGCGGGCGGCGTGTCGGGTGCGGCCTGGTTTCCGCTTGCCTGCTTGTTGCCGTCAGGACGGGGTTCGTTTGGCTGTCCGCCTTCATTGTTTTTGGGACGTGTGTAGTATATGGCCAGCTGCCCGATGCCGATGGCCGAGATGAGTGCTCCCACGCAGGCCAGCCCGATTTCCCTTGTCAGGGCGAGAAGGAAGATGAACAGCCCGATGCCAAGGAACAGATTCCGGAAGCCTTTGACGCGTATGTCGTTCTCCGACGGCATGGCCTTTTTGAGGAAACTTTCGGGCAGCGGCTGTCCGGCTGCGAGGGCCTGTTCCATCAGGCGGTACTGTTGTTTGCGCTTCTTGTTGCGGAAGTAGAACACCAGAATGATTATAATGATGGGCGACAGGAAGAGCAGGCAGACTCCTAGTGTGGAGAGTATGATGGCCGTGCCGATGGTGCCTCCCATGATTTTGTTGAAGGCAAGAGGCCCCCAGTCATCATCGTCCCACTCCATGCTGTAGCGCGTGGAGTAGCTTTCGCGGTTGGCGGGCGAGCTGTTTTCGTAGGTGGTGATGCTCAGCGTGTCCGTCAGGGTGTCGCCGTTTACCACGTTGTCTTGCAGTTCGATGACCCGTTTCAGGTTTCCTTGTTCATCGTTTTCGGTGACGATGCGGTTCGTGGCCTGTGCGCCGATGCTCAGCAGCAGGGCCGATGCCAATGTAAGTAATGTCTTTTTCATATCTGTTCAGATGCTTTTTGTTGTTTCGTTTGTGTATTAGACGGAAGTAAAGGAGCCGCAGGTTGCAAAGGAACGAAAAAAAATTGAAAGCAGCCTCTCCCTAACCCTCCCCAGAAGAGGAGGGGACTCTGGACTGGTGGGGAATTTCCCTTTTGTATGGCACATATAAATGATTGATATATAGTGGGGTTATTCGCAACGCGTTGCGGGCGTACTCGGAACATGTTGCGAGCGCGCTCCGTACACGTTGCGGGCAAGGCCGCAACATGTTGCGGACAAAAGCGCAATATATCGCAATTTTCCCCTTCCTTATGGGGGAGGGGGCGGGGGAGAGGCTTTCCTCATGCCCAGCATCCCCTTCCCTTCGGGGGAGGGTCAGGGAGGGGCTGCGGGGGTAGCGGTTGCATTTTTTATTCTTATGTTTTTTCTATTACCTTTGCATGTGTTTTGTCATAATAGATAAGAGATGGAAACAACATTGCCGACCGCCTTTACCGACAGCCTCCGCACCCTGCTGGGCGACGGGGAAGCCCGCGCCTTGTGCGACGCGTTGCAAGGAGAGCCGCCCGCGAGCATCCGCATGAACCGCCTGAAGACTGCCCTCGTGCCACCGGGTATGCCTGTGCCTTGGTGTCCGGAGGGGATGTACCTGCCGTTACGGCCCGCTTTTACTTTCGACCCGGTATTTCATGCGGGTGGGTATTACGTGCAAGAAGCTTCGTCCATGTTCGTGGCACATGCCTTGCGCAGCCATATGCCGCAGTATCCGCTCATGGTGCTCGACCTCTGTGCGGCTCCGGGCGGCAAGTCCACGCTGTTGCGCAGCATCTTGCCCGAAGGCAGTCTGCTGGTAGCCAACGAGGTGGTGCGTAACCGTGTGCAAATCTTGGCGGAGAATCTGGCCAAGTGGGGACATCCCGCCGTGGTGGTGACGAACAACGACCCGGCGGACTTCGCCCCGCTGGCCGGCATGTTCGACGTGATACTGGCCGATGTCCCCTGCTCGGGCGAAGGCATGTTCCGCCGCGACCCCGCCTCGGTGGACGAGTGGAGCCCGGTCGCCGTGGATGCCTGCGTGGAACGTCAACGCCGCATTGTGGATGCCATCTGGCCCTGTCTGAAGCCCGGTGGACTGTTCATTTACAGCACCTGCACCTACAATCGGCACGAAGACGAGGAGCAGGTGCGCCGCATGAGGGACGAACTGGGCGCGGAGGTGCTGCCCGTGGCCAGTGTGCCGGCGGACTGGGGCATAACCGGCAACCTGCTGCCCGGCGAAGATTTCCCTGTATACCGCTTCCTGCCGCACCGCACCCGGGGAGAGGGTTTCTTCCTCGCCCTGATGCGCAAGGAAACGGATGCGGAAGATGTGTCGGACCATGATGCAGCAGCCTTCGAAGAAACCCGCAACCGCGGGCAGAAGAACCGGCAGAAAGGCCGCGACGCGCGCACGGTACAACCCGCTGCCGCCCAACTGGCGGCCTTGCGCGGCTGGCTGTCCGTTCCCGACGATTACGAGCTGCTGACCGACTCGGCGGGTGGTGTGTTTGCCTTTCCCCGCGGGCATCTCGAACCGTTCAAGCGGCTTCGTTCCGTGCTTCGCGTGGTACAGGCGGGCGTTCCGTTGGCCGAGCCTAAGGGGCGCGACTGGCAACCTTGCCATGCCCTTGCCCTGAGCACGACCTTGCGCCGCGAGGCTTTTCCCTGTGTGGAAGTGGACTATGAGATGGCCATTACCTACCTGCGCAAAGAGGCTGTGGCATTGGATGGTGATGTGCCGCGCGGTTTCGTGCTGCTCACCTACCATTCGCTTCCTCTGGGTTTCGTGAAGAATGTGGGCAACCGCGCCAACAACCTCTACCCGCCCGAGTGGCGCATACGTAGCGGCTATCTGCCCGATGAAGTGCGTGTGCTTCCGCTATCGGGGGAATAGGTACCATATGTTATAAATGACAGACATGCCCCTTTGCCGATGATTGCTTGGCAAAGGGGCATGTCCTTTTTATATGGTTGCTGTGCCAGGTCGTTACAACCGGCTTTTGTATAACTGGGCCATCACCTTTTGGTAGCGGTTCTCCAGTTGTAGCAGGTTAGCCTTGCTCTGGTAGATGACAGCGACTTCCACGAAATACTCTATCATGCTGATTTGTCCCCCGTCAAGGGCCTGGCGCAACAGTTCGAGGTCTCGCTGCGAGGCAAGTGTCTGCTTGTATTCTTCAATGGAAGCGTGCAGGTTGCGCGCCTCGTCATACAGTTGCCACAAGGCGGATGAGGCTTGCAGGCGCGCGTTGCTGCTGAGCAGTTCCGTGCCCAAGGCCTGCACTTTGGCCGTCTTTACCTTGGTACGGTTCTCGAACAAGGGGAAGGAAAACCCTACGACAATACCGTTCAGCGGGTGGCGCGTCTCGGTGTTTCGCCGGTAGCCCAATTCCAGTTTGGGTAGCCATCCCTGCTTGCTGATGCTTATTTGGCGGCGGTCGGCCTGGCGTTGGTTCTCCATGGCTTGCAGCGCGGGGTCGGCGGCCAGCAGTTCGGGGCACACGGCGGCGAAGTCAGCGGGCAGGGGCACGGGGGTATAATCCGTGAGACCCAGCGCGGCAGGGCCAGGAAGCTGTCCTTCCATGGGCGGACGGCCCGGTGCAAGCGGTTCGCCGCCGTTCAGCACGGACAGCTCTTGCAGTTTGGCATGCAGGGCGGAGGCATTGTTGCGCGCTTCGGTCCGCACGTTCAGCAGCTCAAGACGGATTTTGTTGGTCTCAAGAGACGAGGCGTCGCCTGTAGCAAGGCGGCGTTCGTACAGCTCGGCCAGTTGTTCGGCTTGGTGCAGGCGTTCGTCGAGCAACTGTTGCATGTTGTGGTAGAGCACGATGTCAAGGCACACTTCCTTGGCTTGGAGTAAGATGTCCTGCCGTTTCGCGGCGGTTTGTGCGTCGATGGCCAGCCGTTGCGTACGTCCTTGGCGGGCACGCGCGCCATACAAGGTGGGAAAGTCGAAACCTTGCGAGATGACCAGTTCGCCCACGGTGATGTTCTTGTCGTCCGAGTCCCACAGATGCGAATAAGACAGCGTTGGGTCGGGCAAATTGTTGGCAGCTTGTGTTTCCAGCTTTTGCGCGTCGGCTTGGTTGTGTTGCGCCTGCAAAGTCCGGTTGTTTGTCTCTATCTGGCGGAGCATGGCATCCAGGCCTTCTTGCGCCTGTGCTCCCACGGCGAAGGTAATTCCTGTGAGGAGCATTGCTATGCGGTGTTTACTGAATATATTCATAATCTCTCTTTAGTTTCTGTATGATATATATAATGTATAGGGGGAAGCGAGGCATGCCGCGCCTCCCGCCTATGGTTATAGTGAGTGTCCCTCATTGCCTGCGGGTACACTTACGGCACGTTTGCCGGAGTGCATGTACAGGTAGACAATGGGAATGATAAACCCGTTGAGGAACGTGGATGTGAGCAGTCCACCCAATATCACCTTGGCCATGGGGCTTTGTATCTCGTTGCCGGGCAAGTCGCCTCCCACGGCCAGCGGCACGAGTGCCAGCGCGCTTGAAAGGGCTGTCATCAGGATGGGGTTCAGACGGTCCAGCGAACCACGCATCACGCTTTCACGTACGCCCATTCCCTCTTCTTGCTGTAGGTAGTTGTAATGGCTTATGAGCAACATGCCGTTGCGCGTGGCGATACCGAACAGCGAGATGAAACCAATGATGGCCGGAATGCTGACCTCACCCGTGGTCATCAGCAGCGCGAACACGCCGCCTATGAGGGCCAATGGCAGGTTGAGCAGCACGATGGCACTCTCCTTCGCGTTGCGGAACTCGTTGTACAGCAAGAGGAATATGACCATGATGGAGAGCAACGAGGTGAGCAACAGCGTGCGGCTGGCCGCCTGCTCGCTTTCGAACTGGCCACCATATTCCACATGGTAGCCTTCGGGCAGAGTGATGTCCTCGTCCACTTTTGCACGTATGTCGTTTACCGTACTTCGTAGGTCGCGACCGGCCACGTTGGCCGATATGACGATCTTTCGTTTCACATTCTCACGGCTCACGCTGTTCGGTCCGCTGGCGGAGCGGATATCTGCCAACGAAGCCAGCGGCACGCACGAACCGTCGCCCAAACCCGTATCGACCATCATGTCGCGCAGGCGTTCCATGCTGTCGTGCAAGTCATGGCGGGCACGTACAACGAGGTCGAAGCGTCGCCCTTCTTTGTATACTTCGGCCACAGCTTCCCCTACCAGGCACACGTTAATATATTCGTTGAATTGCGGCATGGTGATGCCGTAGCGTGCCAGTACCTCCCGGCGGGGAGTGATGACCAGTTGGGGCCGATCAATCTGTTGCTCCACCATGAGGTCAGCTACGCCATCGATGGGGGCTATGGCATCACGTATCTCGTTTGCCAACATGTACATGCGGGTCAGGTCGTCGCCAAAGAGCTTGATTGCAATGTTAGCCTGTGTGCCCGACAGCATGGCATCTATGCGGTGGCTGATGGGTTGGCCTATCTCTATGTTGGCTCCCGTGATGGTGGAGAGTTTGGCGCGTACTTCGGCCGTGAGTTCTTCGCGCGAGCGTCCGGCAAGTTCGAACGGGGCTTCAATCTCGCTGACGTTTACGCCCAATGCGTGCTCGTCCAGTTCCGCACGGCCTGTCTTCCGGGCTACAGTCTGTATCTCTGGGATGCCGAGCAGAAGCATTTCGGCTCGGCGACCTATGCTGTCGCTCTCGTCGAGGGATACGCCGGGCAACGTAGACACGTTGATAGTGAACGAACCTTCGTTGAATGGCGGCAGGAAAGAGCGTCCCAGCGTGAAGAACAGGCCCAACGCGGTGACGAACAACACCAGCGTACAGCCCATCACCCAGCCTCGGTGTATCAGGGCTTTCTCCAAGAGGGTGGCGTAGACCTTCTTCAAGGCCGCGGCCACACGCGATTCGCCGGTATGTGTTTCATTGTGGGAGGTATTTTGCTTCAGCTTCTTGCCGACCGGCAGATATGAGCAGAGCACGGGCGTTACCGTAAGGGCTACCAGCGTGGAGGCCGCAAGAGCCGTGATGAAGGCTACGCCGAGCGGAACGAGCATGCGTCCCTCCATTCCGCTCAAGAAGAACAACGGCACGAAGCTGACGATGATGATGAGCGTGGAGTTTAGTATCGGCATGCGTACCTCGCGCGATGCGCGGAACACTACTTCGAGCATGGGAAGCCGTTCTTCCGCAGGAAGACGCAGGTTCTCATGCAATCGGCGGTAGACGTTCTCCACATCGACGATGGCATCGTCTACCAACGACCCGATGGCGATGGCCATGCCGCCCAAACTCATGGTATTGATGGTGAGTCCCATGTAGTGCAGCACCAGCAGCGACGCGAGCAGCGAGAGCGGGAGCGTGACTAATGAGATGAGCGTAGTGCGCACGTTGGCCAAGAACAGGAAGAGCACGATGACCACGAATATACCCCCTTCGAACAAAGACTTCTGTACGTTGTTTATGGAGCTTTCAATGAAGCGGCTTTGCCGGAAGATGTCGGTGGAGACGTGCACGTCGGCGGGCAGGTTCTTGCTTAAGTCGGCCAGCGCGGCTTCCAGCTTCCCTGTCAGTTCGAGCGTGCTGGTGGCCGGCTGTTTCGTCACAGTAAGCAGCACGGCCGGTTTCCCCCTTTCCGAGGCAGTTCCCAGCTTCGGCGTACGGGCCGTGATGCCTATGTCGGCCACATCGCCGAGCAACACCGGTGTTCCTCCCGGTGTGTTGGGAGCCTTGACCACGGCGCGTCCCATTTCCCCGGCTTGGTCTGTGGCCGTCAGCCCGCGCACTATGTACTCGTTGCCCCACTCATACAGCACTCCGCCGTTGGCGTTGAGGTTCATGCCGCGCGTGGCTTCCAGCACTTGGCTGAGCGTTACTCCGCGTTGCTGCATGCGTCTTGGGTCGATTTCCACCCTGTATTCTTTGATGTCGCCGCCCAGCACGGCCACTTGCGCCACACCTCCGGTGGAGAGCAGGCGAGGACGTATGGTCCAGTCGGCCAACGTGCGCAGGTCGAGCATCGAAGTAGAGTCGGCGGTCAGTCCCACTATAAGCATTTCGCCCAGTATGGACGATTGCGGGCCGATGGTGGGAGTGCCCACGCCTTGTGGCAACGCGTCGCCTAGGGCGGCGAGCTTCTCGCTCACGATTTGCCGCGCGAGATAGATGTCGGTGTCCCAATCGAACTCCACCCAGACCACGCTGAATCCGTGGGTAGACGTAGAGCGTACGCGTCGTACTCCGGTAGCCCCGTTTACGGCGGTCTCCACGGGGAAGGTGACAAGTTGTTCCACCTCTTCGGTGGCCATGCCGCCCGCTTCGGTCATCACCACGACGGTTGGCGCGTTCAGGTCGGGGAACACGTCTACCTCGGTGTGCATCGCCGTGTAGCTTCCCCCGATGAGCAGCAGCATGGATGCCACCAGTACCAGCAGGCGGTTGTGCAGGGAAAAGTGTATTATCTTGTTAAGCATGACTGTTTCCTCCTCCCTTGCTTAGTGTTCGTGCGTATGTGCCGGGATGGCGTTGGATGCCGATGCCAGTTTCACTTGATATGCCCCGCGCGTCACGATGCGGTCTCCTTCTTTCACTCCGGAGAGCACCAGCACCTTGGCACCATCGCTTCCGCCCGTGGTGACGGGTTGCTTTTCGTAGCATTCCTCGTCCAGTTGGCGATATACGTAGAAGTTGCCTTGTTCTTCCGTCAAGGCTTCGCGCGGCAATGTTATTACGTCTTTTATGGGTTCTCCCAGCAAGTACACTTCGACGAACGAGCCGGGCACGATGTCGCCCCGGTTCTCCAGTTCGAACGTTACCGGCACGTATCCGCTTGCGTCTCCGGCCGCTTTGCCGTATGACAGGAGGCGTCCGCCGAGGCCGCTTACGCTATAGACCTTATTATTATATGTAGTACAGAAGTTGGCGTCGGCGATGCGGGACAGTTCGGCGTAATGCCGCTCGGCCACGTCGGCACGAAGGAAGAGTTTCCTGTTGCGGGTTATGGTGACCAAAGGTTGCCCTACGCTTACGTAGTCGCCTTCTTTTACCAGCAGGTTTTTCACATATCCGGCCATGGGCGACATCACTTGCAGGCCACCGGGTATTTCGCCTTTCGCTATGGCCTCATAAGCTATGCGGGCATTTTCATAAGCCTGCTTGGCGCGGGCCAGTTCCTTTTCGCTCACGATGCGGCTTTCCGAGAGTTTCTGCATGCGCTCGTATTCCTGTTTGCTCACTTCGTATTCCACACGGGCCTTTTCTACTGGGTCTCCCTCGGCAATTTTGTCGGACGACAGGACGAGCAGCGGCGCATTCTCGGCCACACGCATTCCTTCCGTCACTTGGCGGGTAAACGACACCACGCCGCTTACTGGTGCTACGGCCACCCGTTCATCACCTTGTGCGGCGGTCACCTGCCCGCCGGTGCGTATCACTTGGCAGAAGTCTTCCCGTTCGATAATGCGGGCTTCCACGCCTGCGGCTTTTGCTTTTTCCGCCGACAGTACTATTTCGTTGCCCTTGGCGGTGTGGTCGTGGGCTTCTGCGTGTGCATGTCTTTCTTCGGCCTCGCTATGGCCTGAGTGGTCTTCTTCTCCGTGGTTGTGTACTTCGGACTGGTGGTCATGCCCGTCGGCCTCGTGGCCGGAGTGGTTGTTGCAGGCGGCCAGCATGAATAGCAGCGCGGACGCCATGAAAATGTATTTTCTCATGATGCGATATGTTTTTTGTTTTCTTTGTTTGTTTATCCGGGTGCAAATGTAGTCAGCAGCCATTGCAACCCGGTTGCAATGGCGTGTGGATACGGACAGGGCTGTGTGCGGAATCCGTATGGGTCAGGCTTGCTGGCAAGGGGGCGCACGCCGTCCTGCGGCATGGGCCGTATGCCTGTCGTGGAGGCTTTCTATGTAGAGATTGTGCGGTTGCGCCTGTGTGCAGGCCGCTGCCTGCGGCATGGCGGTTACCGCCAAGAAGAATAGGATGTCTGTATATGCAATGTCGTGCGCGGCTGTGTGGCTCTTTGCCGTATTGATTTCCGTGAATTCCTGCATGGCCACGCAGGCGGTTCCGTTGCAGGCATGGTTCTTGTCCTGTGCGGACGAGTGGCCGCAGCATTCGCTTGTCATGTCGTTCTTCATGCAAGGCAGGCCGTTCTGGTGGTGATGATGGGGAATGGCAGGCATGGCCAGCATCATGATGCCGGCAACGAGCAACAGGTATGCGATGCGCCTTGTTTTTTCCATCTTCTGTCAGTATGCGGGAAGAATCTCCTTTAGCGGCCACAAATATAGTGATTGGCCATGTCCCGTCCAAATATGTGCGGGGTTTTATGCGGATGTGTGTCGGGTGATTGTTCCCTACATGTTCCGCTCTTGCTCGCAACGTGTACGGGACGCGCTTGCAACACGTTCGGGACGCGCTCGCAACGTGTCGCGCCTATGGCTTGAATATTAGGCGGTTGTACTGCATTCGGGTAGGGGATGTGCAGACATGAAAAAAGCGTGTGTCCCACGCTGTGTGGAGGTAATTCCTCCCTAGCGGGAACACACGCCATGTAGTGCGGCACTTACCGGCGGCAAAGCCGGTTCGTCCTTTTTTAGTGTATTTCAATTACACGGTTTACCTTTGCTTTCTCTTCGGGCATGTGCTTAGGCAACTCAATGGTCAGTACACCATCGTTGACGTTGGCGTTGATTTTGTCTTTTTCCACATCGTCCGGCAGGATCAAGCTCTGTTGGAACTTGGTGTACGAGAACTCGCGGCGCAGATAACGCTTGTTAGCCTTGTCTTCGTCTTTGGTCTCGTTCTTCTTTTCCATGCTTATCACCAACTCGTTGTTTTCACTCAAGTGGATGTTGAAGTCGTCCTTCGTCATGCCCGGGGCTGCAAGTTCTACCTTGTAATCCTTGTCGCTCTCAATGACGTTGATTGCAGGTGCCGTAGCATTGGCCCTTACCATCCAGTCATTGTCGAAGAAGTCGTTGAAAATACTCGGTAACCAGTTCTGATTGTAGTTTCTTTTAGTCGGCATCATAGTTGTAATCTCCTATTTTTAATTGTTGTACATATTATAAATTTCATTTTCGCCTCTTCCGCGTCTCCGCTTCCGAAGTTCGCCATACTTATTGCAAAGCATGTGCCCCGGGCGGGGATGCTGTCAAAATGTGCGCGCCTTTTAAACCAATGCAAGCTATTTTAAGCGAGGAGGCTGCGTTTTTTCACTTCAGTAATTTTTGTTAGCCTATCTGCAGGAGGACTGGTATGGGACATGAAGACAAACTGTCCGAATATCGGAAAAATCGTCACTCCCCGCGCCATATTCCCCGTATTTGTACGAAGTCGGGTGCAAATGACGTTTTAGTATTAAAAAAACAAAATATAATCCTTCTTGGTGCGTGCCATGAAAAATATTCCTATATTTGCAATGTCTGTTGCTGACATTTTGTATCCGGCGGCAGATATTAACCCGAGTGTCGTTCTTTAAAAAAGAAATATCATGAACATTGAGCGTATCATGGCCTCCTTGGAGGCTAAACATCCCGGCGAATTGGAATATCTCCAAGCCGTGAAAGAAGTTCTTCTTTCTATCGAGGAAGTGTATAACCAACACCCCGAATTTGAAAAAGCAAAAATCATAGAACGTCTGGTGGAACCGGATCGTATCTTCACTTTCCGCGTCACATGGGTGGACGACAAAGGTGAAGTACAGACCAATCTGGGTTATCGCGTGCAGTTTAACAATGCCATTGGCCCGTACAAGGGCGGTGTGCGTTTCCATGCTTCGGTCAACCTGTCCATCTTGAAGTTCCTTGGTTTTGAACAGACGTTTAAAAACGCGCTTACCACCCTTCCGATGGGTGGCGCGAAAGGCGGTTCCGATTTCTCGCCACGTGGCAAGAGCGATGCTGAGATCATGCGTTTCTGCCAGGCATTCATGCTGGAGTTATGGCGTCATGTCGGACCAGACATGGACGTTCCGGCCGGCGACATCGGTGTGGGCGGTCGCGAAGTGGGTTACATGTTCGGCATGTACAAGAAACTGACGCGTGAGTTTACGGGAACGTTTACCGGCAAGGGGTTGGAATTCGGCGGTTCGCTCATCCGTCCCGAGGCTACCGGCTTTGGCGGTTTGTACTTCGTAAAGCAAATGCTTGAGACCAAAGGTATCGACATCAAGGGCAAGACGGTTGCCATATCCGGCTTCGGCAATGTGGCATGGGGCGCGGCTACCAAAGCCACGCAGCTTGGTGCCAAGGTGGTTACCATTTCAGGCCCCGACGGTTATATTTACGACCCGGACGGAATCAGCGGCGAGAAGATAGACTACATGCTCGAACTTCGTGCTTCGGGCAACGATGTGGTGGAACCTTATGCCGAACAGTTCCCTGGCTCTACTTTCGTGCCGGGCAAACGTCCGTGGGAGGTCAAGGTGGATATCGCCTTGCCTTGTGCCACGCAAAACGAGTTGAACGGTGACGATGCCCGTCACTTGATAGACAATCAGGTGCTTTGCGTGGGCGAGATATCCAACATGGGCTGTACTCCCGAAGCTATCGACCTCTTCATAGAACACAAGATGATGTATGCTCCCGGCAAGGCCGTCAATGCGGGCGGTGTGGCCACCAGCGGACTGGAAATGTCACAAAATGCCATGCATCTCAGCTGGAGTGCTGCCGAGGTGGACGAGAAACTGCACGGTATCATGCACGCCATTCATGCGCAATGCGTGAAGTATGGTACCGAGCCGGACGGATACATTAATTATGTAAAAGGCGCAAACATTGCAGGCTTCATGAAAGTGGCTCATGCAATGATGGGGCAGGGGATTGTTTAAAGGAAACTTTGTTTAGTTGTATTTGTATTTGTGGTTTGTGCTGTCTGCGCCTGTGAAGGCCCGGACAGCTCTTTTTTTGTGCCTCCTCTTTGCGTTTTTTTATTTCACTTTCGGGAAAGTTTGTACAAAAATCCATTCCTTTGCATACAGAAAACATAAACAGCAAGGAAATGTTACAACCGGAATTGAAGTTAAGGCGTGATAAGATTCGCTCGCTGATGGCTCTACAGGGTATCGATGCAGCACTTATCGCATGCAATGTGAATCTTATTTATACGTTTGGACGTGTTGTTGGCGGATACCTGTATTTGCCGCTTCATGCTCCTGCGCAGTTGTTTGTCAAACGCCCCTGTAATTTGGCAGGGGAACATATTCACTCTATCCGCAAACCGGAGGAATTGCCCGCTTTGCTGAAAGAGAATGATATCTCGTTGCCTACGAAACTGATGCTCGAAGGCGATGAACTGCCGTACAGGGAATATTGTCGTTTAGCTGCATGTTTCCCCGAAGCAGAAGTGGTGCCATGTGGTACGGCGCTGATTCGTCAAGCCCGTTCTGTTAAGACCAATGTGGAGATAGAGATGTTCCGCCGTTCGGGAATGGCTCATGTCAAGGCTTATCAACAGATACCTTCTGTTTACCGTACAGGCATGACAGACCGTCAGTTTTCCATCGAAATAGAGCGTCTCATGCGCTTGGAAGGTTGTTTGGGCATCTTTCGCGTGTTCGGTCAGAGCATGGAGATATTCATGGGGAGCTTGTTGGCCGGGGATAATGCGGCTGTTCCCTCTCCTTACGATTTTGCTTTAGGCGGAAAGGGTCTCGATCCTTCCTTGCCAGGTGGAGCGAGTGGAGATTTCCTGCAACCGGGTCAAAGCATCATGGTAGACATGGGAGGGAATTTTAACGGTTATATGGGAGATATGAGCCGTGTGTTCTCTGTCGGGAAGTTGCCGGAAAAGGCATATGTAGCCCATCAAGTCTGCTTGGACATTCAAGAGGCTATTGTGCAACAGGCAAAACCAGGGACGGTTTGTGAAGACCTTTATAACATGGCTGTGGGAATGGCGGAAAAGGCGGGCTTTGCCGACTATTTTATGGGTGTAAAGCAGAAAGCCAAATTCGTGGGGCATGGCATTGGATTGGAGATAAACGAGATGCCTGTCTTGGCCCCCCGTATGAAGCAGGAGTTGGAACCGGGGATGGTTTTTGCCCTTGAACCGAAAATAGTGTTGCCGGAAATCGGTCCCGTGGGAATTGAAAACTCATGGGTAGTGACAACCGAAGGCTTGGAAAAACTAACTCCTGCGCCGGAGGATATTGTTGAGTTATAACACGTATTCTTATTGGGAAGCAATTCATGCAAGAGGGTGGGCAGTCAAGCTACTCCCACCTTTTGCATGCGTTTATTTGGAAAAACTCATCAAGCATCTGCACACAGTTGCCCTGTATCATGACGTGGTGGTTGCCTAACGGGTTATTCAAGAAATAAGCTGCGGGCGAGTTAAGCTTTATCCGAACTTGAGTGCGGCACAGGTTCAGGTAGTTAGTGTTTTCTGTCAATGTGCCAGTACTTAAATAGTATTCATCAAGGCATTCTCCTCCGCATTTCACCAAAGTCACATCTCCTGTGGGTAACAGTCCTTGGATACCTATGCTTGTCTCCGTCTCGAAATGGTTACGTATGATGAACCTTTCTGTTTGTTTTAGACCGATGGAACAATGAGCCATTACGATTTCATTGGTACGTGCGTTTACCATGGATGGATTGGCCATGAATCCCTCTTTCCCTATGAGGGCTTTTACCGCTAGCAGGGTAAAGATGGATTGCAAGTCACCTTCGCATCCGGCAACAATACCCTCATCATTCAGCAGGGACAGGGCAAGGCATCCTGTCGTACCGATGTCTTTAATCATGTTGAAGCAACTTAAGGTTAAGGCGTTGAGCTTCTCTTCTTCCGCTATGCGCTTTATGGCGAGATATAGTCGCATGGCTTTCAGCATGTCTTCTGGGCTAGCTTCTCTACAGGCTAAGGCTCTTTCAGCCAGTTTGGCACAAGACCCTCCAACTTCATCGTCTGTAGTATGTTTGTACCGTTCATATATCCGTTTCAGCGGGATGTCCATGTATTCCACTCCCCAGCGGCGTTTGGCAAGGAGGTAATCCACATGGCTTGCCACTAACCAATTTGCCGGAGTACCTATTACTCCGATGCGTGCTCCTGCGATATGGCTTTGTGCTTTGAATATGTTATAGAGAACATATACCCTCTTGGTGATTTCTACCAACTCTCCATGTAGTATTTCTGTTTTTATACCACGTCTGCGCAACCAGGTTGATACTTCGAGGGCGGCAGCCAGAGAGTTTTGCATGCCATCGGCCAGTAATATGGTTGGGCGTGGCAATGATTCGAAATGTTGTATGATAAGTCGCTCCACTCCTCCTGTAGCTATGAACACGATGCTGAAGTCCTTTTTAGAAAGACTCCCCATGTCCTTGTAATCAACAAAATTGAGTGTGAAGTATTTCTCTAATTCCGTTAGTACAGCTTCATGAGAATTGCGGACAGAAGCTTGTTTATGTAAATAAGAAGCAAACGTTATTAGGTTGATAAGCATATTCCGCATTGTATTGTTGATTATTATTCTTGTGTTGCCTTTTAGTGCTTTAAAGGTAGAGCTTTCATTTTATATGGCCAAGCTATTTTTAATTTAGATAAGAAAATTAAAAGGCTATTGGCAGAAAAATGTAGAAAGGACTGTTTGAAGAAATATTATTGTTGTATAGAGATGTTTTTGTAGGTAATGATGGGTAAAATAAAGACAGCCGACATCATAGATGCCGGCAGTCAAGGTATTCTTGTTTTCTTGTCTCTTATTTTTAATAAGCAAATAGCGGGTACTTTTTCATCGTTTCATTGACACGGGCACGAACGTTGGCGATTACCTGTTCATTGTCTACGTTGGAAAGTACGGTCTCGATCAGTTCTGCTATTTCAAGCATCAGGTCTTCTTTGGCACCACGTGTGGTAATGGCAGGTGTACCTAAACGGATACCTGAAGTTTGGAAAGCTGAACGGGTGTCGAACGGCACCATGTTTTTGTTGACAGTAATATCGGCCGACACCAAGGCTTTTTCCGCTACTTTGCCTGTCAGGTCGGGATACTTGGTGCGCAGGTCTACCAGCATGGAGTGATTGTCCGTACCGCCGGATACGATGGAGAAGCCTCTGTCCATCAGGGCTTGTGCCAATGTAGCGGCATTCTTCTTCACCTGCAGGGCGTATTCTTTCCATTCGGGTTGCAATATTTCGTTGAAGGCTACGGCTTTTGCAGCAATGACATGTTCCAGCGGGCCGCCTTGTATGCCGGGAAATACTGCCGAGTCGAGCAATTGCGACATCATCTTGATTTCGCCTTTCGGTGTCTTTTTGCCCCAGGGGTTGGGGAAGTCTTTTCCCATCAGGATGATACCACCGCGCGGGCCGCGAAGCGTCTTGTGCGTAGTAGAGGTCACGATGTGGGCGTATTTCACAGGATTGTCCAGTAAACCTGCAGCAATCAGACCGGCGGGGTGTGCCATGTCTATCATCAAGATGGCTCCGATTTTGTCTGCAATTTCACGCATGCGCTTGTAGTCCCATTCGCGTGAGTAGGCAGAACCGCCGCCGATAATCATCTTCGGCTTTTCGCGCAGGGCTATTTCTTCCATCTGGTCATAATCCACTCGGCCGGTTTTTTCGTTCAGGTTGTACTCGCATGGAGTGTAAATGATACCGGATGTATTTACTGATGAGCCGTGCGACAGGTGACCACCATGTGCCAGATTCAGTCCCATGAATTTGTCTCCCGGATTGAGTACGGCCAAAAAAACAGCAGCATTGGCTTGTGCTCCCGAGTGGGGTTGCACGTTTGCCCATTCTGCATCGAAAATCTTCTTGATTCTGTCGATGGCGATTTGCTCACTTTGGTCTACCACTTCACAACCGCCGTAATAGCGTTTTCCAGGATAGCCCTCGGCATACTTGTTGGTAAGGCAAGAGCCCATGGCCTGCATGACTTCGTCGCTGACAAAGTTCTCCGAAGCAATCAGCTCCATACCTTTCAGCTGGCGTTGATGCTCGTTTTCGATAATGCTAAAAATCAGATCATCTCTTTTCATTGTGTGGTTATCGTTAGTGAAGCCGTCCTGAGAACAGCTTCCGGTTAATACAACATATAGTATATATAAACGTAGCGGAAAAGGTGTCGTGTCCTGTCGCAAGCGATACAAACAAACGTCGCAGTATCTATCCTGTGAGAATGAATGATGCCCACAAACATATGCGACGTTGATGTCTTGGTTCCATTATCCCGCTTCTAAATTTGATTGAGACCGCAAATATAGGTATAATATTCCTCACTACTACAAAGGAAAAGTTACTTTCTGATTTGCTTTGTTTTTTGCCGAAGTCGTTGAGAAGGTGAAAATCATGAAGTGGAGCTGTCGTTCATGCCGATATGTGCCGTTTCTTTCGTATTTTTGCCTCGCGAAATTCATAGAGAAGCGATGATAGTCTGCATAGCCGAGAAGCCCTCCGTGGCGCGCGACATAGCCGACGTGCTTGGAGCGAAAGAAAAGAAAGAAGGATATATAGAAGGAAACGGATACCAAGTGACGTGGACGTTCGGTCATTTGTGCACGTTGAAGGAACCACACGAGTATACTCCTGAATGGAAGTCGTGGCGGCTGGAGTATCTGCCCATGATTCCGCCCCGTTTCGGTATCAAGCTTATCAGTAACCCTACCTACGAGCGCCAGTTTCATGTCATAGAGCAGTTGATGCAACATGCCGACATGATTATCAACTGCGGCGATGCCGGCCAGGAGGGTGAATTGATTCAACGTTGGGTGATGCAGAAGGCGGGGGCGCGCTGCCCGGTAAAACGCCTCTGGATATCATCGCTCACCGAGGAGGCCATTCGCGAGGGTTTTGCCAAGTTGCGCGATGCTTCCGACTTCCAGCCTCTGTACGAAGCCGGGTTGAGCCGCGCCATAGGCGACTGGCTGTTGGGCATGAACGCCACGCGTCTCTATACCATGAAGTATGGCCAGAACCGTCAAGTGCTGTCCATAGGCCGTGTACAGACACCTACGTTGGCCCTCATAGTCAACAGGCAACTTGAAATAGAACACTTTGTGCCCAAACAATACTGGGAATTGAAAACCGTCTACCGCGATACCCTCTTCTCCGCCGTATTGAAAAAGAGTGAAGAAGAATTGGTACTTGAGGCAGAGAAGCAGGGGACGGATGCGGCATCCGAGAAGCCCGTCGAGAATCCAGGCATAGAACCCATTACCGACAAAGAGCGAGGAATGGTCTTGCTTGAACGGATAAAAAGCGCTCCTTTCACCGTGACTGCTGTGAGCAAAAAGACAGGGCGCGAAGCTCCGCCCCGCCTGTTCGACCTGACTTCTTTACAGGTGGAGTGTAATCGTAAGTTCGCCTATTCGGCCGACGAGACGTTGAAGCTCATCCAGTCGTTGTACGAGAAGAAGGTCACTACTTATCCTCGTGTGGACACCACCTTCCTTAGCGACGACATTTATCCGAAGTGCCCGGGCATTTTGGCCGGGTTGCGCGATTATGCGGCCCTCACCGCACCGTTGAAAGGTGCGCCCTTGCTGAAATCCAAAAAGGTGTTCGACAACTCCAAGGTGACAGACCATCACGCCATCATTCCTACCGGACAATCGTCGGCCAATCTGTCGGACATGGAGCGCCGTGTCTTCGATTTGGTGGCTCGTCGTTTTATTGCCGTGTTTTATCCGGATTGCAAGTTTGCCACGACCACCATCTCCGGCGAGGTGGAAGGTATTCTGTTCAAGGCGAGCGGGCGGCAGATATTGGAACCGGGTTGGCGTGTGATATTCTCCTCGACTTCCCGTCAGGGTGATAATGAAGACAAAGAGGGAGAAAATGAACGCCAGCTTCCGGCTTTCGTCAAAGGGGAGAGCGGCCCCCATGTGCCCGACCTTGTAGAGAAGTGGACACAGCCTCCCCGCCCTTACACCGAGGCCACCTTGCTACGTGCCATGGAGACGGCGGGCAAATTGGTGGACAACGACGAATTGCGCGATGCCTTGAAGGAGAACGGTATAGGCCGTCCATCCACCCGCGCGGCCATCATCGAGACCTTGTTCAAGCGCAACTACATCCGCAAGGAGAAGAAGAACCTGATAGCCACGCCTACCGGCGTGGAGTTGATACAGACCATCCGTGAAGAACTGTTGAAGTCGGCCGAACTGACAGGCCTGTGGGAGAAGAAGCTGCGCGAGATAGAGCGGCGTGCTTATCCTGCCGCCCGCTTCTTAGACGAGCTGAAGCAGATGGTGAAAGAGATTGTGGCCGAGGTGATGGCCGACCGTAGCAACCGCCGCATTACGGTGCAAGCCCCACCTCCGCTGAAAGCGGAGAAAAAGACGGCCTCCAAAGGCACGGCACCGGCCGCGAAAAAGGAACCGAAGAAACGCGCCCCCCGGAAGGTTGCCGTCCCCAAAGTCCAAAGCCAGGACATCGTGGGGCAACCCTGTCCGGTGTGCGGCAAAGGCACCATCATTAAGGGCAAGACGGCCTACGGCTGCTCGGAGTGGAGAAGTGGATGCCCCTTCCGCAAGCCGTTTGAATAGTAGCCCTATGCCATAAACTTGTTACACCTTGAAAAGCATTCCTCCTATGTTGTCCCTTTCCGCTCCGGTGACGGACGACAGACAGCTCGGCTCGTCGGCCATGTAGAGCGTACCGAGGAAGGCGAAAATCAGGGCTTCCTTGTATTCTATGATTTGACGTTCCGGCACCACGATGCTACAGGGACACAACGCGTCGATGCGTTCCACCAGAAACTTGTTGAAGGCTACTCCGCCGGTGACCAGCATACGGCCTTGGCCTCCGTTGCATGGGTGCGCCTTGACCACGCGGGCCACTTGCCAGGCGGCGTGTTCGTAATACGTGCGCAGCATGTCCTCCAGCGGAAGGCCGTGTCGTTCCAGCAGGGGGTAGATTTCACTTTCCACCCATTCGCGTCCCAACGACTTGGGTCCGTTTTGGTGATAAAAGTCCAGAGCGTTCAGCTCGTCGAGCAAGTCCTGCTTCACGCTGCCCCGGCGGGCTATTTCCCCGTCGCGGTCGAAGTCCAGACCGATTTGCCGGCAATAGTGGTTTATGACGTAGTTGGCCGGGCTGATGTCGAAAGCGATGCGCCTGCCCTCTTGCTCGAACGAGATGTTCGAGAAGCCACCGATGTTGAGACAATAGTCGTAGTCGCCGAACAGCAGCCGGTCGCCTATAGGTACCAAGGGAGCGCCTTGCCCGCCAAGCATGATGTCGAGTCGCCGGAAGTCGGACACGGTGGGTATGTGTGTTTCGGCGGCAATGGCCGCGCCGTCGCCAATCTGGTACATGACGCGTTTCTGCGGTTCGTGGAATATGGTATGTCCATGCGAGGCAATGATGTCGGGGTGCAAGCCGAACTCGTGCAAAAAGTCGTTGACACGTTCGCCGAGGAATTTTCCATAGGCACTATGGAAGGTCACGAACTCCAGTGCGCTCATTTCCTGGGCGGCAGTCCCCAACAGCCGCTTCATGTCATCGGGATAAGTGTATCCCCTTGCCGCGTCGATGTGGAACGTCCACTTGCCATTACGCTTTGTGAATGTGCAGCAACACACATCCAATCCGTCGAGTGAGGTGCCCGACATCAGGCCGACAGCCTGCATGTTAAAGTCTTTCATGATGGGTCTCTTAAAGGTTTCTTTCTTGCAAAGGTAGTTTAAAGGGAAGCAAGATGCAATAAACTTCTGCTTTTTCAGTTTATATTAACGTGTTTGTGGCGTCTGTAGGCCACATGTGAGGGGCTTTTGGTCGGAACACGTTGCGCTCTCGCTTCGAACGTGTCGCGTCCGCGCTCGCAACGTGTTGTGCTCACGGCCGGAACGCGTTGCGCCCAAGGCGGGAATATGCTTCTATGAAAACGGCAGTCTTTCTGCCGGTGGAAAAGAGTAGGGACGGATGAAGTTTTGTCAATATATATATATACTGTGTATCCCGTTGTTCGTGTCGTGCGGCATCGGCAAGACCTTGCGCCGTGCCGACCAATGCTATGCGCGGGGCGAATATTATGAGGCCGCGCGGCATTATAAGACGGCCTACACACGCACTTCGCCCAAGAAGCGGCCGCAGCGGGGCGTGCTGGCCTACAAACAGGGCGACTGTTACCGGCGCATCAACTACACGTTGAAAGCCAAGGGCGCGTACATGAACGCTGTGCGTTACCGTTATCCCGATGCGGCCGTGCATTTCCATCTGGCAGAGATGTTGCGCAAGAACGGCGAGTATGCCGTCGCGGCGGAACACTACGAAAACTATCTGGCTTATGCGGACTCCACTTCCCCGCAAGCTGTAAAGGCCGCCGGTCATGAGCCTTTGCGACTGGAACAGGCCAGGCAGGGGCTTGCCTCGTGCCGTTGGGTCAAGGAATGCAAGGCGCACCCCACACGCCACACGGTGAAGCGGGAATCCATCTTTCTGTCGCGCCGCAGCGACTATTCGCCCGCCTATGCAGGCAGCGACGCCGATGTGCTGTACCTGACCGCCACGCGCAACGAAGCCAAGGGCGAGGAACTGAACGCCATAACGGGTATGAAGAGCGCCGACATCTTTGTGGCCAAGCGCAACGAACGGGGCCGCTGGCAGAAACCGGAGCCGTTGGAGCCGGAGGTGAACAGCGAGTACGAGGACGGGGCCTGCTCTTTCTCGGCCGACGGCAAGACGATGTACTTCACCCGCTGCCGCGTATTGCCCGATGCCCCGGCCTATGCTGAAATATATGTGTCGCAACGCATGGCGGCCGAGTGGGGTGCGCCGCAGAAGTGCGTGCTCACGGCGGATTCGCTCTCGTCGGTGGCACATCCGGCCCTTTCGCCTGACGGCGCTTTCCTTTACTTCGTGTCCGACATGCCCGGCGGTCAGGGTGGGTTGGACATTTGGCGCGCGGCTGTCACGGCCAAGGGCTTCGGCTATGTGGAAAACTTGGGGAATGAAATCAATACACCCGGCAACGAGATGTTCCCCGGCTTTGCACCCGACGGCGCGCTCATTTTCTCGTCCGACGGTCACATGGGCATGGGCGGCTTGGACTTGTTCCGTGCCGTGGCTGACAGCACGGGCAACCATTGGCGGGTGGAGAACATGGGTTATCCGCTCAACTCGCAGGCAGACGATTTCGGCATGACCTTTGAACCGGGGCATCCTAACCAAGGTTTCTTCTCCTCCAACCGCAACGACGCGCGCGGCTGGGATCATATATACAGTTTTTATTTGCCAGAGGTGCACCATGTGTTGCAAGGCTGTGTGTACGACCGCGAGGGCAATATCCTGCCCGATGCGTTGGTCACCGTGGCCGGGAACGACGGGACT
Organism: uncultured Bacteroides sp.; assembly: GCA_944320295.1. Taxonomy (GTDB): domain Bacteria; phylum Bacteroidota; class Bacteroidia; order Bacteroidales; family Bacteroidaceae; genus Bacteroides. Next base: position 78,700 of record CALUGY010000078.1, read on the forward strand.
TATCTGAAGATTGACGTGAAGAATGACGGGACGTTCGAGCAGGAACTTGCTCCTGGTACGTCGTATGCCCTGCTTGCCTCTTGCCGTGGCTACCTGAACGATCGGCAGGAGACGGCCACGGGGACTGTCGCTCAGGACAGTTTATACTACGTGGAGTTTGCCCTGCCTTCCATCACACGGCCTGTGTTGGTGGAGAATATCTTTTACGAATTTAACAGCGCGGCTCTGACACCGGCATCTGCTGTCGCGCTCGACGAGTTGATACAACTGCTGGAAGACAACCCAACCGTCACCATCGAGCTGGCCGCGCATTGCGATTACCGGGGAAGCGACGAATACAACTTGCGCCTCTCGCAACGCCGGGCCGAGTCGGTGGTACGTTACTTGATACAAGGAGGCATCGCTCCCGACCGACTGACACCCAAAGGCTATGGACGCACTACTCCCAAGGTGGCGGACAAACACGCCGTGGAGTCCGCTCCGTTCCTTAAAGAAGGCGACGTGCTGACGGAGGAGTACATTACAAATCTCCCGCCGGAACAGCAGGAGATTTGCAATGGCATGAACCGCAGGACGGAGTTCCGTGTGCTGCGCACTACCTATGGTTTGGCCTACTGACAAGGTTAAGCGCGTGGGGGCTGTGCGGTTTTCGTTTCCCGTTCCAATGCCAGGTAAAATTCAACTACTGCTTCGATGCCTTTGCGCAGGATGTCCAGCGGCATGTTTTCGTTGGGCGAGTGGATGGCATTGCTTTCCAACCCGAAGCCCATGAGTACCGTCTTGATGCCGAGCACCTGCTCGAATGTGGAGATGATGGGGATGCTCCCGCCTCGTCGCACGGCCAGCGGTTTCTTACCGAACGCTTTTTCAAAGCCCGCTTCCGCCGCGCGGTATGCCGGTAGTGTGATGGGGCACACGTAGCCCTGCCCGCCATGCATCGGTGTAACCTGCACTTGCACCGTGTCCGGGGCGATGGAACGTATGTAGTCTGCAAAGAGTTGAGAAATCTTGTGGTGGTCTTGGTGAGGTACCAGTCGGCACGACACTTTGGCGTATGCTTTCGACGGAAGCACCGTTTTCGAGCCTTCACCCGTATATCCGCCCCAAATGCCGCACACGTCGAACGAGGGACGGCAACTGTTCCTCTCCAGCGTGCTGTAACCCTTCTCCCCGGCCAACGCTTTTACTCCGATGGTTGCTTTGTATTTCTCCTCGTCGAAGGGAATGTGTGCAATCATGTCGCGTTCGGCCTGCGACACTTCTTCCACATCATCGTAAAAGCCGGGTACGGTGATGCGCCCGTCGTTGTCCACCACACGTGATAGCATGCGGCACAGTACGTTGATGGGATTGTCCACGGCTCCTCCGAAATGCCCGGAGTGCAGGTCGCGGTTGGGTCCAGTCACTTCTATTTCCCAGTAGGCCAGCCCGCGCAATCCAGTAGTGAGCGAGGGAAGGTCTGCTCCCAACATACTGGTGTCTGATACGAGAATCACGTCGGCTTTCAGTAGCTCCTTATGCTCACGGCAAAAGTCTTCGAGCGAAGGGGAGCCTATCTCTTCTTCGCCTTCGAACAAGAACTTTACGTTTGTTGTCAGCAGATTGTGCCGTACAAGATACTCGAAGGCTTTCACTTGGATGAACGACTGCCCTTTGTCATCGTCCGCACCGCGCGCCCAGATTCTTCCGTCATGTATCGTCGGTTCAAAGGGTGGATTGTGCCACAGTTCCAAAGGTTCTGCGGGCATCACATCGTAATGGCCATAGACCAGTACGGTTTGGGCTGCCGGGTCTACTGTCTTTTGTGCCACGACGATGGGGTTGCCTTTCGAAGGCATTACCATGGCCTCGTCCGCTCCGGCGGCAAGCAACAGTTGCCGCCAGCGTTCGGCACAGGCCAGCATGTCATCGTGGTGTTCGGGTTTGGCGCTAATGCTGGGAATACGGATGAGCGAGAATAGCTCTTCCAACATGCGCGCTTCATTGTCTGCAATGTAGTCTTTAAGCATGGATGTCGATATGTTGTTAAGGGATTTCCCTTTGTTCCCTCCCTGTGAGGGAGGGATAGGGAAGAAACTTACAGTTGAGTGGTCTTGTCTATCAGGTAGAAATCCAGCAATGTGAGTGCTGCCATGGCTTCCACGATGGGCACGGCGCGTGGCAATACGCATGGATCGTGTCGTCCACGGGCTTTCAATGTAGTGTCCATGCCGTTTATGTTTACGGTATGTTGTTCCATTAGCACGGTGGCTACCGGCTTGAATGCCACGCGGAAATAGATGTCTTGTCCGTTGCTTATGCCGCCTTGTATGCCTCCGGAATGGTTGGTGCGCGTTTCGATGTGGCCCGCATTGTTGTAAAACACGTCGTTCTGTTCCGATCCTTTTTGCTTCAAGCCTTTGAAACCGTCGCCGTATTCAAAAGCTTTGGCTGCGTTGATGCTTAACATGGCGGCTCCCAAGGCGGCATGCAGCTTGCCGAACACGGGCTGGCCCAGTCCTATGGGGCAGCCTTTTATTACACAGGTGATTACTCCGCCAATGGTGTCGCCTTCACTCTTTACTTTATGTATGAGCTCTTCCATTTCTTTGGCTTTTGTTGCATCGGGACAGCGTACAGGGTTGCTTTCTATCGTGTCAAGGTCATAGGCCGTGTAATTGTCTTCTAACTTGATGGGGCCTACTTGGGAGGTATATGCTGTGATGTGCACGCCCAGTTGCCTCAAAGCCAATTTGGCCAAAGCTCCTGCTACCACGCGCGATATGGTTTCGCGTGCGGATGCACGTCCGCCGCCGCGATGGTCGCGTATGCCATACTTCACCTTATATGTATAGTCCGCGTGCGATGGCCGATATACGTTCTTCAAGTTGTTGTAGTCATCGGAGTGTTGGTTTTCGTTCCATACGATGAAACCTATTGGGCAACCTGTGGATTTGCCTTCGAAAATACCTGATAAGAATTCTACTTTGTCCGTTTCTTTACGGGCTGTGGTAATGTCGGATTGTCCCGGACGACGTCGGTCGAGCTCACTTTGTACGAAGTCCATGTCGATATTGATGCCTGCCGGGAATCCGTCTATCACGCCCCCGATACCTTTTCCATGCGACTCCCCGAAACTGGTGAGGCGAAGGATGTTTCCAAACGAGTTGAACATAGAATTATTGCTTTAAATATTTACAATCAGTTTGCATGCGTTTTCTTAACGCCTATAAAGATAACACTTTTCAGCGGAATACGTTCGAAAGTGGGGAAAAAAGTGCTTTCTGTTTCTGTTTTTAAGGCAAACAGTCCTATGAAGACGTCTTGTATCAGGCTGTTGCTAAGAGAAAGGGGTCATTTGAAAGATGTATAAAGGGCTTTGCCGGTCACATTATATATACATCCCGTTGCTTTTCCCAAATTAATCCGTACATTTGCCTTCCGAATCATAAGACTATACAACTATGCCAGATATATCCATCCGTGGAAAGGAGATACCAGCTTCGCCTATCCGCAAACTTGCCCCATTGGCTGAGGCTGCCAAGCATAGAGGCGTGCATGTATTCCACCTGAACATAGGGCAACCCGACTTGCCTACTCCCCAAGTGGCACTCGATGCCATACGTAATATTGATCGTAAGATTTTGGAGTATAGTCCGAGTGCAGGCTATCGTAGTTATCGCGAGAAACTGGTGGGCTATTACGCCAAGTATGACATATGTTTGACAGCGGATGATATCATCATTACTTCGGGTGGTTCGGAAGCTGTGCTTTTTGCCTTTATGGCCTGCTTGAACCCAGGTGACGAAATCATCGTGCCTGAGCCAGCCTATGCTAATTACATGGCGTTTGCCATATCTGCCGGTGCCAAGATACGCACTATTGCCACTACCATAGACGAGGGCTTTTCCTTGCCCAAAGTAGAGAAGTTTGAAGAGCTGATAAACGAGCGCACACGAGCCATCTTGATATGTAATCCCAACAACCCTACAGGTTACCTCTATACCCGCCGCGAAATGAAGCAAATACGCGACTTGGTGAAGAAGTACGACCTTTTTCTCTTCTCTGACGAGGTGTATCGAGAGTTCATTTACACAGGATCTCCCTACATATCGGCTTGCCATTTGGAGGGCATAGAGGACAATGTGGTACTGATAGACTCCGTGTCCAAACGTTACTCGGAGTGTGGCATCCGCATCGGTGCGCTCATCACGAAGAATAAGACCGTCCGTGATGCGGTGATGAAGTTCTGTCAGGCCCGTCTCAGCCCTCCGTTGATAGGACAGATTGCCGCGGAGGCTTCGCTCGATGCGGGCGACGACTATTTGCGCGACACGTATGACGAATATGTGGAGCGACGCAAGTGCCTGATTGATGGTTTGAACCGTATTCCTGGCGTGTATTCACCCATACCCATGGGAGCGTTTTACACGGTGGCACGCCTCCCGGTGGATGATTCCGACAAGTTTTGTGCATGGTGTCTTTCTGATTTTCAGTACGAGGGGCAGACTGTGTTCATGGCTCCGGCTTCAGGCTTCTACACCACGCCCGGTGCTGGGCGGAACGAGGTGCGCATTGCTTACGTACTGAAGAAGGAAGACCTGGCACGCGCCTTGTTTGTGTTGCAAAAAGCCTTGGAGGCATATCCTGGGCGTGTGGAGTAGGGGAGAAAAAGAGGGATGGACTTGTCGTTGTTCATAGCGCGCCGCCTGTACCGGGGGGAGGGGAAGGAGAAACTGGTTTCCCGCCCCGCCGTGCTGATTGCCATGACGGGCATTGCCATCGGCTTGGCTGTCATGATCGTATCGGTGGCGGTTATTACGGGATTCAAGGGGGAGATCCGGGACAAGATAGTGGGCTTCGGCTCGCACCTGCAAATCACCAACCTTGAGACGGCAAGCATATACGATACGCATCCCGTGTCGGTAGACAGCACATTGTGGCACCTGTTAAACGAGAACCCCGACGTGGCGCACGTGCAACGCTATTCTACCAAGGCGGGTATGCTGAAAACGGCAGATTCCTTCCAAGGCATGTTGCTGAAGGGCATCGCCCAAGATTACGACACGGACTTCTTCCGCCAGCATCTTGTTGAGGGTGAACTGCCCTGTTTCACCGATTCCGTAGCTACAAACCAAGTGCTGATTTCGCAAACTGTGGCCGACAAAATGAACTTGCACTTTGGTGACAAGATAGACACCTATTACATACAGGACAATGTCCGCGCACGCCGCTTTACCGTGGCCGGCATCTACAGTACGAATTTCGCGGAGTACGACAACCTGTTCTTCGTCACCGATCTTTATACCGTGAACCGGCTGAACAATTGGCAGGCCGACTTTGTGGGCGGACTGGAGGTGCGCCTGCACGACTATGCTCGTTTGGAAGGTGCCACTTGGGATTTGGCTGCCGCCGTGGAGGGCATCACCGGACCATATGGCGAGCGTTATTTCGTTTGTAATGCGGAGCAACAGAACCCGCAGATATTCGCCTGGCTCGGCGTGCTCGACGTGAACATCTGGGTTATCCTGGCCTTGATGACGGGAGTGGCGGGCTTTACCATGATATCGGGGCTGCTGATTATCATCATCGAGCGCACGTCCATGATTGGTATCCTGAAGTCGTTGGGGGCGGGAAACGGATTGGTGCGTCGCGTGTTCCTGTGGTTTTCCGTGTTCCTGATAGGGAGGGGCATGGTGTGGGGCAACGTGCTGGGGCTGGCCTTCTGCGGCATACAATACTTCACGGGTGTGTTCTCCCTCGACCCGGAGAACTACTATATGGACACGGTGCCCGTGTCCGTCGGCCTGGGATGGCTGGTGTTGCTCAACGCAGGTACGCTGCTGGTGTCCGTGGCCATGCTGTTGGGGCCGTCGTACCTCATTGCCCGCATCCGTCCGTCCGACTCCATGCGCTATGAATGAGGCTCATCTCCGGTAAAATTCACTCTTGTTCCGCAGGCGGGAGGCCAGCTTCCACCGCAGGGATTGCCATGCTTGCAGGAGGTCGAAGGCGGGGAGCGTGAGGTAGTACCGGCGCTTCTCGTCCAGGCTGCGTGCCGTGCCGTTCACAACGGCGGCCTGGAGGGCGAAGCGCAGCAGGAAGGCCAGGACGGCTCCTCCCGCCGTGAGCCATAGGCCCGACAGGGCGGCCAGGGCGGCAGTCGTCACCCATGCCGCGTGGAACAGCAATCGGCTGCCGGTCTCCAGCCCGTTGACCCACCGTTGCATGCCGCGATAGTGGGCGGCGGTGAAGGCGCGGCCAATCTTCTCCTCGCGCCAGACACGTGCCGACGACACGGGCCTCAGGCGGACAATGGCCCGCGGGTCGGCCTCGACGCGGGTATTGCGCCCGTTGGCCGATTGGTTGATGAAGAGGTCGTCGTCACCGCGCAGCAGGTCCAGATGTGCGGCAAATCCTTTTTGTTCGTTGAAGAACGTTTTGCTGTAGAGCAGGTTGCGGCCCACGCCCATGTAGGGGTGCCGGGCCAGCGCGGCGCCCAGGTAGCGCATGGCGAGGAACAGGTTGTCGAAGGCGGCGCGCTTGTGCAGCCAGCCCTTGCCGCGCTCGTAGCCGCTGTATCCCAGCACTATCTGGATGCCGGGCACCAGGTTTCGGGCCATGGTGCGCAGCCATTGGTCACCCGTGGGGCGGCAGTCGGCGTCGGTCAGCACCAGCCAGTCGTGGCGGGCGGCCTTGAAGCCCAGGGTGAGTGCCAGCTTTTTGTGGCTGATGTAGCGCGACGAGTCGGGCACGAAGGTGTGGCGCAGGTTGGCGTGGCGCGTCTCCATGAGGCTCAGGTAGTCGGAACTGCCGTCGGAGTCGCCCTCGTTGACCACGATGACCTCGAACTGCGGGTAGTCCTGCCCCAGCACGGCGGGCAGGTTGCGCCTTAGCGCGTCGCACTCCTCGTGGGCGTAGATGACGACGGAGAGCGGGGTCAGCTGGTCTGTGTAGGTAGTCCTTCCGCGCCGGCCGGCACGTGCGGCCCGCAGGATGCGGGCGTAGCGGCATAGATAGTAGAGTATTTGTATGACGAAAAGGATGCCGGTGATGATGAGCAGCGCGTCGGCCGGGCGGAGGGATGTGAGTGTATCCATTGTCGTTTTCGGTATGTCTGTTTTTCGCAGGGCAAAGGTACGAAAAAAGCCGGAAGCTGGTGCTTGCGGGCGGTTTTTCGTCTTCCTGAAAAATTCCGCCCGTCTTTTTGGAAAATCACGAGCGTCTTTTTGGAAAATGACGGGCGTCTTTTGGGAAAATCCTGGGCGGAATTTTTTGACTACCCGCCCAGGGCTTTTTTGCGCCCCGCGCAGGCCGTTTTGGAAATCCGCGCGGCTGGCAGTGACTACCCGCGCGGATTTCTCGAACCGCCCGCGCGGATTTTTCCGGATGCCCCTGCGGAGGGGTCTGGCGGGGTCAGCGGATGGTGTATTTATAGGTGTAGTATTCCGTGGACGGACCCGCCGCCACGGCCTCCAGCCATAGGTAGTTGGTGTAGCGCATGCGCTCGTTCTCGAAGCCCAGGTAGAGGGTCTTTGTGCCCTTGGCCGGTATGCTGCCGTTGCACGACTGGGTGCCCAGGGTGGAGCAGTCCACGTCGTAGTTCAGCTTGCCCGTCGAGGCCGTGCCGTCCTGAAACTTGCGTGCGTCTGCCTGGCTGCGGAAGACGTAGAGGTTGCAGTAGGCGTCTTCCTCGCGTATGGGGCGGTTGTCGTCGAGCAGCGAGGCGATGATGCCCGACGAACGCCCGCCCTCGTACACCGGGATGCCCAGGATGTTGATGCGGCGGTAGGTGAGCATCAGGTTTTCGTTGAACTTGCCGTCCTCGGCGCGGGCCTGTTCGCTGGTGGATATGCGCAGGGTGTAGAGGATGTCGGTGGCTCCCTGGGGCACCTGCACGGCCACGATGGCGCGCGACGTGCCGGAGAAGGCGGACTTTATCTGCCCGCGCAGGGTGAACTTGCGCGGCTCGCGGAACAGGTTGGTCATCTTGATGCCCTCCACGCCCGTGGCCCCGAAGTCGCCCTTCCGGCAGGCCACCTGCTCGGAGAAGACGCGTGGGCGGGACGAGGGCGTGCCCGGCGCGGGGGTGAACGACACGTCGGCGGTGACGTACTGCCGCTGTCCGGGGTCAATCTCCACCAGGTAGACAGCGGCGTAGTCCACGCGGAGCGAGTCGTCCACACGGGCCTGGCGGTGCCGCTTCAGCACGGTGCGCGCGTCGGCGTTGCAGATGTTTACCGTCATGGGCCGCTGCCCTTCCACGCGGTAGCGCAGCACGTCGCCCGGCATCAGGTAGACGGGGTGGGCGGTCTTGTGCTCCAGCAGCTTGGCCTTGCCGGTGGCGGTGGCGGCGGATGATGGTGCCGCGTTGTAATTGCTGTTGATGACGGACTGCAACTGGCGCGTCATTTCGCGGTAGGCATACTTGGCGTATTCTTCCGCATTGGCGTGGTTGTCCACGTTCTTCTGGAACCACAGGCCCTTGGTGTCAAGGAAACGTTGCGCCTCGTCCTGCCGTCCCGCCTGGCACAGGTGCACCAGCACGTCGGTCATGTAGGCGGAATATTGCTGCGCGTTGCCCGGATAGTCGGGCTCCTCGTAGTCCAGGGCGTGGTAATCCCATGCCTTGTCGAAGTCGTCGTGCGCTATCAGGGCGTCATAGAGCAGCTTCGTGACCCTCCGTTCGTAGCCGTCGTGGCCATACAGCCCGTCGTACTGCATCTCGTACGTGGAGCAATGCCTCGGCGTGAGGCGCTCGTACACGTTGACGGCCCCCTCCACGTCGCCCTGGGCGATGCACTCCTCGATGAGCATCTCCGCGCATTTGTACTTGCCGCTGCCCTCCATGTCGCGCACCATGTCGCGGGCTTCGTCCAGTTTCCCCTCGTCAATCATGGCGTAGAACTTCTCCTGCGCCTTGCTTTCCTTCCGGGCCGAGCAGTCGTCCATGCAGTTGCCTATGACCGCCCCGCACACCAGGAAGGCCACGATGCCTATGATGATATTCCTTTTCATTGCGATGTCTGTGTTAAAAAGACCGGATACTTGCCCGTAGTGCGGCAAGTATCCGGTTATGATACGTTGTTTTTTACTTGGTACGTGCCAGTTCGGCGCGCAAATCCGCTATTTGCCGCTGTAGCCTTTCCACGGTATTCTTGTGGAGGTCTATTTGGCGATCGTAGCTCGCTGCGGATCTGGCTTTTTGGTCGCGATAGTTCGCTTTCGCGGTCGCGTCCCGTGAGTTTTTAATTCGGTCTGCGTAGCTGGCGCTATCCGCGCTTTTGCGTGAACGGAGGTAGGCGATTTGGTCGCGTTCCTTGGCGAGATCGGCTTTCACTCTTTCGATTGTGTTTTTGATACTTTCTCTGCTCATGGTTTTTATTGTTTTAAATGGTTTATAAAGTGCCCTGCGATTAATCCGTTAAGGTCGGCAATAGGGTGCGTGGGTCACTTCCTTCCCCGCTTCCTTCCCGTGAGCATGTTTATGATGCCCGCCCCGACTTTTCGTTCCAACCTTTGTCGGGTAGTGGGAATGCCCGTCTTACCGGCCACTTTCGATTTCAGCCCGCTGATGCCGACGGCGCGTTTCAGCGAAAAAGATAGTCCTGGTATTTTCATGATGCTTGTTTGGTTATGGATGAAACATTCCTGTGGCCATGAGGTTTTGGCGTATGGCTATAGCCTATTGTGCCTGTTCGTAAGCAGGTACTTTTGAAAGAAAAATGTCCGTGTGGTTTAATCTTGTTCCACTTGTCATCAAAAAACAAATCCATTTGCATAAACAATTCTCCCCGGATACGCTTTCGCTGTTCCGGTGCTTTTTGTTATTCTGCAAGACGGGACGCAGATATGAATTTGTAAGTGTGAACAAGGAA
>CALUGY010000079.1 GCA_944320295.1 uncultured Bacteroides sp.
ACATGCTAAAGGTGTATTCCGTAGCACCGGCTTGGGGCAGCTGGAAAAGTTCGCCTAAACCGCTGGCGGCTTCGCTGGCCAAGTCCATTCCGTTTCCATCCGCAAGTTGCATCTCTTCCGCTATACCTTTGAACGTCTCATTAGTAGTTTCAATTTTGACGAATACGTTCTTGATGCCATTCTTCACATTCATCACCACGGCCACGTCAGTTGGATAAGGTTTTCCTGTCACCGTTACGCCATTTTTCAGGTAGCCCGTCCCGTTGTCCGTGATAGTGATATCGCCCGTGGGTTCGGGGTCTTCGCCGTCCCCGCCGGGTTCTTCCGGCGTGGTGCCTTCCTCGTCCACCGGGATTTCCACGGTCTCATCGGTGTTGCTGAAGGTGATGTCCACCGTCACACCGATACCTATTTCGGGATTATCCACATCGACTTCGCCCTCTACGTTCAACGTGATGTCGAGCGCGTCGCCGCCGGTGAAGTACGGGTTGTCGTTGGAGTAGGGATTGTCGGCATCGGCCTTGGTGAATGTTTCCTGGAAGCGTACCATTTCATCCTGTTGGTTCACGGCGGTAACGTTCAGCGTCAAGGTGGAGACTTGGCCCTCCAAGTACCAGTAGACGGCGGCATCGGACGATTCCTCGTCAAAGTGCAGCGTGTTGTCCTGCCCGTCGTCCAGCGTGACGTCCCATGACTTGAACGTCGTCTTGAAGTCGGCGCTGTAGCCCAGCTTCACCCTGATGTTCATGGGCGTGCACTCCATGCTCACCTGCGACGTCACGCCTTGCGTGATGACGAGGTCTTCGTTTCCGCCGTAGTAGGGTTCGTCCATCTCCTTCGCTATGTCGCCCGGCGTGTGTGCCTTGACGGTGTATGCACCGACGGGGAGTACCACCGGCCCGGTGATTTCAGCATACGTGCTCCACGATTTGACGGTTTCCTGGGTTTCCGCGTTCACGATGCTTACCGGGAATGTGGTCACGTCGTCCGTGGCCTTTGTGGCGGCTTCCGCTTCCCCCGTGGGGACGCTCACGGCCAGCGACAGTTCCAAGGCGCCGGTTTCCGAGGGACCGCCTCCGCCTTTCAGTTCGTCTTTCAGCTCGCACGACACTAAGGCGGTTGCTGCAAGGGCGCTTAGTGCAAGTATTTTGATTTGCTTCATAATGTTCATGCTTTAGGGTTCTTAAATCCACTCGGTAGGCACTTCGATGTCTTCTTCGTGGTCGTTGGTAGTGGTGTCAATATCAATCGAGATGCCCAGGCTGCCGTCATCGCTCGGGTTCACCACGGGTGCGATGTGGATGGTGAGGCCTGTCTGCGGGCTCATGGTGTAGGTCTTGGATATGTCGGTCTGCTTGCCGTCGGACTTCCTGACGGCCGTGATGGTGACGGACACTTCCTCATTGCTTCCTACTTTCAGGTACAGCGGGTCGGCATCACCCTTCTTCCACACGTAGCTTGCGGCACCCAGCGCCTTGGTCTTGAATGTCACGGAATAGTCGCTGAAGTAGGTGTCCATCTCCTCGCTGAAGTCCACGGCCACCTTGGCGCATACCGGTTTACACGTTACCGTCACGGTCTGGGGTCCGGCCTGTTCGGCCTCCACGGTGATGTCGGCCTTGCCTTCCACATACATGCCGGTGGTCGAGGCCGGCTTGTCCTCGCCGTACCACGCTTTCACCTGGTAGCTGCCGGCAGCTATCTCGACGCTTTCGGGCAGTTCGGCGTGGTTCCACGAGCTTATTTGGTCTGTGCCTTGCCAGATTTCAACGGTATATCGGCTCAAGTCGGCATACTCCGACTCGTTGACCGCCTTGGTGCTGAAGCTTGCTTCCGTGGCCACGTTGAAAGATATGGTGCCCGTGCCGGCCTGTTGCGGCCCGTCTTCGGACGTACATGACATGGCCAGCACGCCCAGCAGGCACCCCATAAGAAAAGTTTTTTGTTTCGCCATAATATATATAAATGTGTGCGGTTTGCGCTTTTTTCACGCTGCAAAGTAAGCGGAAAGCGAGCGAACTCGCAAGGCCAATTCTTACTATTTTTGTTCTATTATTCATATGCTGCGGAAAAAGAGGTGTTGTAAATGCCATAAATACGCGATATTATGCATGTTTTCTCCTTTTGTTTATGGTCAAAGTTTAAAGTTCTGTGTATTTTTGTGGCGGATTCCCGTCCGCCGACGGCCGGACATGCCGTAAGAAACAAAGAAGCATTATGGAAAAAGAACTGCCTAAGATAGACCTGCCCGAGGAGTGGGTCATAGGAACCGACATCAGCAAGGAGCTGCTGGGCTTGTATACCAATTACCCCGTGCGCCTGAAGTGTGAGATTTTCGTGTTGTGCATGGGGGGACAGGCGGAGGCGTCGGTCAACTTGAACCACGTGACGGTCAGGGAGAACGACGTGATTACGCTGACGCCCGGCACCATCTTCCAAATCCATGGCCTGGAGGGCGACCTGAAGATTTACTTCCTGGGCTTCTCCTCGCAATACATGGGGCATTCCGACCAGACACGCTCCATGCTGGAAACCATACTCTTCACGCTGGGGCGGCCGGTCATCTCCCTGAGACCGGAAGGGGCGCGCATGTTGGAGGAATATTTGTGTTTCCTCATAAACCTGTACGAACGCCTGCCGGAGAAGATGCGCCCTGAAATTACCCCGAACCTCTTTGCAGACATCCACAAGGGTATCTCCATCTTGTACAAAAGCCGGAGCGACGGCAAGCTTTCCGTCACGAAGGGCGAGCAGCTTTGCCGCAGCTTCACCCAGCTGGTGCTGCTGCATTACGGGAAAATCCGCAATGTATCCTGGTACGCCGAAAAGCTGGGCATCACCCACGCCTACCTGTGCTCCACGGTGAAGCAGGTGATGGGGCGCACCTGCGGCGACATCATCTCGGACATGGTGATCATGGACGCCAAGTCGCAGCTCAAGTCTACCCACCTGTCCATACAGGACATATCCGACTCGCTGCACTTTGCCAACATGTCCTTCTTCGGGAAATACTTCAAGCGCTACGTGGGCATGAGCCCCCTGGAGTACCGCAACAAGGGGTGAAAACCTGTGGCGTGCAAGCCCCGCGGGCGCAACATGTCCGGAGCGCGGGCGCAACGTGTTGCGCTCTTGCTCGCAACGCGTTGCGTGGGCGGGCGCGATGTGTTGCGCCTCTGGCCTGGTAATGAGGGGGATATGGGGCTGGCTGCCGTGCGGCGGTGCCTGGCTCTCTTTCATGTCCCCGCCCTGCGGATGGCGTTTCGCTTTCCGGCATGTGCAGAGCTTGGATGGGTGCTTGCTTGATGTCAATGCCTTTATACATATATAATATATAGGTAGGATTGAACGGACGGGGCGGGTCTGCCGCTCGCGCATGGCCGGGATATGGCATGGCCGTGCCTTGATTCCTAAGCCTTTTGCCCGAACACCCGGATTGAATAAAAAAAACGAAAACCTTTGCCGGTTGGAATAAAAAGCGTACCTTTGCAAGCCGATTATTATCTAAAAAGGATAAGCGATTAAACCATAGCGGGTTGACGGTCTTTGTCCGGGGCTGTCGCTTGCGGTGGGAAGTTTTTTAGTAGTAACAATTTAAAACATTAATCAAGAGTGGACACTTTAAGTTACAAGACCATTTCTGCAAACAAGGCTACGGTGACGAAAGAATGGGTCATCGTGGATGCCACGGACCAAGTGCTTGGTCGTCTGGGCTCGAAAGTTGCAAAGCTGTTGAGGGGCAAGTATAAACCGAACTTCACTCCTCACGTGGATTGCGGCGACAATGTCATCATTATCAATGCCGACAAGGTGAAAATGACCGGCAACAAGTGGACGGATAAGATCTATCTGTCGTACACGGGTTATCCCGGTGGCCAGCGCGAAATGACGCCTGCCCGCTTGCAAGCCAAACCGAACGGCTGCGACAGGTTGCTGAGAAAAGTTGTGAAAGGCATGCTGCCGAAGAACAAGTTGGGTGCCAAACTGCTGGGCAATATGTACGTGTATGCCGGCAGCGAGCACAAACACGAGGCCCAGAGCCCTAAAATGATAGATATTAACGCACTTAAATAAGAGATAATGGAAGTAGTAAATGCATTAGGCAGACGCAAGAGTGCAATTGCACGCATTTTTGTAACCGAAGGTGCTGGAAAGATTACTATCAACAAGAGAGACCTTGCAGAATACTTTCCTTCAAGCATCCTTCAGTATGTGGTTAAACAGCCGCTGAACAAACTGGGCGTTGCCGAGAAATATGATATTAAGGTGAATCTTTGTGGCGGCGGCTTTACCGGCCAGTCGCAGGCCCTGCGTTTGGCCATTGCCCGCGCATTGGTGAAGATCAATCCGGAAGACAAGGCGGCTTTGCGTGCCGAAGGCTTCATGACCCGTGACCCGCGTGCTGTAGAGCGTAAGAAACCGGGTCGTCCCAAAGCACGTCGCAGATTCCAGTTCAGTAAACGTTAAGAGTTGCAGGATGGTTGAGGCGGACAAGTTGCTTAATTCTCAACTTTGGATTCTCAACTCTCAACTGAAAAAGCGTTTAGTATCTAAACTACCGGGACTCTTTGTCGCATGATGGACTACCCGGCGGTTGGTTTAGGAAAACAAAAAAGAATGTAAACGATTTAAAGAAACAAAACAATGTCAAGAACAAACTTTGATACATTATTGGAAGCCGGATGCCACTTCGGCCACTTGAAAAGGAAGTGGAATCCTGCCATGGCTCCTTATATCTTCATGGAGCGTAACGGTATCCACATTATCGACCTCAATAAGACGGTCGCAAAAATAGACGAAGCTGCCGAAGCTTTGAAGCAAATCGCTAAATCAGGAAAGAAGGTCCTGTTTGTTGCTACTAAAAAACAAGCTAAACAGGTGGTTGCCGAGAAGGCCGCATCTGTAAACATGCCTTATGTCATCGAGCGTTGGCCGGGTGGAATGTTGACCAACTTCCCCACTATCCGCAAGGCTGTAAAGAAGATGGCTACCATTGACAAGTTGACTAACGACGGCACTTATGCCAATCTGTCGAAGCGCGAAATCCTGCAAATCTCCCGTCAACGCGCCAAGTTGGACAAGAACCTCGGTTCTATCGCCGACTTGACCCGCCTGCCGTCTGCTTTGTTCATCGTGGATGTGATGAAGGAGAACATTGCCGTTCGCGAGGCCAACCGTCTGGGCATCCCTGTATTCGGTATCGTGGATACGAACTCTGACCCCACGAATGTGGACTTTGTAATTCCGGCCAACGATGATGCCACGAAGTCGGTAGAGGTCATCTTGGATGCTTGCTGCGCTGCCATGCAAGAGGGACTGGAAGAGCGCAAGGCCGAAAAGGTGGACATGGAAGCCGCAGGTGAAGCCGTTGCCGGAAAAGGCAAGAAAAGAGTGGCCAAAGCCCGTCTGGACAAGTCCGACGAGGAGGCTATCAACGCTTCCAAGGCTGCCGCTTTCATAAAGGAAGACGAAGAAGCTTAATTCAATAAAAGTAGTTGGTAGCCAGTAGATGATTGTGAGGGGAACGCCTATACTGCCTTGCAGGCCGTATGTTTCCGCTTGTCATCCGTCGCTTGCTACTAACTACTTTTTTTCATTTTATCATTAATCATATTCTAATTAAACAAAAGATATTATGGCTGTAACAATGACCGATATTACCAAGCTCCGCAAGATGACCGGCGCTGGTATGATGGACTGCAAGAATGCCTTGACACAAGCTGAAGGCGACTTCGACAAGGCAATGAAGATTATCCGCGAAAAAGGACAGGCCGTGGCTGCAAAACGTTCCGACCGCGAAGCTTCAGAAGGCTGCGTGTTGGCTAAATCGACCGGCGAGTTTGCCGTGATTATCGCTTTGAAGTGCGAAACGGACTTCGTGGCCCAGAATGCTGACTTTGTGAAACTGACCCAGGATATCCTTGACCTGGCTGTCGCCAACAAGTGCAAGACGCTGGACGAGGTGAAAGCATTGCCCATGGGCGACGCTACCGTGGCACAGGCTGTCGTAGACCGCAGCGGTATCACGGGTGAGAAAATGGAGCTGGACGGCTACATGACCGTGGAAGGCGCAAGCACCGTGGTTTACAATCACATGAACCGTAACGGGCTTTGCACCATCGTGGCTTTCAACAAACCGGTTGACGAGCATGTAGGCAAGCAGATTGCCATGCAGATTGCTGCCATGAACCCCATCGCCATAGACGAAGCCGGTGTTCCTGAGGACGTGAAGCAAAGAGAGATAGAAGTGGCTGTGGAGAAGACCAAGGCTGAGCAAGTGCAGAAGGCTGTGGAAGTCGCTCTGAAGAAGGCTGGTATCAATCCCGCCCACGTGGACAGCGAAGACCACATGGAAAGCAACATGGCCAAAGGCTGGATTACCGCCGAGGATGTGGCCAAAGCCAAGGAAATCATTGCCAAGGTATCTGCCGAGAAAGCTGCGAACCTGCCCGAGCAAATGATTCAGAACATTGCCAAGGGCCGTCTGAGCAAGTTCTTGAAAGAAGTCTGCCTGCTGAACCAGGAGTTCATACAAGATGCAAAGATGACGGTGGCCGACTACCTGAAGTCGCAAGACAAGGACTTGGCCGTAACCGCATTCAAGCGCTTCACCTTGCGTGCCGAATAAAAAGGAAACGAATCCGCGTCAGTACGGAGCATCATAATGGTTGCCCAAACATGCATAGGCGTGTTTGGGCAATTTTTTTGTGCCGCAGGGTCATTGCTTGTATATATGCCCGTTGAATGCGCGACACGTTCCGTCCGAACTCGCAACGTGTACGGGGCACACCCGCAACATGTTGGAAGCACGCTCGCGACATGTTGCGAGTAAACGGCTTGTAGTCAAGGGTAAAAGACGATGCCCGCCCGACAATCGGGCGGGTATCGCTGTTATTTGTAGGACAGGATGCGGTACTCGAAATCGGTAAAGCTGCAACCGTCCTGCGGCACGATTTCTATGTTCAGTTCCTTCTTGTCGCGGGTGAGGCCGGCATGGATGTCGAACTCGGAGTCGTACCAGCGCAGAATGTCGTTCTGCTGCGGGTCGGCCCACACGCCGGCGAATGCCCCGTCCACGTAGACGTGTGCCTTCTGGCAGGGGATGCCTTGGTCTGAACGGCGGCGGAGGCGCACTCCCCGGTTGGCCGGGTCTATGGCGACGGTAAAGGAGATGGTGCCGTCTTGGTGCAGATAACCTTCATCTTCTATGTTGGTATATAGGTAGTTGCCTTCGTAGCGGGCGGTCAGGGGATGCGGCGAGCATTTGCCTGTGGCTGTGTAGCGGTGCATCTTGCGGCTGGCCTCGCTGGCTATTTTGATGAAGTCGGTTTCGTGCAACACGGGTTTCCGCTTGAGGTAGAGGTAGGCCAGGCTGGCGTATTCGGAGGAGAGCTGGCTCTCGGAACCGTGCTGTATGCGGGCGTCGATGGCGTTGTAGAAGGGGATGGGCATTTCGAGGTGGAAGCGGTAGTAGACGGCGGGCACGAGGTAGTCTTCGCGGTATATTTCCAGGAACTTGTCCGGGTCGCCGCCGCTCAGCAGGCGCACGTCGTCCACGCATCCGGCAAACGGCGAGTCGTACTTCCTGTTGGGCCAGAAGCAGCCCAGGTAGTAGTCCTCCGTGCCCGTGCCGTTGATTTGCGGGGTGCGGTTGCCGTCTATGTAGAAGTGTTCGTTGCCCTCGCAATAGTGTTCCAAACGGCACGACTGTACCGCGCCCATGAACCAGCCGCAACCCTGCACGTCGCAAAACTGCCAGTCGCGCCCGTATTCCGTCAGGCCTTGGCGGTAGAAGGTGGTGAAGTAGGCGGCTTCGGCGTAAGGGTATTCCTTGCCGGAGATGAGCACGGTGGAGCGCACGTTGTTGAAGGTGACATCCGACTTGTTGTACAGGCAGATGCGCGCGTTTTTCCAGAAGGGCATGACGAAGCGGCACGACAGCTTCATGCGGCCGCCCGGCAGCAGCGTGACGGAGACGGGCAACGACTGCACGCTTTGCACGCGGTGCGGCGAACCGAAGAACATGCCTATGGGGGTGTTCACTTGGAACAGGCGGCTTTCTTCGTTCCTTTCGAAGGCCAGTTTCTTCCCCTGCCCGCCGCCGTTTGCCGGGTCGCTGTTGGCATCGTCCCAAATCATCATCAGCTGCACGTCGCGCAGGAACAGGCTCGATGTGTCGGCTTCGATTTCGAGGGACTGCACGCTTCCCGAACCGTCATGTCTCAGCAGGTCGACGGTTTGCCAGGGCTTGAGCGTAGTGGATGTCTCGTGGGTGGCATCTGCGGGCTGTTGCGGGCCGGTCTTCCCCTCCAGGCATTGCCGGATGAAGTCCTTGTCCTGTTGCTCCTGTCCGGGGGCGACTTCGCTCCTGTATGGCAGTTTGTCATATAATATATGGTAGAATGTCGGCTTGCCTTTCACGCTTATCCGGAGCGATTTCTGGAAACGGATGGGCAAAAAACTGTTGCCCGCGCAGGCTTCGGCTATGTAGTATCCCCTTCGTTCGTAGGATGTGAACGGGGCGGGGAAGGCGGGGTGCCGGCCTTGGTAGAATTCGAGCACGTTGACCTCGTAGCGAGGCTTCTGCTCGCCGTCGAAGTAGAATTTCAGTACCGCCTCAGGGTCGAAGGCCGTCCCCCACATGCTGCGCACGCAGCCGGGGCCATATGCTTCGAAGATGACGGCATCGCCGTGCTCGTCGTTGTAGAGGTAGTTGCCCGTGTCGCCGTTCTGCTGGTGGCGGCTCTTGCTGGAGAATTGTCCGGCACTAAGGCCGTTGTCCGGAAGGAGCGGCATCCGTTGCCAGAAGTCGTCCGCAGAGGGTGCGGAGGTTTGTGCCGCCAGTTGTGCCGTTCCTGCCCAAAGTAGGAGGGCGTAGAGAAGGATGTGTTTCATACGTGTGTTTGTTAGAAAGTGAAAATAGATTATATTATTAATGTGTATTTCTGCAGGAGCTAAGTCCCTGTGGGCTGATGCGGGTGCGCCGGGATGTCCCTACCCTGTGTCATCCTTCTAAACTGGTATGGAGTCATGCCCGTCTTTTTCTGGAATATCAGGTTGAAGTATGAAGGTGTGTTGAATCCCATTTCGAAAGCTATTTCTTGACAGTTTAGTTCGGAATTGGTCAAAAGCTCCTTGCTCTTGTTTATCTTTAGCTCCAGGAAGTACTGGGCCGGACTGAATCCGGTGCATTGCTTGAAGAAGCGCCTGAACGAGGAATAGCTCATGCCGATTTCTTTCGCTATCTCAGTTCCCGATAGCTCCTCGAATATGTGCTCGCGCATGATGACCTTGGCCTTGTTTATCTGAGCCAAGAACTTGCTTCCCTCTAAGGTACAATTCTTGAACTTGGCATACGAATATCCCAGTAGCAGATTGACGATTCCGGCCAGCATCTGCTGGAAACCGGGGGATTGCTGTTTGGCTGTTTCCACAGCCAGTTGGAAAAGCCTGACTATTTCGCTGTCGAATCCGGTCCTTATAATCGGTGATTCGCGTTTGAAGAATCCGGCTTGTATTTTTGCATCGATGTCTTTGCCTGTAAACCCTATCCAATACTCATACCAGCCAGTCGAAAGGTCCGGGCGATACGTGTGCCATTCTCCTGGGAATAGCAGAAAGATGTCTCCGGAGTTTATCGGGCTGTTTTTTTGATGCGAAGAAGTAAAACTTCCCCGTCCACGCGTGATGTACACCAATTGGTATTCATTCAAGATACGTCCTTTCTCGCTGGAGAACAAATAACGT
This sequence comes from uncultured Bacteroides sp., assembly GCA_944320295.1. Lineage (GTDB taxonomy): Bacteria > Bacteroidota > Bacteroidia > Bacteroidales > Bacteroidaceae > Bacteroides. The sequence goes on from CALUGY010000079.1 coordinate 9,745, forward strand.
ACAGGGTGTTTCTGTGGCGGATATACGCTTTGGGGCGGGATGTCCTGGTATCCAACGGTTGTAGTTACAATGCCCCACGACACGTCTTGTTCGTTTGTGATGAGGTATTTTATGTGTTCTTCTTTTAGCATGTTATGGATTTTTGTGCTGGCTGGTAACTGTTTACGGCTCAAATGTAGAATAAAATATTGTTTCTGCCAAGAGCGGAATCTGTTTATTGCTTGCGATGTGGAGAGACGGGCACTTCGCTCATTTTCTTATGGCTTATGGCCTTGCCTGATTTATTATCCATTGGGGTTCTAACGGAACTTCACCCCATACCCCTCCTTCCTCAGTATTTCCCCGGCTTTTTCACGGAAGTCGCCTTGGAGGATAATCTCGTCGTCTTTTGCGCTGCCGCCTATGCCGCACTTGTTCTTCAGAAGTTTGGCCAGGGCTTTTAGGTCGTCCGACGTGCCGATGAATCCAGTAATGAGGGTGACGGTCTTGCCGTTGCGGTTTCGGCGGTCGAGTTGTATGCGCAGGCGTTGTTGTGCGGGAGGGAGAGTCGTCGGCTCTTCCTCCTGCTCCGTTTCGTAGTGGAAATCCGGATTGGTGGAATAGACTATGTTGAGGCGTTCCTTCCAGTCGTTGTTTTGTTTCTTCTGTGCCATGATTGGGTCTGGTTTGAAAGCGTCGTTTACTTGGTGCCCAAAAGTACGTTTTTACAATGGAATGTGCAACGCCGTGCAGAAATAATGTTAACCTTTTGTGCCTCTCCTGTAAGTGATTGGGAAAAAAACACTAATTTTGCCGCAATCAATCTTGTAACCAAGGGCTATAAACCAACCAATAGGCTATGGGCAGTTCGTCGTTGAAAAAAGAATCCATGAAGGTACCGGAGCCCACTTTGCGCCGGCTTCCTTGGTATCTTTCCAATGTGAAGTTGATGAAGCAAAAGGGCGAACATTTCGTGTCGTCCACACAGATTTCCAAAGATATTAATGTAGATGCGTCGCAGATTGCCAAGGACTTGTCGTATGTCCGGATAGCCGGACGGACGAGAGTGGGATACGATGTGGACGCGCTGATTGCCGTGCTCGAAGATTTCCTGGGCTTTACTGACATGCACAAGGCGGTGCTTTTCGGCGTGGGAAGCCTGGGCGGCGCTTTGCTCCGCGACAGCGGTCTGAAGCACTTCGGACTGGAAATCGTGGCCGCTTTCGACATCAAGCCGGAGTTGGTAGGTACGCACCTGAACGGCATTCCCATTTATCATCCGGACGAGTTCAAGCAACGCCGCGAGGAACTCGGAGTCAATATCGGCGTGCTGACCGTGCCCATCGAGATAGCCCAAAGCATTACGGACACCATGGTGCAAGGCGGCATCAAGGCGGTATGGAACTTCACGCCGTTCCGTATCCGTGTGCCGGAAGACATCGTGGTGCAGAACACCTCCCTTTACGCACACCTCGCCGTAATGTTCAACCGCTTAAACTGTAACGAACCGAAGTAGCCGATGAAAATCATTGCAGTAGGAATGAACTATGCCCTGCACAATAAAGAGTTGGGGCATACGTTAGTAAATCAAGAGCCGGTTATCTTCATGAAACCCGATTCGGCCTTGCTGAAAGACGGGAAACCGTTTTTCCTGCCCGACTTTTCGAGCGACATCCAGTATGAGGCGGAGGTCGTGGTGCGCATCTGCCGCCTTGGCAAGCACATAGCCCCGCGCTTCGCGAGCCGTTATTACGACGCGGTGACGGTGGGGATAGACTTCACGGCGCGCGACATGCAACGCCGTTTCCGCGATGGCGGACTGCCGTGGGAACTGTGCAAGGGGTTCGACAATTCGGCGGCCATAGGCCGTTTCGTCCCTTTGGCAGACATGGGCGGTGACGTGCAGCAGCTTGATTTCGGCCTGGCGATTGACGGCCGGGAAGTGCAGCACGGCAATACGGCGGACATGCTGTTCCGCGTGGACGACATCATTGCCTACGTCAGCCGCTTCATGACGCTCAAAATGGGTGACTTGCTGTTTACCGGAACGCCGCCGGGCGTAGGCCCCGTGGCCATCGGCCAGCATCTGCAAGGCTATATCGGAGGAGAGAAACTGCTCGATTTTTACGTCCGTTGAGGCGGGGCGTGCCATGGCTGGCGGCTCCGGGGCGGACGGTATCGGTTTTAGTCGTGGATATATGCGTATGAAATATCGTAGCTTGCCGGGATGCACAGTCCTCTTGCTCCTTTTGTGGCTCCTTTGGGGAGCGTCCGCGTCGGCGCAGGCGTGGCGCGATGCCCTGTGCACGCGTTCGGCCTTGGCCGAGGGGCGCTGGGTGAAGGTGCGTGTGGGCGAGGCCGGGGTATATCGTGTTTCCGATGCCGAGCTGCGCGGCATGGGCTTTTCCCGCCCTGAGGACGTGCGTGTTTATGGATACGGCGGCCATCTCCTGTCCCAACGTTTTTCCGAATTGCCTCCGGCCGATTTGCCCGAGGCCCCTTCATACCGCCAGGCGGACGGCCTGCTGTTCTACGCGCGTGGCACGGTGGCCTGGACGCCCGACGCCACCTCTTCTTATTTGCAGCGCGAGCGCAACTTTTATTCCGACGAATCTTATTACTTCCTGAGCGACGCGAATACGGCCGTTGTCCGCGACATGTCCGGAGCGCGGTCGCAACATGTTCGGAGCGCGGTCGCAACGCGTTCGGAGCACGCTCGCAACACGTTGGAAACAAACGCCAGAATATCAACGTTTAACGACGCGGTACTTCACGAGGCGGAGGAGTACAGTTGGGCCAACACAGGACGTGCGCTTTACGAGAATTACAACTATGTCAACGGCAATGCCAAGACTTACCTGCTCAGTCTGCCGGGTGCGGTGCCCGGCGGGGGAGTGGACGTGACGGCTGTGTTTGCCGCCCGTCTGGTGGGTTCCGGTTCCACGTCTTTTTCGCTGTCGGTAGACGGGCGGGAGTCGGGGCGCGCGGAGATTCCGGCCATTGCGGAGGCAAACCAGTATTACACCCGGGCTGCATCGGCCACGTTGCATGTCCCTTGGAGCGGTACCGCAGCGGAGACGGTGAATGTGACGCTGACCCACGACCGGCCATCGGGCACGGCAGGTCGTCTGGACTACATTGCCGTGAACTACTTGCGCGAATTGCGTCTCACGGAACCTTTCCTTGCGTTCCGTTCCTTGGCTTCGGTGGGTCGGGACTGCGTGTTCTGCCTGTCGGACGCTCCGGCGGGCACCGTGGTGTGGGATGTGACGACCCCTTGGGAATATGCCGTGATGGAGGGCACGCTGACCGGCGGGCAATATGAGTTTTCCATCCCCGCAGGCGGCCTGCGCGAGTTTGTGGCATTCGACCCCGCCTCCACGGCCTATCCTGCCGTGGAAGTAGTGCAGACCATAGCCAACCAAGACCTGCACGGCATGGAGCCGGCGGACATGGTGATTGTGGTGCCGCCCGTTTCCGCCTTGCTGTCGCAGGCTGAACGCTTGGCGCAGGCGCACCGCGAGCGCGACGGACTGGCGGTGGCCGTGGTCACTTCCACGCAGGTATACAACGAGTTCTCGTCCGGCACGCCGGATGCCACCGCCTATCGCCGGCTGATGAAGATGCTCTACGACCGGAGCCCGCAAGGTAGTACGCCCCGGTACCTGTTGCTGTTCGGCGACTGTAGCTACGACAACCGTATGCTCACCTCGTCGTGGCGGCAGTACGACCCGGAGGGCTTCCTGTTGTCTTACCAGTCGGAGGCTTCGCTGGACGAGACGGTTTCCTACATATCCGACGACTATTTCGGCTTTCTGGACGATGCGGAGGGAGACGACTTCGCTTCTGCCACGCTCGATGTCGGCATAGGCCGTTTCCCCGTACGTACGGCGGCCGAGGCCAAGGCGGCGGTGGACAAGACCCTGTCTTACATGGATAATGAAGAGGCCGGCCCATGGAAGCAGACCGTGTGTTTCGTGGCCGACGACGGCAACCGCAACCTGCACGTGTCGCAGGCCGAGGAACTGGCTTCTTACGTCGAGGAATATTACCCGTCCTTCCAGGTGGAACGCATCTATGCCGACGCATATCCCCGACAGTCGTCGGCGGCAGGTTTCACTTTTCCCGGCGCGACGGAGCAGTTGCTCCGTCAGTTGGACGAGGGGGCGCTTATCGTGAACTATACCGGTCACGGCAGTACCACGGCCTTGGCCGAGGAAAAGTTGCTGACGGCGGCGGACATTCGTGCGCTCTCATCGCCCCGCCTGCCGTTATGGATTACGGCGACCTGCGACTTCACCCGCTTTGACGATGCGCAGACTTCAGCCGGCGAGGAGGCGTTCCTTAACGCAAAGGGCGGGGCCATCGCCCTGTTCACTACCACCCGTGTGGCCTATGCTTTGCAAAATTCCGTCCTCAACCAAGTGCTTATGCGTCACGTGTTCTCGCAACCCGACGGCGAACGCCTGCGTTTGGGGGACATCATGCGTCTGTCCAAACAGGATGAGGCCTTGGCCACCGACCGTAACAAGTTGAACTTCGCCCTTGTGGGCGATCCTGCCTTGACGTTGGCCTATCCCGGATATGCTGTGGAGATAGACGAGTTCGACGGCGTGGAGACTGCCGATTTGCTGGATGACGAATATCTTCAGGCCAAGGCAGGTGCTACGATTACCGTGCGGGGGCATGTGGCCGATGCTTCCGGTAACCTGCTCGACGACTTCGACGGTGTGGTTTATCCCAACCTGTTCGACAGTCGTGAGATGGCGCGTACGCTCAACAATAACGGCGAAGGGGCTTACGAATATACGCGAAGGGGCAAGCCGCTCTTTTCAGGCATGGCCGCCGTGGAGCAGGGGCAGTTCGAGTTCACTTTCCGCATGCCTCTCGACATCAATTACTCCGACGAGCCGGGGCTGCTCAACCTCTATGCGCTCCACGCTTCGGATGGTCGCGAGGCGGGCGGGTCTTTCAGCCGCTTCCTGGTGGGAGGTACTGCCGACGATGTGGCCGAAGGTGATACGCTCGGTCCCGATATGCTGCTTTATTTGAACGAGCCTGCTTTCCGTTCCGGCGACAGAACCAACGAGACACCGCTCTTTGTGGCCGAGTTGGAAGACGAGGAGGGCATCAACACCGTAGGCAACGGGGTGGGGCATGACCTGACACTCGTGATAGACGACAGCCCGGCACTCACCTACAACCTGAACGACTACTACGTCCCGTCGTTGGGGGACTATACGCGCGGCACGGTGCGCTTCTCCATACCGGAGTTGTTGCCGGGCCGGCATACGCTTACGTTCCGTGCGTGGGATTTGATGAACCACTCCTCCCGCCAGAGCCTTGAGTTCGAGGTGGTGCGCGGCCTGCGTCCGGGCTTGCTCTCCGTGCGTTGCACGCAAAGTCCCGCGCGCGAGTCTACCACATTCGTGCTGGAACATAACCGTCCGGGCAGTACGTTGTCCGTTCGCCTGTCGGCCTATGATTTTTCGGGCCGCGAGGTATGGACACATGTGGAGCAGGGCGTCTCCGAAGGGCAGGAATATTACGTGGAGTGGGACTTGTGCAGCAACAGCGGGCAACGGCTGTCACCGGGCATTTACCTTTACCGTGCCTCCATCGCATCGGGCGGGAGCAGGGAAAGCACGCGGGCGCAAAAGTTGTTGATACTGGCACAATAAAACCGCAAGCTTTCAGTTAATAAGATGTGTGGCCGTGGCCTGTGGACGCTTTCAGGGGACGGCCTCTCTAATAAATGCAGCATGATAAGACAATCTAACCTCATACTTCTCCTCTTGTTCTTGCTGACGCTTGGAGCGACCGCGCAAGAGAAGAACGTGTTCAACCCCGTTTATACCGGAGTGAACTCCCTGAATATTGCCCCCGACTCGCGTGGTGGCGGCATGGGCGATGTGGGTGCGGCTACTGAGCCGGACGTGAACTCGCAGTTCTGGAACCCGGCCAAATACCCGTTTACCGTGAGCCGTGCGGGTGTTTCAGTATCATATACTCCTTGGTTGCGTAAGTTGGTGAACGACATCGACCTGGCCTACGTGGCCGGTTACTACCGGCTGGGCGACTATCAGGCGTTAAGTGCCTCGCTTCGCTATTTCTCTTTGGGCGAAGTTCCCGTGGGTTATGGTGACGATGGCGCCGGAGCAGGTTATAGCATCAAGCCCTACGAAATGGCGGTGGATTTAGCCTATTCGCGCATGCTTTCCGAACGTTTCTCGGCGGCGGTGGCATTGCGTTATATCTTTTCCGATTTGGCCTACCGTGAGGATGAGGACGTCTCTCCCGGTTCGGCTTTTGCAGCAGACATCGCTTTTTACTATACCAACTATGTGATACTGGCACAGCGCGAGTGCATGCTCTCCTTTGGTTTGAATGCCTCGAACATTGGTACCAAAGTGTCTTACGATAGCGGCAACACCAGCCAGTTCTTACCCACCAACCTGCGTTTGGGGGCGTCGCTGCTTTTCCCGGTGGACAATTACAATGTCGTTGGTCTGCACTTCGACGTGAACAAGTATATGGTTCCCACCCGTCCCGTGCGCGGTGAGGACGAGTCGCAGGAGGATTACGAAGCACGTTTGGAGCACGACTATAATGATATCAGCCCTATTAAAGGCATCTTCCGTTCGTTCAGCGATGCGCCGGGCGGCTTTAAGGAAGAGTTGCAGGAACTGCAATGGTCGCTCGGCATGGAGTACACCTACAACCAGCAGTTTACCGTGCGTGGGGGGTACCATTGGGAGCACGCCAACAAGGGAAACCGCAAGTATTTTGCTTTCGGTGCGGGCTTCAGGATGAGCGTGTTCTCGCTCGATGCGGCTTACTTGCTCTCCACGGCGCAGAGCAACCCGCTCGACCAGACTTTGCGCTTCACATTGGGTTTTGACCTGGACGGCATCAAGGACTTGTTCGGCCGTCGCCGCTGACAAACTGTATATACTCTAAATGAATTCGGATATGAAAATACGTGTAGGTTTCGGGTACGACGTGCATCGTCTGACTGAAGGACGGGATTTGTGGTTGGGCGGTATCCGCTTGGATCATACAAAAGGGCTGTTGGGACACTCTGATGCGGATGTACTTATCCATGCCATTTGCGATGCCTTGCTGGGAGCCGCCAACATGAGGGACATTGGCTATCACTTTCCCGACACGGCAGGCGAGTATGCCGGCATAGACAGTAAGATATTGTTGCGGAAGACGGTGGAACTTATCGCCGGAAAGGGTTACGTCGTGGGCAACATAGATGCCACGGTTTGTGCCGAGCGGCCCAAGCTGAACCCGCATATCCCTGAAATGCAGCGTGTGCTGGCTTCCGTGATGGGTATCGAGCCGGACGATGTCTCCATCAAAGCTACTACAACGGAAAAGCTGGGCTTCACCGGGCGGGAAGAAGGCATATCGGCCTATGCCACGGTGTTGATAGAGGGAAGATAGTTTTCTTGCGCCAAGTGGCAACTAAGTGCTTTTTAAGTTAATAGCTCATGTTATCTATTAAACCATGTTATAAAAGCCCGTCACAGGCGCGTAATTTTTGGAGAAAACGCGGAAGCGCTTATCTTTGTACCGTGTTTTTCATAGTATTAGATTTAAGGTTAACAAAAGGGAAAATGGCTGTCTGTGAAGATGGCCTTTTTTATTGGTTTGCCGCCGCAACGGGACATGTGCTCGTTGCGGCGGCAAGTTCTTTTATATACGTTCCGGTATGGATGCAGTTTACGTGCTGACCCTTAATCCAGTTTCAGCACGGCGAGGAACGCCTTTTGCGGCACCTCCACGTTGCCTATTTGCTTCATGCGCTTCTTTCCGCGCTTTTGCTTTTCCAGCAATTTCCGTTTACGGCTCACGTCGCCACCATAACACTTGGCCGTCACGTCCTTGCGCACAGCCTTGATGGTTTCGCGGGCTATGATTTTCGCTCCTATCGCAGCCTGGATGGCTATCTCGAATTGTTGGCGCGGAATCAGCTCCTTCAGCTTCTCGCACATGCGGCGGCCCAGTTCGTAGGCGTTGTCCACATGCGTCAGGGTGGAAAGGGCGTCTACGGGTTCACCGTTCAGCAGGATGTCCAGCTTCACCAGCTTGGAGGGGCGGAATCCGTTGGGATGGTAGTCGAACGAGGCATATCCCTTGGAAATGCTCTTGAGCTTGTCATAGAAATCGATGACTATCTCGCCCAAGGGCATGTCGTAATATATCTCCACACGGTTGCCGGAGATGTATTCCTGCTTTACCAGTTCGCCCCGCTTGCCGAGGCACAGCGTCATGATGGGGCCGATGTAGTCGGTCGTGGTGATGACCGATGCGCGGATGTATGGCTCTTCTATGTGGTCTATAAGTGTGATGTCGGGCATGCTGCCGGGGTTGTGCACCTCGATGATGTTGCCGTGTTTGTCGTGCACGTTGTACGATACGTTGGGCACCGTGGTAATCACGTTCATGTTGAACTCGCGGTCTAAGCGTTCCTGTACGATCTCCATGTGGAGCAGCCCCAAGAAGCCGCAGCGGAAACCGAATCCGAGTGCCAGCGACGATTCAGGTTGGAAGGTGAGCGAAGCGTCGTTCAGTTGCAACTTTTCCAGAGAAGAACGGAGGTCTTCGAAGTCTTCGGCCTCAATGGGGTAAACGCCTGCGAAAACCATGGGTTTCACCTCCTCGAAACCGGCGATGGCTTCCTTGCAGGGGCGGGCTATGTGGGTGATGGTGTCGCCCACTTTAACCTCGCGTGAGGTCTTGATGCCGGAGATGATGTAACCCACATCGCCTGTGTGCAGCTCATTGCGCGGTACCATGTCCATCTTGAGCACACCCACTTCGTCGGCCTCGTATTCCTTGCCCGTGTTGAAGAACTTCACCTTGTCGCCCTTGCGTATGATGCCGTTCTCTATCTTGAAGTAGGCGATGATGCCCCGGAAGGAGTTGAACACCGAGTCGAATATGAGTGCCTGCAGCGGCGCACTCTCGTCGCCCACGGGGTGGGGGATTCGCTCTATCACGGCGGCCAGTATCTCTTCCACGCCCATGCCCGTCTTGCCCGACGCGCGGATTATCTCCTCGCGCTTGCAGCCCAGCAACTCCACTATCTCGTCTTCCACTTCCTCGGGCATCGCGCTGGCCATGTCGCACTTGTTTATCACAGGGATAATCTCCAGGTCGTGCTCTATGGCCATGTACAGGTTGCTGATGGTCTGCGCCTGCACGCCCTGCGAAGCGTCCACGATGAGCAACGCGCCCTCGCAGGCGGCAATGGAGCGGGATACTTCGTACGAGAAGTCCACGTGGCCCGGGGTGTCTATCAGGTTCAGTATGTACTTTTCGCCTTTGTACATATATTCCATCTGGATGGCATGGCTCTTTATGGTGATGCCGCGTTCGCGTTCCAAGTCCATGTCGTCCAGCATCTGCCCCTCGGTGATTTGTATGGTGTTGGTAAATTCCAGCAAACGGTCGGCCAGGGTAGACTTGCCGTGGTCGATGTGGGCTATGATGCAGAAGTTACGAATATTCTTCATGTCGCAGTTGTAAATAGGGTTATCCGGCGGCTTCCGTCCGGCGGGTCGTGACGGCGGGCCGTGCGGGTAATTTATTGCTTTGCCTGCCGTGCAGGCGAATTTCCGTGCAAAGATACGACAAATAGGCGGAATATGCCAAGAAAATGCCGCATCTCTCGGCCTCTTGTCCGCAACGTGTCGCGAGCCTGCTTCCAACGCGTTGCGGGCGCGCTCCGAACATGTACGGAGCAAGGACGCAACGTGTACGGGGCACAATGCGTCATCTCTTCCGCTTTTCTTGCATAAAAAAGCAGGGCGCGACGGAGATGCCGTCGCGCCCTGCTTATATTTGTTTTACGTTTGTCCACAAAAAACTCGGTCCGTTTTCCGGCCGAGGTTGTCAGTTTAGTTCAGTTTGACCATCAGGTCGCCTTCTGCTTCTGTGACTGTGAGCTTGTCCTCTCTCAGCAGCCAGCCCAAGCCCAAGTACAGGTCCTTGTCTGTCAGTTTAGTTGCTTTTTTCAGTTGTTTGGCGGTCAATCCGTCGGTACCGTTCAACGCGTTCCAAATCTTTCCGGCTGTCTCGCCAGCTTTTTCTTTCAACATTTTCATTTTAAATTAAGTTAGACATCCATAAGCTCCGGTCTCCTTGTCAGGAGATTTCGCCGCTTATTTCGGGCGCAAAGATACTTATTTTTATGTTATATGGCACGTTATTGCCGTTCTTTTCACAGAAATGTCATAAAAAAGGGAAAAAAGTTCCGTATTTGCCTGCGGAAAAAGCGGGATGGGCCGGGGCGATGTCCCATGTTCACGCCTGCTTTGGCGGGAACTCCGTGCCTTTGAGGTGCTCTACCCACAGGCGCGCGGCGGCTTCCACCATGCGGGCGCAGGGGCGTTTGGCGTAGTATTGCGGCGTGCGTTCTTCAGGCATGGCGTTGCGCTCTGCTTTGCGCAGTTGCAACAGTTCCGCGCAGATGATGGAGCCGTTGCGGCGTTCGAACTCGGCAGCCAGCTGCTGCACCAGGGCATAGTTGGCGGCCTTGGCCTCACGGTCTTTGCCTTCGAGGGCGCACTTCTCCAGCCCCGCCAGCAGGAACATGCCGCAGGCCGCGCCGCACGTCATGCGCATGCGCCCTATGCCCGCGCCGAACGAGGCCGACATGTGCAGGGCCTGTTCGCGTGTGAAACCATACATGTCCGCAAACGCGGCCACTACCGACTGCGAGCAGTTGTAGCCTTCCATGAACAAGGCTACGGCTTTTTCTATCCTTTCTTCCAATTCCATGATTTGTATGCTAAAAGATTATGTCGTTTATGTGGAAAATTCATTCTTGAAATGCCGAGACGAGGAGCATGACGTTGAGCGTCGTCACCACCGAGGCTATGGAGTAGAGCACGAAGCTGCTCCAACGGCTGTTGGCATATTGTCCCATGACCTTGCGCGACGAGGTGAGATATACCTGCAGGAATACCGTGAACGGCAGCTGGATGCTCAGCACCATTTGCGACACGAGCAACCCCTTGAACGGGTCGCCTATGAAGAATATCAGCAGCAGGGCCAGCCCCAACGACAGCACCACGCCCACCTGCGAGTGGCTGTCTTTTATGTAATACGACTCGCCGAACATGCCGGCAAAGATGGACCCCGCCGCCATGCCGCTGGTGATGGTGGACGATATGCCCGCCATGAGCAAGGCCAGGGCGAACACGAGGCCGGCCCCGCCGCCCAACAGGGGCTGGAGCAACGACTCGGCTTGTTGCAGCTCCTCCACCTGCACGCCCTGACTGTGGAAGGCGGTGGCCGCCAGCAGAATCATCGCACTATTGATGGCCCAGCCCACAAGCATGGAAAACAGCGTGTCGAACAGCTCGTATTTCAGCATCTTGCGTATGGAGGCGTCGTCGCGCCGGTTGTACTCGTGGCTCTGTATCACTTCGGAGTGGAGGAAAAGGTTGTGCGGCATGACCACCGCTCCCAACACGCTCATCACGATGAGCATGCTGCCCTGGGGCAGGGTGGGTGTCACCCATCCGCGCGCGGCCTGGCCCCAGTCCACGTCTACCAAGAAAAGCTCGTAGATGAAGGACAGGCCGATGACCGACACGAAGGCGATAATGACCCGCTCGACCCTCTTGTACGAATTGGTAAAGAGCATGACGGCCACGAACGCCGCCGTCAGCACGGCTCCCCACACTATCGGGATGCCGAACAGCATCTCCAGCGCGATGGCGCCGCCCAGTATCTCGGCCAGCGAGGTGGACACGGAGGCCAGTACGGCCGTGCCCAGCAGGGGACGCGACACCCAGCGCGGCGTGTAGCGGGTGGCCGCTTCGGACAGACACAGGCCGGTGACGATGCCCAGGTGTGCCACGTTGTGCTGCAGCACGATGAGCATCACGGTGGACAGCGTGACCACCCACAGCAGCGAGTAGCCGAACTCGGAACCCGCCGCGAAGTTTGATGCCCAGTTGCCTGGGTCGATAAAGCCCACCGTCACCAGCAGGCCGGGGCCTATGTATTTCAATATGTCGAGCCCGCCCAGATAGCGTTTGTGGTCTGTGCGGCGCAGGTCTTTCAGGATGTTTTTCATTGTCGTCCTTGTCTGTCTTGCAGGCAAAGGTAATGCTTCCTGGCGGAATAAGCTAATTTCAAGGTGGGAAAGCCTGTCTTTCGCTTCCTCCACCAGCCCCACTCCGGCCCTTCCCCGGATGGGAGGGAGGCCTGCGGGTGAGCATTCCTTTTTATGTTGGGATGCCGGCTTGGGCATCTTTTCATGCTGGACGCCACATCTTGTCATTCTGAGCGGAGCGAAGAATCCCCCGCCATGGATTGACTCGCGGGTTGTCCTTCATAACATTCAGATTGACAGGACTATATATTGAAAATCTGCGGTAATTATGTCTCCTGTTTTGTGGCTATATATCAGGCGTTTGTCCGCAACGCGTTGCGAGCGCGCTTCCAACATGTTGCGAGCACGGACGGAACACGTTGCGAGCGCGGGCGCGACATGTCGGGAGCAAACGGGCCATGCGGGCGGTTTCGGAACGGGTCAAACGAGGGCTTCCCGGCGGGTTAATCCGTGCGGCGGTTGCGGTATTCCGACGGCGGGATGCCGATGTGTTTCTGCACATAGCGGCTGAAGTAAGACAGGGAGGAGAAGTTCATGCGCTCCGCGACATCGGCCAGCGGCAGCTCTTTCCGGTTGAGCAGGCGGACCACCTCGTGCAGCGTGAAGCGGTCTATCCAGTAGGTGGCAGGCTGCCCGCCTATGTTTTTGCATATTTCCGACAGGTAGTGCGGGGTGATGCACAGACGCGAAGCGTAGTGGCCCAGGTCGCGGTGGCGGATGTATTCGCCTTGGTAGAGCATTTCCACGAAGCGGTGCAGCAGCGTCATCGCCCTTTCGGGCACGGGCGGCAGGCAGCGTTCGCGGGCGTGGATGTCATATAGGTCGAGTATGTGCGCCAGCAGCAGGTGCCCCAGCATTTCTTCGTGGAACAGGTGGCTCTTGTCGTCCAGCCGCTCGCGCAGGCGCTGCATGTCGGACAGGCACTTGCGGTAATCGTTTTCCGCGAGCCTCATCACAGGATTCTGCATAAGAGACAGGTGGCCCACAATGCCATAGTTGCTTTGCAGGGCCATGGAGGCTACAAACGTCTCCGAAAGCCCCATGATGACGGCCTCGAAATCGTCCGACTCCGAAAACGACGAGGCCAGCGACGGGTTGGGCAGGATGATGTAGTCGCCCCGCAGCACGTTGTACTTCACGTTGTGGAACATGAAGCTCATGCTTCCTGCCGTGCAGAGGATGTGGAGTATGTGGTCGGGATGCTGCCCGTAGTCGTATTGCCCGACGGACGGGACGAAAAAGAGGTTTTCCCTGGATGCCTGTGCCATGATTGTTCCGTTTGTATGTCTTTGCAGGCAAAAATACGCGAAATCCACGGAAAGTGAAAATGCCTCGCCGCTTTTTGCAACTCCGCTTCGGGACGGATGCCGTAACTTTGCGGCTGTGAACCAATAAGAATGCAATATGAAAGAAGTTAGACTGAACAACGGAGTGATGATGCCGGCCATCGGCTACGGCGTGTATCAAATTCCGCAGAGTGAAACCGAGCGGTGCGTGACGGATGCGCTGGAACTGGGCTACAGGATGATAGACACGGCGGCATCCTATTTCAATGAAGAGCAAGTGGGCCGTGCCATCCGCCACAGCGGCCTGAAACGCGAGGAGCTGTTTGTCACCACCAAGCTGTGGGTGCAGGACTACGAGTTCGACGACGCGTTGCGCGCTTTCGACCGTTCTATGAAGTTGCTCGGGCTGGACTACCTGGATTTGTATTTGCTACATAAGCCCTATGGCAATTACTACGCGTCGTGGCGGGCAGCGGAAAGGCTTTACAAGGAAGGGCGCATACGTGCCATCGGCGTGACCAGCTTCTCGGACGAGCGTTTGCAAGACCTTTTCCTGCACAACGAGGTGAAGCCAGCCGTCAACCAGATTGAGACGAACCCCTTCTTCCAGCAGCAGGCATCCAATGCCTTCTTGCGCAGCGAGGGCATACAGCACGAGGCTTGGGCTCCCTTTGCCGAGGGAAAAGACGGCCTGTTTGCCCACCCTGTGCTGCAATCCATAGCTGCCAGGCATGGTAAGACAGTAGGCCAGGTGGTGCTCCGCTGGCTGAACCAGCGGGGTGTTGTGGTCATCCCGAAGAGCGTCCGCAGGGAGCGGATGGCGGAAAACTTGGACATCTACGGTTTCACGCTGACGGATGCGGACATGGCCGCCATCGCCACGCTTGACCGGGGGAGAAGCCCCATTTACGACGACCAAGACCTTGCGACGGTAAAAGGAATAGGAACCTATAAAATACATGACTGAATATGAAAACCATCGAATTGAACAACGGCATCAAGATGCCGCTGTTGGGCTACGGGGTGTATCTTGTAAGCCCGCAAGACTGCGAACGTTGTGTGCGCGATGCCATCCGCACGGGTTACCGCTTGATAGACACGGCGCAGGCGTATTATAACGAAGAGGGCGTGGGTGCGGCCATACAGGCATGTGGCGTGCCACGCAGCGAGTTGTTCCTCACTACGAAAGTCTGGATATCGAACAGCGGGGAGGAAAGGGCCGCGCACAGCATAGACGAATCGCTCCGTAAACTGCGGACGGACTATATCGATCTGCTGCTGGTGCACCAGCCGTTCGGTGACTATTACGGCACATACCGTACCATGGAACGGGCCTATCGGGCTGGGAAAGTCCGCGCGATAGGTCTGAGTAACTTCTACGGCGCGCGTTTCGTGGACTTGGCGGAGAACATGGACATCAAGCCGGCCGTGTTGCAGCTGGAGACGCACGTGTTCGCGCAGCAGAAGGAGATGCGCGGGCTGATGGCGGAATACGGTACGCGCCTGATGGCGTGGGGGCCGCTGGCGCAAGGCTCGGACGCTCTCTTTACGGACGCGACGCTGAAGGCCATCGGCGCGAAGCATGGCAAGACCAATGCCCAAATTGCCCTGAAGTTCCTTATGGACGAAGGCATCGTCGCCATTCCCAAGTCGGCGCATGTGGAGCGGATGGTTGAAAACCTAGATATAGACGGTTTCGAGCTGACAGCGGATGAACGAGATGCCATCCGCCGGCTCGACACGGGCATGACGAAAGCGGATTTTAACGACCCGGCGATGGCAAAGTATCTGTTAGAGTACGATAAATGCTTCAATCCTGGTAACTGACAGGTAGGTTCCGTCGGCTCATCCTGTCCCCTTCCATTACCTATTTCCCCTTAATAAGTCTTAATAGGGAGAACCTTTTGGGGCATATATGGTGTTATTAGAACATCTGATTGCAAAATATTCATGAACTAATAACAAAAGACTACGCTTATGAAGTACCTGATTGTAGGAGGGGTGGCCGGAGGAGCCACAGCCGCCGCACGTATCCGCCGCATAGCAGAACAGGCGGAAATCATCTTGTTCGAGAGGGGAGAGCACATCTCTTACGCCAACTGTGGTTTGCCATATTACATTGGAGGGGTGATTGCCGAACGCGACCGCCTGTTTGTGCAGACGCCTGCGGCTTTTGGCCGACGCTTCCGCATAGACGTGCGTACGCAGTCGGAGGTGACAGGCATAGACCGTGAGAAGAAGCTGGTACACGTGCGCAAGGCATCGGGCGAGGTCTACACCGAGAGCTACGACAAGCTGCTGCTCTCGCCGGGCGCGTCTCCGGTGCGTCCGCCTTTGCCGGGGATAGACAGCAAACGCCTGTTCACCTTGCGGAATGTGGCGGACACCGACCGCATCAAAGCCTTCGTACAACAGCAGGCCGTGAAGCGGGCCGTCATAGTGGGCGGAGGCTTCATCGGACTGGAGATGGCGGAGAACTTGCACCATGCCGGTGTGCAAGTATCGGTAGTGGAGATGGCAGACCAAGTGATGGGGCCGATAGACTTCTCCATGGCCGCGTTGGTACACGAACACCTGTTGCAGAAGGGCGTAAGGCTCTATCTGAAGCAGGCGGTGGAGTCATTTGAAGATACGGAACAGGGTGTCACCGTCCGCTTCAAGTCCGGCATGTCGGTGGAGACCGATATGGTGCTGCTCTCCATAGGCGTTCGCGCCGAGACCCGTCTGGCCTCCGAGGCCGGGCTGGAGATAGGCGAGATGCGCGGCATACGGGTGAACGAGTATCTGCAAACGTCCGATGCGGATATCTATGCCGTAGGCGATGCCATAGAGTATCCTCATCCGCTTACGGGCAAACCGTGGCTCAACTTCCTGGCCGGGCCGGCCAACCGACAGGCACGTATTGTAGCCGACAACATGGTGGAGGGCAACCACGTGAAGTACGAGGGCTCCATCGGCACCTCCATAGCCAAGGTGTTCGACATGACCGTGGCCTCTACCGGACTTCCCGCCAAACGCCTGAAGCAATGGGGCATCCCTTATCTCTCGGCCACCATCCATTCCGGTTCGCACGCGGGTTACTATCCGGGTGCCTCGCAGATGGCCATGAAGATAACCTTCTCACCCGATGGCGGCAAGCTCTACGGTGCACAAATCGTGGGCTTCGACGGTGTGGACAAACGCATAGACGAGTATGCCCTTGTCTTGAAGCAGGGCGGCATGGTGTACGACCTTGTGCGCTTGGAACATGCCTACGCCCCGCCATTTTCATCGGCCAAAGACCCCGTGGCCGTGTCGGGCTACGTGGCCGGAAACATATTGAGCGGGAAGATGACTCCTTTGTATTGGCGTGAACTGGCCGATACCGATCTGTCCGGAGTGACGTTGGTCGATGTCCGTACGGAGGACGAGTATGCCTTGGGGCACATACCCGGTGCAATCAATGTCCCGTTAGATGACTTGCGTGAGCGTATGGGCGAGATTCCTGCCGACCGGCCTGTATACCTGTATTGCGGGGTGGGCTTGCGCGGCTATCTGGCTTCGAACATACTGAAGGCCAATGGTTATGCGGATGTGCGCAACCTGATAGGCGGATTGAAAACCTATAAGGCGGCCATCGCTCCCATATGTCTGCCCGATGATAATGCTTGCCGTTACGATGCGGCACATGTCATAAGCGGTACAGCTTTGGAAGATGCGGATAAGGAAGTACGTATAGTGCAGGTGGATGCTTGCGGCATGCAATGCCCCGGTCCCATATTGAAATTGAAAAAGCACATGGAAGCGTTGAAGCCGGGTGAGCGGCTGGAGCTGGTGGCCACGGATGCGGGCTTCCCGCGCGATGCGGAGGCTTGGTGTCGCAGCACGGGTAACCGTTTCCTGTCCTCGCAAGCGGAAGGCGGGACGTACCGGGTGTTGGTGGAGAAAGTTGCCGACGTTTCTGTGCGGCCACAGTCCGCATTGCCACCGCAAGGCAAAACCTTTATCATGTTCAGCGATGACCTCGATAAGGCCCTTGCCACTTTCGTGCTGGCCAACGGGGCAGCTGCCACGGGCACCAAGGTCACCATATTCTTCACTTTCTGGGGGCTGAACGTCATCAAGAAGGAACACAAACCCCGTGTGGAGAAAGACTTCTTCGGGCGGATGTTCGGCATGATGCTTCCTTCTTCCTCGCTTAAACTGAAGCTGTCCAAGATGAACATGCTCGGCGTGGGCTCCCGCATGATGCGGAGCTTGATGCGGCGTAAGGGCATCGATTCGTTGGAGTCGTTGCGCAGCCAGGCCATAGAGAACGGTGTGGAGTTTATCGCTTGCCAGATGTCCATGGATGTTATGGGTATCAAACGGGAGGAGTTGCTCGATTGTGTGACGTTGGGCGGCGTGGCCACGTATATGGAACGCGCCGAACAAGCCGGTGTGAACCTGTTTATCTGACGCAATGTTGGAAAGCATAAAAGAAACCGCCCCGAAAGTTTTTTCGCTTCCGGGGCGGCTTTGTCGTCGACTGCTGTGTACGCAGTATTTATTTGCTATATGATGCTTTCACGAAGGGTGCGTCAAGCAAGTAATCAAGACTCTGCTTTACGCTTTCCATGACGGGACAGCTGTATTGCTCTATCTCGGCCACGATGTCTTGCGTTCCCGCTTTGTCGGCGTTGCGGAAGATGGCGTCATAGCCTACCATGCCGCTTTGGCCTATCTCACGGTGGTCTTTTATATGCAACATCGTGAAACGTCCCGGGTACTTGGTGAAGTAGTCCACAGGACTGCTCTGCCCACGTACTACCCAGTATACATCCATTTGGAAGAATACATTCTCCGGATTGGTGTGTTGCAGCATATAGTCAAGCATCACTTCCTTTCCCTCCACTTTCTGAAACTCGTGGTTGTGGTTATGGTAGCCGTACTTCAATCCGGCCTCGCGGCATCGCTTGCCCACTTCGTTGTAGTAGTCGCAGTAGGTTTGCAGGTCCTTGATTGTTTTGGGAACGGACATCCATGGCGTTACAATGTATTTCATGCCGGCTGCTTTGTGGTCGGCAATGCACTTGTCCCACCATGCCAAGGCTTCCGTCAGGTCTCCTTTGGCCAGTTCTTCGTCGGTTAAGGCACGCGTGGTGTGCGATGAAAGTACGCTCATGCCATATTTCTCCACCAATGCTTTGAAGTCCGCCGGAGCCATGCCATAGAACTTGCCGTCGTTGTAATTGGCAGCTTCCACGCTGGTGTAGCCCATCTCGGCCAGTTGCTTCAATACCGGCTCAAGGTCGGCATCGCTTTTAAGCAGGTCCCTTACAGAGTAGAGCTGTATGCACACTTCCTTCTTTTCGCATTGTGTGGCGGCTCCATCCTGCGACGTACTGTTTTGTGTACATGAGCCGAGGGGTAGAGCCAAGCCTAACACGCAGGCTGTAATGATGTGTTTGACTTTCATATAGCGTTGTTCCTTTAGTCGAGTACCTTCACACGGATGTTGCGGAACCAGATGTCGTTGCCATGGTCTTGCAATCCGATGAAGCCTTCGTGGTTTTCGCCGCCGCAGTTGTTCAACAGTTCGAATGCCAAAGGCCATGCCTTCTCGCTGAACTTGCTAGCTTGCAACATCTCTGTCCATCTGGGTGTCCACAAGTGGTATTCAAGCACGTTCTCTCCATTCTGCCCGTGTACAACCGTTCCTTGGTAAACCATGATCTTGGCCTTGTTCCATTCCCCGTACGGTTTGGCGTTTTGCGGAACGGCCGGAATCATGTCATACAACGAAGCTGATTGGCGATTGTTGTCCTTACCCAGTTTGGCGTCAGGATGGTTCTCGTTGTCGAGCAACTGGTATTCAGGTGCTGAGATGTAGATAGGCTCTATGATTTCGTTCCCATCCTTGTCCTTGGATGTTACTTCCTGTGCTAAGTAGAGAATACCTGAGTTTCCGCCTTTGGAAATCTTCCACTCCAGTTCCAGTTCGAAGTTCTTGAACTTGTGAGCGAAGATCAGGTCGCCGCCATCACCTTCTTGGGCTTCTCCGCCGCCGCTACCGTTGAATTTGATACAGCCGTCTTCGATAACCCAGCGCGAAGGCACCTTGTCTTTGCCATATCCGCGCCATCCATTGAATGTTTTCCCGTCGAAGATGGTGATGTATCCGTCTTTGTCTATCGGGAAACTCAAACTGTCAGTTTCAGGTGCTTTCAATGCTTTCGAATAAGAGAGCTTGATGCTTGTAGGGGCCGTAGCCTCGTCACTTGCGTTCGATTTCTTTGCGCCGCCGCAAGATGCCAGTACGGCACCTCCTATAAGGCAGCAAGCCAGGGGATAAAATACTTTCTTCATGAGTAGTGTAAGTAATTAAGTTGTTCTTATATATTGTTTATCATGTGAACCGTAACCGTTTATTTGGGCATATCGGGCAGTCTCCATCCTTCACGGTAGTTGTGCTTGATAAGTTCTTGTGCGAAAGCCTGTGCGTTTACAGGATCGGTCCAAGTCTTATCGAATGTCGGGTGACCGTTGTGTATCTGGAAACCGTCTTTGATGACTGTGCGTATCGTTTCGTTCTCTCCGATATTGGTGAAGCGCATGTTGAAGCCGTCCCATTCCAATGTCTTGTTCAGGGCTTGCAGACGTATGGCCAATACGCCCATTGCCACCATTTCGTTCATCGGGCCTGCTTCCGAGAAGTCGGACTTACAGGGAACGCGGTTCTCTTTGCTTTCCTTGCAAGCACGCACCCAGTCCATTTCGTGGCCGCCGGCACCGCCTTCCACGCGACGGCATACCTTAGGTGCATTGGGCACGCGGCCTGAAAGCAGCCACGGGTTTTCTCCATAGCAGCTGCAGATGAGCGTATCCTTCGTTCCGTGGAATATGGTGAGACCGCCATTGTCGGGCATCAGTTTCTTACCTTGCGGGAAGCCTTTCGGACGTTCGGGCAGCATGCCGCCGTCGTACCAATGTATTTCCACTTCGGGCATGGCTACCTTGGGCATGTTATCACGTGCCGGGAATATCATTTTCACATGTTGTGCCTGCGGGGCGCATGCATTGAGCAGCAACGTGGACGAGCCTTCAACCTTGATGGGATATTGCAGTTTCAATGCCTTGAAAGGTTGGTGCAGGATGTGGCATGCCATGTCGCCCAAAGCTCCCGTACCATAATCCCACCAGCCGCGCCAGTTCCAGGGATGATAAATCTCGCTGTACGGGTTCAGTTTTGCAGGACCGGTAAACAAATCCCAGTTCAATGTCTTGGGGATGCGGTCTTCCTTCTCGGGGCTGTTCAAGCCTTGCGGCCAAATGGGGCGGTCGGTAGCGCATTCCACTTTGTACACGTCACCTATTTCGCCGTTCCATATCCATTCGCAAACGAGGTCGGTACCTTCGCCGGACGAGCCTTGGTTACCCATCTGCGTGGCAACGCCTGTAGAGGCGGCCAGTTTGGTGAGCAAGCGTGATTCGTATACAGAGTGTGTCAACGGCTTCTGCACATACACATGTTTGCCCAGCGTCATGGCATCGGCCGCGATGATGGCGTGCGTATGGTCTGCCGTGGCCACGATGACGGCATCGATGGACTTGCCCATTTCGTCGAACATCTTGCGGTAGTCCCAGTAGCGTTTTGCATTCGGGTTCTCGTCGAACACGCCTTTCGCATAGCGCCAGTCCACGTCGCAGAGGGCTACTATGTTCTCTGTCTTCTTCACATTGTTGATGTTGGTGTGTCCCATGCCGCCAATACCTACGGCAGCAATATTCAACTTGTCACTTGGCGGTATGTGTCCGTGACTGCGACCCAGAATGGTACTCGGGGCGATAGTAAGGCCTGCGAGGGCCATTCCACCTGTTTTCAGGAATTCTCTTCTTGTAAACTTTGACATGGTTCGTTTAGATTTTTAGAGTGGTTGATAAAATATGTTAGTTTGTTCTGTCATGCTTGTTGTTTGTTGGGACGAAGCAGGCCGTAACCGTTTGCCATGTGTTTCCGGCGTTCCCTTATCTCGTCCAGCGTTTGCAGGTTGCCGATGGCTGGCAAATCGTTGTGCGCGGCATCTTCAAGGAATGTCCACGCATATTGCGAGGCGATGGCCGAGTCCCTTAGGCAGGGCAGGTGCGGGTCGCGCTTCCCGCTGGCTATGGAGTCGGCCATAAGATGGCACAAACGGTCGAGGTTCTTGCCTCCGAACGGCTGCTCCATGCGGAGCGTGCGGTTTACGCCGTGCAGCTCCACGGTGGCGGTCTTGAAATCGTGTGTCATGCGCACAATGCCTTTTGTGCCGATGATGTCGGTATACGCGTTGTGCGTCTGGTCTTTGGACAGCTGGCCGTAGACGAATCCTTGTGTGATGTCGAACACCACGCCGTTCTGGAACGTGCCGTGGCACTGTACCCACCAAGGGTCTTTGTAGTTCCACATGCGCATGCCTTGCGCATGCCATGTCTTATATTCGCAATCGGCATACCACCGTGCAATGTCTATGTAGTGCATGCCGCAGTCGTGGAATGCAGGCCCCTCGTACTCATGTCCTTCGCCCGGAGCCAACCCCGGCGTCATGTGGCAGATGCGTATGATGGCCAGTTCCCCTATCTCGCCCTCGTCTATGAATTGCTTCATGGCCTGGTGGTACCAGGAGTTGCGCAGGTAGAGGTTTACGGTAGAGAGGCAGTCACCTTGCTCGGACAGCTTCACGGCTTCCCATTCACGGTCTATTGTGTCGGCAATAGGCTTCTCCGCTATGATGTGCTTGCGCGTCTCGACGGCCCTTGCTATCTGTTCGGGCCGTGAGTTTGCCAGCGTGAAGAGTCCTACGGCTTGTACGGTATCGTCATTGAATATGTCTTGTTCGTCTGCGGTGACGATAGAATCCGGGGAGAGCTTGTGTGCAAGCTCGCGCGAGGCCTCGTTCGTGTCGCAAATGTATGTTATCTCCCATTTCCCGCTATCTTGCAATGCCTTCAGGTACATTTGCCCCATGCGGCCGAATCCTATGAGTCCAATCCTTATTTTCATACGGGTAGGGTTTGAAGGTTCAAGGAGCCGGTGAGTGATTTGTTGGGACAATATGTGGAAGGGTTCATATCCATGCGGCTGCAAGCTGATGTCGATGTTCCAGACGGGTGAGCGTCGGATATGGTTAGCGTTTTCGGTAAGAGTGTCAGTCTCATGTCACTTTTGTTCGTTTATGTTCCGTTTGTGTGTTGTGGCAAAAATAAGGTATTTTTGTTAGAGAAGTACGCACAATGGTATTAAAGAAAATAAAAAAACGACACCTTCCGGCCCATTTCCCGCAAACTATAGCAATGCCGTGGCAAATTCCCAGATGAAGTATCCGCAGACCACGCACTTCAGCACGGTGCCCAGCAGGAAGCCCGCCAGGGAGCCTAATCCCGATTTCAGGGCCTGCATGCTGTCGCGCCCGCCCATCAGTTCGCCGATGAAAGCACCGAGGAACGGGCCGATGACGAGACCCCACGGCATGAAGAATAGCCCGATAATCGTGCCCACCAGGCACCCCCGTGTGCCCCAGCGCGTGCCGCCGCTGTATTTTGCGCCTATCAGCGGGACGAAATAGTCCAGCACCTGTATGATGATGACAATGCCCAGCCAGACGAACAGTTGCGTCGGTGTGAACTGTGCCCGCTCCGTGAAGTGCAACAGCAGCAAGCCCGCGTAAGACAAAGGCGGTCCGGGCAGCATGGGCAGTATGCACCCCGCCAGTCCGACCAGCAAACAAATGATTCCCAAGATGATAAGCAATACGTCCATGGTTTCTTGTATGATATAAAGTTTCTTACTGTTGCCAGGCTTCTGATGCCTTGTATGTCAGGCGATTACTCGCGACACGTTGCGAGCGCGCTTCCAACGCGTTGCGGGCGTGCTCGGAACATGTTGCGCCCGTGCTCCGTACATGTTGCGGACAAACGCCTTGTACGTTGGCCGTAAATGCCGCCCTTGTCGCACGTGTCCGCGCTTGCTAAGATGGACCGGCCGCGGGCGATTTTGGCGGTACCCTGGCAAAGATACCAACTAAAAGCGTTACCTTTGCACGGTAGCCGATAAAATATATGAAAAAGGTCGCGGAACCTGTTGGCACGTACCTTTTATTTTGTTCAAATTAATAATATATAATGTAGATATGGAAAAGCAAAGACCCTTGATACTTGTGTCGAACGACGACGGCATAACGGCCAAAGGCATCAGCGAGTTGATTAAGTTCCTACGCCCCATTGGCGAGGTGGTAGTGATGGCGCCGGACACGCCCCGTTCGGGCACGGCTTGTTCGCTCACCACGAAAGAACCCATCCACTACCAGTTGCTCCGCAAGGATGTGGGGCTGACGGTCTATAAATGTTCGGGAACCCCGGCCGACTGCGTGAAGCTGGCCTTTGAAACCGTGCTCGACCGCAAGCCCGACCTCGTGGTGGCCGGTATCAACCACGGCGACAATTCGTCGGTGAACGTGCACTATTCGGGCACGATGGGCGTGGTGATGGAAGGCTGCTTGAAGGGAGTACCGTCCATTGGCTTCTCCCTGTGCAGTTTCGAGCCGAACGCAGACTTCGAGCCGGCCGGTCCGTATGTGCGCCAGATAGTGCAGGCGGTGCTCGACAGGGGACTCCCCCCGTTGACCTGCCTCAATGTCAATTTCCCCGACACGAAAGAGCTGAAAGGCATCAGGATATGCGAACAGGCCAAGGGACAATGGACCAACGAGTGGGAAAACTTTGCCCACCGGGGCGACGCGCACTACTACTGGCTCGTGGGAGAGTTCGTGGATACCGATGCGGACAACGAGAAGAACGACCATTGGGCACTCCGCAACGGCTACGTGGCCATTACGCCTACCACGGTGGACGTTACCGCCCGCGCCCTGCTCGAAGACATGAAGACCTGGTTCTAAACCGGCAAGAAAGACGCGGCCCGTTGGGGGCCACCGTTTTAAACATACCGTTATGAGATATTACCTGATAGTGGGCGAGGCTTCGGGCGACCTGCACGCTTCCCGGCTGATGGCCGCCTTGAAGCAGGAAGACCCGCAAGCCGAATTCCGCTTCTTCGGCGGCGACTTGATGGCCGCCGAGGGCGGGACGCTGGTGAAGCATTACAAGGAACTGGCCTATATGGGCTTCGTGCCCGTGTTGCTCCACCTGCGCACCATCTTTGCGAACATGCGTCGCTGCAAGGCCGACATCCTTGCGTGGCGACCGGACGCGCTGATTCTGGTGGACTACCCCGGCTTCAACCTCAGCATCGCCCGCTACATTCATGCGCGCTCCCGCATCCCCGTTTACTACTATATCTCGCCGAAAATATGGGCTTGGAAGGAGTACCGCATAAAGAACATCAAGCGCGATGTGGACGAGTTGTTCTCCATCTTGCCGTTCGAGGTGGACTTCTTCGAAGGGAAGCACGGCTATCCCGTCCACTATGTGGGGAATCCCACGGTGGACGAAGTGGCCGCCTTCAAGGCATCTTATCAGGAAGATTTCACCGGCTTCGCCCGGCGGAACGGGCTGTCTGAAAAGCCTGTCATCGCCCTCTTGGCGGGCAGCCGCAAGCAGGAGATCAAAGACAACCTGCCCGACATGATTCGCGCCGCATCGGCCTTCCCCGATTGCCAGCTGGTGCTGGCCGGCGCGCCCGGCATTGCGCCGGACTATTACGAACGCTATCTGGGCGGGGCCGATGTCAAACTCGTGTTCAACAGCACATACCCTTTGCTGGCCCATGCCACGGCCGCGCTGGTCACTTCGGGTACGGCCACGCTGGAAACCGCGTTGTTCCGCGTGCCGCAGGCGGTGTGTTACCACACTCCCCTTGGCAAGCTGATAGCCTTTTTGAAGCGGCATCTCCTGAAGGTGGAATACATTTCGCTGGTGAACCTCATAGCCGGGCGCGAGGTGGTGAAGGAGCTGGTGGCCGACACCATGACCGTCGCCCAAATCCGCGCCGAGCTTGGTCGCCTGCTTCACGACGAAGCCTATCGCCGCTCCATGCTCCGTGGCTACGACGACATGGCCTCCCGCCTGGGTGAACCGGGTGCGCCGCTCCATGCCGCCCGGCAGATGGTGGCGTTGCTCCGTACACGTTCCGCTTCCGCTCGGAACATGTTGGAAGCGCGCTCGGAACATGTTGGAAGCACGCCCACAACGCGTTGCGGACAAATGCCTGATATACAGTAGTAAATCGCCGGACAGAATCGGTGGAATTTTCCAGTACATAACCCTGTCAGTCTGAATGGAGTAAAGGGTCTCCCGCGCGCTAATTTACATCGGGAGATTCTTCGCTTCGTTCAGAATGACAGGAAGAAAGAAGCACCCTCGCGTGCTGTTTTTCCTTCCTGTGGGAAATGGGCGGGAGCGGGTTGCCGTTTGTTGTATGCCTCGTCTATTGCAGTCTGAATGTTACCGGTACCGTGTAGCGCACTTTTACCGGAACGCCTCGTTGCCGTCCCGGAGTCCATTTGGGCATGAGGCTCAGCACACGGATGGCCTCTTTGTCTAAGTAAGGGTCTACGCTCCGTATCACTTTGAAATCGGTGGGCGTACCGTCTTTCTCAATCACGAATTGTACCACGACACGGCCTTGTACCCCGTTCTCTATGGAAACGGAGGGGTACTGTAGGTGCTGGCTTATAAATGCCATCATGGCTTCTGTGCCTCCGGGATATTTGGGCATCTCCTCCACCACTTCATACGTGTCGTTGTCCTCTGCGGGTGCAGGCCGTTCCTCCTGCGCTGTGTGGTGGTTGGGGGCAGGAGTGGCGCTGAAGCGCACGCCGTAGCGGCCGTTGCGGTAGGAAACGGCCTGTATTTCCCCGTTGGCGGTCTTTACTTTTGCCCATTCGCCATCCATCTCGTAGGTTATCAGTTCCGAACCGTAGGGCAGTTTCCCGATGAGGTTCGCCTCGCTGTTTGCCGTCTTCGACGAACGTAGAAACAGCTTGTCCGCCAGTACGTAGGTGCGTAGTGCATCGTGGTCTTTGGCATACGGCCTGTACCATCCGGCGTAGATAGCCAGTTCCACGGCTAACACTACCACATCTGCCGAGAGGCCAATGATGAGTGGTTTGTTCCCCTTGGGCGGTTATGGTGCGGATAGTGGGGGTACGGGT
Organism: uncultured Bacteroides sp.; assembly: GCA_944320295.1. Classification (GTDB taxonomy): domain Bacteria; phylum Bacteroidota; class Bacteroidia; order Bacteroidales; family Bacteroidaceae; genus Bacteroides. Next base: position 36,255 of record CALUGY010000079.1, read on the forward strand.
GGGGTCGGCCCCGATGTCGTCCCTGCATTGGGAACGGGCGGGACGGGAGGTGTCGTAGTGTATTGCGCGGTTGTCCAAGCCGCCTTTCGCCGTTGAATCTCCTGTGCCACGGCCAGCGGCACGCACTTCTTGTTGACGGGGTTGAAGATGGCGCTCAATGCCTTGGCCTCCACTAGCCCGCACGGTATGCCGATGAGGCTGAGGAACTCCGAGGCGATGGTGAATATGGAGCAAATGGCCAGCAACAACCCCACGGGGAAGTACAGGATGCGTACCACGATGAACCATGCCTTGACGCCTGTGTTCTGCCTTTCGCCTGTGAGTATCTCCATGTCTTTCTGCGTCACCAGCTCGTGGGTGAAAGGGGCGAGCATGAAAAGTGCCATCTGGAACAGTCCCAGCCCAATGGGAATGCCGATGATGGTGATGCACCAGAAAAGCCCTACGATGGCGTAGCACAATGCACGCATAAACCCGAAAAACGGGAAGTGCCAGATGATGTTTCCGAATGTTCTCATGATATTTGTGTTTAAACCTTGTGGAGGAACGGGCTGCCCGCTCCTGAATGCAAAAATAGCATAATGAACGTTGCCTTCCAAATGGTGGGCCGTACAAATTCGGGAAGTGGGGAAGAAAGTGTGGACGGGCCGGGAAAAATGTCGTAAGATGTAGTGTTTCAATCCCAGGAGGTACTTGTCTTTCCACCCTGTACGATATGTTCCCAAGGGGGGGTATTTGCGGCCTGTGCTTCCGATGTGTCGGGAGCGCGCTCGCAACATGTTCGGAGCACGCCCGCAACGCGTTGGAAGCACGCTCGCAACGTGTTGCAGGTAAGCGCTTGATATGCAGTAAGAAACAAACATTCCTTCTCGCAAGAAACTTCCGGTCTGTCTTTCTGTCATTCTGAGCGTAGCGAAGAATCCCCCAAGAGGGAACGGCGACCGGGAGATTCTTCGCTGCGCTCAGAATGACAAAGCGTGTCGCCCGTAGTGGCAGTCTGTCCCGTCCGTTCCGGCTGTATGGAGTGGGATACCCCCGCACGCAAATCTCCCTCTCCTTCGGGGGAGGGCCGGGGAGGGGCAGGTCTCTTCCTAACTCAAAAAAGACGAATTATTCTCTTTATTATGTTAAAAACGAAGCGCTTTTTGCAGTAATTTTGCCTGCCGTTTGTTTAGTATGTGACTGCCTGCCGGAAGGGCCGGGCAACAAACAGGTAAATATAAGTATAAACGGAAAAGAATGTTCGATATGAAAATTTGTAATGTAAGAAAGCAGATGCGCGTGTTCCTCATGGTGGCGTGCTTCATGGCGGCCATGCCGGTGTTCCAGTCGTGCCACGATGGCGACGGCTATTCCTTGGGCGACTTTACTCCGCCCCTGCTGGCCACGATACGTACCACGTCGGGTGCAGGGTTCTATCTGGATTGTGATGTTTGGGGTACTTGCTGGCCGGTGAATACGGACATGAGCTGGTATCTGCCCATAGACGGACAGCGCGTGGTGGTGGTGTTCAACCCGCTTTGGGACAACTACGCCGGATACGACCATGCGGTGAAGATTCTGGACATGCAGGAAGTGCTGACGAAGAACGTGAAGGAGATGACGGCCGAGAGCGAACCGGGATACGGCAACGATCCCTTGCCGCTGAGCAAGGAGGACATTACCATCTCCAACGGGTATATGAACGTCAGTTTCCTGACGCGCCTGCCCATGGGCGTGGAAGTGGAACTGGTGCGGAGCCTCGACACGACCGATGACGGCTACATACGCTTGGAACTGCGCGGCAAGGAAGACTCCGGCATTCAAGCCGCAGGCACTTATTCCATGGTGTCATATAATCTGGAGTCGCTCAACGCCACTACCGACACGAAAGGCATCATATTGAAAATAAACACGCTGGCCGAGGGGGAGACGGAGGTGACGTTCGACATCACCGTGTCCTGACCGCTTAGAACAAACTGGCCGTATAGAGGTAGATGACTGCCGCAGGGATGGCCAGCAACGCGCTGTCGAATCGGTCCAGCAGTCCGCCGTGTCCTGGCAGGATGTTTCCCGAATCTTTCACGCCGAGCTGGCGCTTCAGCAGCGATTCCGTCAGGTCGCCCCACGTGCCGAACACTACGACCACAACCGACAGCCCAGCCCATTGCCATACCGGCATGATGGGCCAGAAGTGGGCGAACACGAAGGAAGAAGCAATGGCGAATATCCCGCCGCCTATGCTTCCCTCCCACGACTTCTTGGGAGAGACACGCTCGAACAGGCGGTGCTTGCCTATGAGAGACCCTACACAGTACGCACCCGTGTCGCTCAGCCAAAGGAATACGAACACGGACAGGGGAAGTATGGGATTGTAGCTCACGCTACCCTCTGCAGGGCTGTAGTGGAATGCAAGGATGTTGAGCAGGGCGAAAGGCAAAGCCACATAAAGCTGGCCGAGCACGGCGAAAGCCCAGTTTCCCGCCGGGTTGGCACGTTTCAGGTACAATTCCCGGATCATCAGGTAAAGCAGCAAGGCTATATAAGGCATGTACAGGCCGATGCCCCACGATGTGGTCTGTATCCTGGCCGTGGCAAGGAACAGGTAAGCGGCCGCAATGGAGGTGAGGTATTTGCTCACCTCCATTCCGTTATGGGCGTTTACCAAGTGTGCAAACTCGTAGACGGTGAGGGCGCTGACCAGCGCGAACAGCAGGGTAAAAGAATAGGGGCTGCAAAGCGTGCAGCCCACTAATATGATGACGAACAGAATGCCCGTAACGGTACGTTTCAACAGATTGCTTTTCACGAATGCGTGTGTTTAAGGGTTGGTATTATTTTTCCGGCTGTGCTTCCGGTTGTGCATCGCTACCCGGAGTTCCGGCTTCTTGAGGTGTGGCGGTATCTCCGGACGTTTCCGTCTCGCCTTTGGCTTTTGTCTGTGCCTGTTCCTCATTGGCCTTGTTGGCATTGAATATCTCTTCCGAGCGTGAGGCCCATGGGCGCTTGCCGAATATGTGTTCCACATCCTCGGCAAATATCACCTCTTTCTCCATCAGCTGGTCTGCAAGGCGGTGGTGTCCCTCTTGGTGCTCGGACAAGATTTGCTTGGCCCGCTCGTACTGTTCGTTTACCATGCGCTTCACTTCCAAGTCTATCAGTTCCGCGGTCTTTTCGCTATATGGGCGGTTGAACGAGTACTCGTCGTTGTTGTAGTAACACAAGTTGGGCAGCTTTTCGCTCATTCCGAAGTAGGCTATCATGCCGTAAGCCTGTTTCGTCACACGTTCCAAGTCGTTCATGGCACCGGTGGAGATGCTGCCCAGGAACAGCTCTTCGGCGGCACGTCCGCCCAATGTGGCACACATCTCGTCCAACATCTGTTCCTTGGTGGTCAGCTGGCGCTCTTCGGGCAGGTACCATGCAGCCCCTAAGGCGCGGCCCCGAGGTACGATGGTCACTTTGATGAGCGGGTTGGCGAACTCCAACAGCCACGACACGGTGGCATGTCCGGCCTCGTGGGTGGCTATGTTACGGCGTTCAGCCTCGGTCGTAATCTTGGTCTTTTTCTCCAGTCCGCCCACGATGCGGTCGATGGCATCAAGGAAGTCTTGTTTGCCCACGAATTTCTTGCCGTGGCGTGCGGCAATCAGCGCAGCCTCGTTGCACACGTTGGCGATGTCTGCTCCGGAGAAGCCGGGGGTCTGTCGGGCAAGCAGGTCTACATCTACAGTCTGGTCTATCTTGATGGGGCGCAGGTGCACGCCGAACACGTCCTTGCGTTCGTTCAAGTCGGGCAAGTCCACGTAGATTTGGCGGTCGAAGCGTCCGGCACGCAGCAGGGCCTTGTCCAGCACGTCCACACGGTTGGTGGCTGCCAGGATGATGATACCGCTGTTCGATGCGAATCCGTCCATCTCCGTGAGTAGCTGGTTCAGGGTGTTTTCGCGCTCGTCGTTTCCGCCCATTGCGGCGGCTTTAGCACGGGCACGGCCCACAGCGTCAATCTCGTCGATGAATACGATGCACGGAGCCTTCTCCTTGGCTTGACGGAAGAGGTCGCGGACACGTGACGCACCCACTCCGACGAACATTTCCACGAAGTCCGAACCGGCCAGCGAGAAGAACGGCACGTCGGCCTCGCCGGCCACGGCTTTGGCCAAGAGGGTCTTTCCTGTTCCCGGAGGGCCTACAAGCAATGCGCCCTTGGGGATTTTGCCGCCCAGGTCGGTGTATTTCTGCGGTTCTTTGAGGAACTCCACGATTTCTTCCACTTCTTGTTTGGCTCCGGCCAGGCCTGCAACGTCTTTGAACGTTACTTTGTTTCCGCCCGAGTTCTTGTCGAACAGCTGGGCTTTCGACTTCCCTACGCTGAAGATGCCGCCACCTCCGCCCATGCCGCTTCCGCCAGTCCAGCGGCGGGAGATGAATATCCAGAAGCCGATGAGGAGTGCCAACGGCAGGAACTGCCAGAGGAACATCCCGAAATAGTTCTTCCTTTTCTCATAACTGATGGAGCCGTCGAAGTGTGCCTCGTCTTTCTCTTTTTGGAGGAACTCTCCCAAGTTTTCGCGCGAGGGGGCTTCTGTCAGGATTTGCGGGTTGTGGCCCACGCGGGTGGAGTCTTTGCCGAAGACGTCTTTCACGTGTTGGGGTTTGATGTAGGCCTCGACGGAACTGTCGTCGTAGCCTATCACCTTGCTGATGTAGCCGTTCTGTACGTAGCGTTGGAACTCGTCATACGAGATTTCTTTGCTGCCCACGGCGTTTTCCCCGGTGAAGTAGAGCACGAGGAGCATCATGCCGATGATGGAGAACAGCCAGCTCAGGTTGAACTTGGGCACATTGGGCTTGCCCGGTTTCTTTATTGTGTTATTGTCCATAAGTCCAAATATTGTTGATGCGGGTTAGTCAAGGTCGGGGATGCGGGTGAGTTGGGCGTCGGCCCACAGGTGTTCCAGGTCGTAGAAGTGCCGGGTTTCCGGCAGGAAGATGTGCACCAGCACGTCGGCATAGTCCATGGCCACCCACTCGGCGTTGCGCAGGCCGTCCACCGTGAGGGGCTTGGTGCCCGCGCCTTTCCGTGCGAACTCCCTGACGGACTCTGCAATGGCTGTTACCTGGCTGGGTGAATTGCCTTGGCAGATGATGAAGTATTTGCAAATGCTGCCTTCTATTTGGGTGAGGTTGGCTATGACGATGTCTTTCCCTTTCTTATCTTGTATTCCTTCGGTTATTTGCTGGATAAGTGCGTTGGTCTCGTTCATTTATAATAGGTGAAAGTTAAAACTGTGGGCAAAGATACGCCGATTTATCTTACCAAACACGCAAACAGGCAAAAGTGTCGTCTTTTTTGCTTTTTTTAGTTATAAAGTTTTCCTATCTTTGCCGTCGCATCAATACTTAAAACATATCGTCATGAAGCACCGGATCTCTACATTTACCCCCCCCATTTAAGAAAGTTTAACTTACTGGGCGTCCTTGCCCTGCTCCTTGCCGCCTGTTCGCAGGACGGCGGGCCGGCGGGGGAGGCGTTGCCCGGCGGGCAGTATCCCTTGGAGATAGCCTCCGTCAGCCTCGGAGTGGAGATGGAGGAGCAGCCTTGGACGCGCGTCACCGAGACCGCGGACGGCAGCGGCAGCGAGTGGCAGGACGGCGATCAGATAGGCGTACAGATAGGACGCGGACAGCCGGGCACCTACACCGTCAGCGCGGACGGCACGGTGGAGGCCGTTGACCCCGTTTATTGGCAGAGCACCGCACTCACCTATGTCAGCGCCTGGTATCCTATGGAAGAGACCGTGAACCTGCAAGACCAATCTGACAGGCTGGCCTACGTGCTGAATGCCACTCAGGACTATGTCACCTACGAGCAATCCGTCACCCTCAACTTCACCCACCAGCTGGCCAAGGTGCGCGTGGTGCTGGACGGCACGCAGGCCGGGCAGGTGACCCAAGTGGAGGTGAACAACTATACCCAATGCACCAACAACCAAGGCTCGGTAGGCACCAGCGACAGCAATAAGGGCTGGATACAGATGCACCATGCCGACTACGACGGCGGCACCGAGTGCTGGGAGGCCAACGTGGTGCCCGGTGTGGCGATAACCCCCAATGACTTCATCCGCCTGAACGGCACGTCGCTGGCCACGATAGGTACGGGCTTCCTCGCCACGCTGGAAGCGGGTAAGTTGTACACCATAGACCTGACGGTGGGTGATAAACAAATATTTGGCGGTGAAACCATCACCAAGCCGGGTGAATATATTGTAAAAGGTACCGTTACCGAAAGCATCACTTTAGACAGCGAAGGTGTTACATTGACATTGGAAGACGCAGACATTAATACCAACGGCATAGCCATTAACATTGTGAGTGGTAATCCTACCCTGAAAATCCAAGGAACAGAAAATGCTGTAAAATCCACCACCTCCACGGCCATACACGTAGGGAGCGGATGCACCCTCACCATCGAGGGCGTGAACGGCACGCAGACAAACCGAAAGCTGAAGGCGGGAAAAATGATGGTACAATGTCGGGGCCAGGTAATGCCGGAGCGGGCATCGGAAGCAGCAATGGCGGAAATATCATTATTCGGAATATAACTATAGAAGCCCAAGGAAACTCTTTGCATCACTATTTGGGGGCGGCGCAGGGAGGCGGGCTGCCATAGGTTCTTCAGGCCCGGGATATTGTGGCGACATCACGATAACCGATGCTACGATTGCCGCAACTGGTGGCCACTATGCTGCTGCCATAGGAATGGGATATTCACTTGAAGGTTCGGAAAATAGCAATTTGAAGATGGGGACTATTCGCATCAGCAATTCTATTATCACCGCCCAAGGCGGTGAGGGTGCTTCTGCCATTGGTTTTCCATATTTAGGCCTTCAACAGAATCCGACCGCCGGTGAGATTTATATTGAAACGAAAGAATCAAGCAACACCTTTCTTAATAGACTGACGATTACTTCGGGAAACTTTAAGATTGGCAAAGGTTCTTTCGACGGCTACAATTCGTTTTACGGAACAGATGGAGGCACTTGGCCGGGCGTGACGCTGAAAGCAAGCGACGGCACACAGACCAGCCCCGACGGTATAGGGCAATGAGTAGAATCGCCCATCCCAGCGGATATGCCATCTGCCTGTCATTAGAATTTGCAAATCCGGCGGAAAAACACAGTCCCGGCCAGTGACTGCAAGACTGGCGGCCAAACAGGGATGACACTTCAAAAAATCCAGCGGCAATCTGCGTTTCTTACGCAGATTGCCGTTATTTTTTTTCTCTGAATCTGGTTGTTCACAAAACATTCCGGTAGTCTGTAAAACAGATTTTGCTGTAGCTTTCTCAAGTCTTTTGATTTGTAGATTAAAACTATGTATGACTTATGAGAAAGAATCAACATCTGGTAATCGTCCTCCCGGAAAGTTCGGAGGAGTTGCCGATACGGATTGTGAGAGGCTCACGGAGTATGGAACTGAGACTATGCCTGTGTCCTCCAGATGGTAAACGACATACTTGAGGAGATTATGGTATGCATAAGCCGGGGGTACTTTTACGGATAATCAGATTAGATATTTCACAAAAACATAAAGAAAAAGAAATTCATATAAAAAAGATAAAAATTAACATAAAGAAAAAGAAAAACAGGCCCCGGACGTATCCCCGGGGCTTGTTTTTGTCGTTGACATGCGCTTATCTTTGCATCCGCCAGGGGCAGTCCCTGCGTTGCCATTCCGGGCATAGCCGGAGAATATGCGGAGTAACCATTAAACGAAAATATCATTATGGAGACTAAGAGCGTGCGGCTGGACCTTCGCTGCGAGGGAGATGACGGGACGAGGTTCATAGTTGAGATGCAGCAGTCGGGCCAGCGGCACTTTTTCAAGAGGTGTGGACCTGAATGGACAGGCCGTTACATATCCGAATACACTTTCCGGGAAAAACAGACGGGAGAAGTACCTGATGAAAGTATTTCGCTAAGGTTTGTAGAGCTGGACCGCTTCGTGAAACCGCTTGACGAATGTGTCGGCCTGAAGGAGAACCACCTGCCTTCCAAATAATCAGGCGGGCACAACGGTTTGTGTTAACGATTCGGTTCAGAATATATTAGGGCGATCCCTATCCGCGTGACGGGACTTTACTATATGTTGAATAAATTTGTATTTTTGTCAGAAGTAACAAACAATCATATCCGATATGGGGAAGTTATATCCGGTAGGGATACAGAATTTCGAGAGTCTCCGCAGAGACGGTTATTTTTATGTGGACAAGACAGCAAAGATATATGAGCTGGCAAAGACAGGCCGCTACTATTTTCTTAGCCGGCCGCGAAGGTTCGGCAAAAGCCTTCTTGTGAGCACGCTGGAAGCATACTTTCAGGGAAAGAAGGAACTCTTCGAGGGTCTTGCCATGCAGGAAGTGGAAAAGGAGTGGAAACAATACCCTGTCTTGT
>CALUGY010000080.1 GCA_944320295.1 uncultured Bacteroides sp.
TGGGTTCCTTCCCGTAACGGGCTTTATACTCCTTAGTCAATAGCTCCTTGGCCCGCTCCACAAACTCCTGCTTGTGCTGGCGGTTGGCCTTCATGCGGCGCCAGATTTCCTCGCGCGTCAAGGGTTGTTTGCGGGGTTCCGGGTTTTGTTCTTGATTGATTGTTTTCTCCATGGTTGTGTAAGTGGTTGATTTGTCGGGACAAAGATACGCATTTTCGGGAAGAATGAAGAACGGGGGACGAAGATTTTCAATAAACCGCAAAGAAGAGGGGGGTATCAGAACAACTGTCATGCTGAACGCATGTGAAGCATCTCCCGCAAGCAACAGTCTGTAGGAGATCCTTCATACCCCTTCTTTACTCCCCCGTTATCGGGGGAGAACAACGTTCAGGATGACAGAGCAAAACGATAGCCGAAACTCATTTCGATACCCCCTCCTCTTTCTTCGCGCCTCACCCCAACGGATTGCTCGACTCGCCCTCGTCCTCCTGCTTGTCGTCGGGCGAGGATACTTCGCCCGCGTTGACGGCTTTCTTTTCTGCTTTAAAAAAAGGCATAACCAATATTTTTTTAAAGGGTTACACATTCCCCCCTGCGCAGGCCCTTGTGGCGGGGTTTTGCCTCGGCTTAGCAAAGGCAGTACCATGTCTTAGCAAAGGCGATGCCTTGGCTTAGCAAAGGCAAAAGGCCCGTCTACGGGGCGGTTGAAAATTGCACTATAGTCCGGTTAAAAATGCGCTATAGTGCGTTTCAAACTCCTCTATAGTGCGGTTGTAAACGGACTGTAGTGCGTTTCTGACGACTCTATAGCGCATTTCCGGCGGGCGGGTTATTCTATCTTTACCAGCGTGGGGCGGCCGTCCCCGCCGGCCACGTAGTGCCAGCCGAAGTTTGCGGGGAGGTTGTTGTTCATGTCATTGATGGCGTCCGTCCAGTCGCCGTCGGTCACTTGCGTCCCGGTGCCGTTGTCCGCGATGCCGTCGCCCTCCCAGTAGCAGGCGGTGAGGGTGCCGCCGGTTTGACGGTTTACCATGCCCGTCATCGTGGCCGAGGAAACAAGCTTGACGGAAGCCCAGCAGGCGGTGGCAGAGCCTTCTTGAAATTCTCCTATCAGGCTTCCTGCTTTTGCATTGCCGGTCACATTATAACTTCCTTTGTAAGAGGAGGCCGTTATCGAGCCATTGTTCCTACCTGTTATGCTGCCAATAGTAGCACTATTACTGCCTTCGAAGCTGCATTCCGCATGGCAGCGGGTTATCTGCCCGCCATTGGTTCCTGCTATGCCGCCTATAAAAAAGTTGCTGTTGGTATTAATCTTGCAGGAGGACAGGACGGTGCATCCGGCAATGGTTCCACTATGGTTGTAGCCGGCAATGAAGCCGATACGGGGATTGTCGTAGTCAGTTTGCAACTCCACGCCATCCAGCACCAGGTTTTGCACCGTTCCTCTGAGATCTGTAATCAGTCCTCCATTTGATGTCGGGATAACCATGTTGCTGATAGTGTGGCCTCCGCCGTCGAAGAAACCGGTGTATCCAGGGGCGGTGCCGCTCCATGTCCTGCCCCCGTAGTCTATGTCGTTGGCCAGCGTGCAGTTGGCACTTATGTTGAGGTTGTTCCTCATATCAGCTGCCCAGGCGTCCAGCCCGGCGGCGGCATAGACGGTGTAGGTGTTGGTACTGGCGTCGTAGGTATGGTCCAGGAGTTCGGCCTCGCCCTCCACGGGTGTGGTCGGCCCCCACGTGCTGATGCTGGTGCTGCCCTCCACCTTGGGCCGCTTCACGGTGAGGGTGTAGGTGTACTGGTTGCCTCCGGTCAGGGTGACGGCCTCGTCGGGGTTGTAGCTGTAGGTGCTCCCGGCCATGGAGATGAGGATAAAGGGTTCGTCGGCCGTGAGCGCCTGCGTGGGCAGCAGGGCCGTCCAGGTACCGGTGGTGGCATCGTAGTAGGGGGTGACGGTGGCATCCTTCAGCTCGTCCGCTCCCACGCCCTCACCGTTCTTAAGGGGGTTGATGACCACCTTGGCCGTGCGGTGGGCGAAGGTCAGGGCGTGCGGCCCGTCGAACTCTATCGTGTTGGTTGCGCTGATGTAGTCGCTCTTGTTGAAGTTGTCCTTGGTGCTTTGGTCGGCCTGCACCACCACGTCGGGCATCGTCCCGGCATAGGGCCACCAGGCGGATACCTCTATCGGGTCGGTGCTTTGCCAATAGAATGGGTCCTTGTCGGAGGATAGGGTGGCGGTGGTGTAGTCGCCGGAGGCTTCTACATCGTAGGGTTTGACTGCACCGTCCACCTGTATGGCTACTTGGTCGACGCCTTGCCAGTTGTTGTCCGTGGTGGCTTTGGTCTGCTCCACGTTGAGGCTGATGCCCGTGGCGGTGAAGGCCATGGGATATTCGCCTTCGGGCAACGTCGTGCCGCCGTTTCCGCTCTCCTTCGCGCAGCCTCCCAGCAGGAGGGCGGCAAGGAGGAGGGATGATAAGTTAATCTTTCTTAAATGGGGGGGGCAAATCGGCCCCTTCTGGTTGTTTTCATCATGCTTTTTGTTTTATGAGGTTGGTAATATTTGTTAGTTATTTCGTGGTGGCGGACTGGGTGTCGGGCTCGCGGCGGGTGTCCCACAGGGCGGCGAGCAGACGTAATGCCTCCATGATGCGGGCATGGGTCTTTTCTGCCGTCTGCTTCCCGAAGTGCTGCTCGCCATACGTGTACACACGACTTATCTGCCGGGCTGCGGCTTTCTGTACGATTACTTTCATCATCGCCAGCCGTGCTCCTTCCGCATTTGGGTGGCAAACTCTTCAAGTGTATATCCGGGTTCTTTGGCTTCCAGCTCGGCTTCGAAGTCGTCTATACAGGCGTTGATTTCTTCCATGGTATAGGGGGTGAGGCGTTCTTCCTCTTTTTCTTCTGCTTCTTCATACAGCTTCTCGGCCAGCCAGCGTTTGTTGTCCGCACTGAGCGGCTGCAGCATTTGCAGGATACTTTCTAATGATAGGGTTGCGTTCATAGTTTGTTCCTCCTATATAGGTTTCGAATGGCACAAAGTTAAGCATTTATCTCGGAATACGCATATTAATATGTATCTTTGCGCCTTGCGAACGATAAATCTTAATGGATTACCTATGTTAGAGATAAAAGACCTTCATGCCAACATCAATGGCAAAGAAATACTGCGGGGCATCGACCTCACCATCCGCGACGGCGAGGTGCACGCCTTGATGGGACAGAACGGCGCGGGCAAGAGCACGCTGAGCAATGTTCTCGTGGGCCATCCCGCCTATCAGGTGACACGCGGCTCCATCACCTTCAACGGTAAGGACCTGCTGGCCCTTTCGCCCGAAGACCGGGCGCACGAGGGGCTGTTCCTGTCCTTCCAGACTCCGGTGGAAATACCCGGTGTCTCCATGGTGAACTTCATGCGCACCGCCGTCAACGAGCAGCGCAAGTACCGCCACCTGCCCGCTCTCTCCGCTTCCGAGTTCCTCAAACTGATGCGCGAGAAGCGTGCCATCGTCGAGCTGGACAGCAAGCTGGCCAACCGCTCCGTCAACGAGGGCTTCAGCGGCGGCGAGAAGAAGCGCAATGAAATCTTCCAAATGGCCATGCTGGAGCCAACCTTCGCCATCCTCGACGAGACGGACTCCGGCCTGGACGTGGACGCCTTGCGCATCGTGGCCGAAGGCTTCAACAAGCTCCGCACGCCGCAGACGTCCGCCCTTGTCATCACCCACTACCAGCGCCTGCTGGATTATCTGAAGCCGGACACGGTGCACGTGCTCCTCGGCGGCCGCATCGTCAAGACCGGTGGACCGGAACTGGCGACGGAGATTGAGCAGCGCGGATTTGACTGGATAAAAAAGGAACAGGTATAATGAAGAATGAAGAACGAAGAATGAAGAATTCCGTTAGCCCGAGAGGCTGTCAGAGTTCTTCCTTGATTCTTCATTCTTCATTCATAATTCTTCATTAAGATTATGAGACCCGAACAACAATACATCGACCTATACGCCCAGGCGGAGGCTCTGCTGCGCAACCACAGCGCCGAGCCGTTGAACCGCCTGCGTGCCCGTGCCTTTGCCGACTTCGAGCGGCTGGGTTTCCCCACTCGCAAGCAGGAAGCCTATAAATACACCGACGTGGCCAAGTGCTTCGAACCGGACTATGGTATGAACTTCAAGCGGCTGGCCTTCCCCGTCAATCCCTACGAAGTGTTCAAGTGCGACGTGCCCAATATGAGCACCGCCCTCTATTTCATGGTGAACGATGCCTTCCATACTACAGAGAAGACGTTGCCCAATGGCGTCATCATCGGCAGCTTCCGCGACCATGCCGAACTCGTCCGGCAGTATTACGCTACTTTGGCCGACACTTCCAATGATGCGCTTACGGCTTTCAATACCACTTTCGCGCAAGACGGCGTACTGATATACATCCCGAAGGACGTGGCGGTGGAGAAACCCATCCAACTGATAAACATCCTGCGCAGCGATGTCCCCCTGCTGGTGAACCGCCGCGTGCTCATCGTGCTGGAGGACGGTGCCCAGGCCCGCCTGCTGATGTGCGACCACGCTATGGACGAGGTAAACTTCCTGGCTACGCAGGTCATCGAGGTCTTTGTGGGACACAATGCCGTGTTCGACCTTTACGAATTAGAGGAAACACATACGGGCAACACTCGTTTCAGTAACCTCTATGTCCGTCAGGAGGCGGGCAGCAACGTCCTGCTGAACGGCATGACGCTGACCTGCGGCACCACCCGTAACACAACCCGTGTCCTCCTGGCCGGCGAGCAAGCCGAACTCAACCTGTGCGGCATGGCCATCGCCGACAAGAACCAGCACGTGGACAACCGCACCGTCATCGACCACGCCGTGCCCTCGTGCCGCTCCAACG
>CALUGY010000081.1 GCA_944320295.1 uncultured Bacteroides sp.
CGCCAAAATCAAGGCTATACAGCACAAACTCAACAAAAGACCCAGGGAAAAACTGGACTTCTTCACACCAAAGCTATGCTTCTTCAACAATCTATGATAACTTTGCACTTGCTGGTGGACTCTGCCAGGCTGACGGACATCGTGCGCGAGTAATTTTTTACGGAAATCTGTTGCCCATCTCCTTAAAATGTCGTTACTTTGCACAAATTTCAGAGACAGTATGCAAGCTTCGGGAAAAAGGACATGGTATTACTACAATTCGGGTGAGGCTCATCCGGGGCATTCCTTTTCCTTTTGGCAGCTTGCTTATCTGTTTTTATTGTTCGGTTGCGTTATCCCTTTCGGGGTTAGCGCATTTTTTTTGCCTGCACGGGCACGACGCGTGAACTACATTAAACAGATATAGAAAGAGAAATTATGGAAAAGAACTTGAAGAAAGTGCTCGTCTTAGGTTCGGGCGCGCTCAAAATCGGTCAGGCCGGGGAGTTCGACTATTCCGGCTCGCAGGCGCTGAAAGCCTTGCGCGAAGAAGGCATCAGTTCGGTGTTGGTCAACCCCAACATCGCCACCATCCAGACATCGGAAGGCATTGCCGACAAGGTGTATTTCCTGCCCGTCACTCCCTACTTCGTGGAGCGCATCATCGAGAAGGAACGTCCGGACGGCATTTTGCTGGCTTTCGGCGGCCAGACCGCGCTGAACTGCGGCACGGAGTTGTACCAGAGCGGCGTGCTTCAGAAATACGGCGTGCGCGTGCTGGGCACGTCGGTTGAGGCCATCATGTACACCGAAGACCGCGACCTCTTCGTGAAGAAGCTCGATGAGATACCCATGAAGACTCCCAAAAGCCATGCCGTGGAGAGCATGGAAGATGCCTTGCGTGCGGCCCGCGAGATAGGCTATCCTGTCATGGTGCGTTCGGCCTACGCCTTGGGCGGGCAGGGCAGCGGCATCTGCCCCGACGAGGAGAGCTTCGTGAAGCTGGCCGAAAGCTCGTTCACTTTCTCCAAGCAGATATTGGTGGAAGAATCGTTGAAAGGTTGGAAAGAAATAGAGTTCGAGGTGATACGCGACGCCAACGACCATTGCTTCACCGTGGCCTCGATGGAGAACTTCGACCCGCTGGGCATCCATACCGGCGAGAGCATCGTGGTGGCTCCCACCTGCTCGCTCACGCAAGAACAGGTGGAGACGTTGCAAGCCCTCTCGCGCCAATGCGTGCGCCACTTGGGCATCGTGGGCGAGTGCAACATACAGTACGCTTTCAATGCCGAGACCAACGACTACCGCGTCATCGAGGTCAATGCCCGCCTGAGCCGTTCGTCCGCCCTGGCCAGCAAGGCCACGGGCTATCCGTTGGCTTTCGTGGCCGCCAAGATAGCTTTAGGCTACACGCTCGACCAGATAGGCGAGATGGGTACGTCAAATTCGGCTTACGTGGCTCCCTCGCTCGACTACCTCATCTGCAAGATACCGCGCTGGGACTTGACGAAGTTCGTGGGCGTGAGCCGCGAGATAGGCAGCAGCATGAAGTCTGTGGGCGAAATCATGTCCATAGGCCGCTCGTTCGAGGAAATCATCCAGAAGGGCCTGCGTATGATAGGCCAAGGCATGCACGGCTTTGTAGGCAACGACAACCTGCACTTCGACGACGTGGAGCACGAACTGGCACATCCCACCGACTTGCGCATCTTTGCCATCGCTCAAGCCTTGGAAGAAGGTTACAGCATAGACCGCATTTATGAGCTGACCAAGATAGACCCGTGGTTCTTGGAACGCCTGAAGAACATCGTGGACTACAAGCACAAGCTTTCCGAATATAATAAGGTAGAGGACATTCCTGCCGACGTGCTGCGCCAGGCCAAGGTGTTGGGCTTCTCCGACTTCCAGATAGCCCGCTTTGTGCTCAATCCCCAAGGCAACATGGAGAAGGAAAACCTGAAGGTACGTGCCCGCCGCAAGGAATTGGGTATCCTGCCAGCTGTGAAGCGCATCAACACCGTGGCCAGCGAACATCCGGAACTGACCAACTACCTGTATATGACGTACGCCGTGCAAGGTTACGACATTAACTATTACAAGAACGAGAAGTCGGTAGTGGTGCTCGGTTCGGGTGCCTACCGCATCGGTTCCAGCGTGGAGTTCGACTGGTGCTCGGTCAACGCCATCCAGACGGCACGCAAGTTGGGTTACAAGTCCATCATGATAAACTACAACCCGGAGACCGTCTCCACCGACTACGACATGTGCGACCGTCTTTATTTCGACGAGTTGTCGTTCGAACGCGTGCTCGATGTCATCGACCTGGAGCAGCCGCGCGGCGTTATCGTCTCCGTGGGCGGACAGATTCCGAACAACTTGGCCATGAAGCTCTATCGCCAGTCTGTCCCCGTGCTGGGCACGTCGCCCGTCAGCATCGACCGTGCCGAGAACCGCAACAAATTCTCGCACATGCTTGACCAGCTGGGCATCGACCAGCCCGCATGGCAGGAACTGACCAGCCTGGAAGACGTGAAAGGCTTTGTGGAGAAGGTGGGTTACCCCGTGCTGGTGCGTCCCTCGTACGTGCTCTCCGGTGCCGCCATGAACGTTTGCTACGATGAGGAGGAACTGGAAGAGTTCCTGAAAATGGCCGCCGAGGTCAGCAAGGAATATCCCGTAGTGGTATCGCAGTTCTTGCAAAACACCAAGGAGATAGAGTTCGACGCTGTGGCCCAGAACGGTGAGATTGTGGAATACGCCATCAGCGAGCACGTGGAGTTTGCCGGTGTGCACTCGGGCGACGCCACGTTGGTGTTCCCCGCGCAGAAGATATACTTCGCCACGGCGCGCCGCATCAAGAAGATAAGCCGTCAGATAGCCAAGGAACTGAATATCTCCGGCCCGTTCAACATCCAGTATCTGGCCCGCAACAACGAGGTGAAGGTCATCGAGTGCAACCTCCGTGCCAGCCGTTCGTTCCCGTTTGTCAGCAAGGTGCTGAAACGCAACTTCATCGAGACGGCCACCCGCATCATGCTCGACGCCCCGTATACCAAGCCCGACAAGTCGGCTTACGACATCGACTGGATAGGCGTCAAGGCCAGCCAGTTCTCTTTCTCCCGTCTGCACAAGGCCGATCCTGTGCTGGGCGTGGACATGTCGTCTACCGGCGAGGTAGGTTGCTTGGGCGATGACTTCGACGAGGCCTTGCTGAACGCCATGATTGCCACGGGCTTCAAGATTCCTTCGTTGCAGAAGGGCGTGATGTTCTCCAGCGGTGCCATGAAGTCCAAGGTGGACTTGCTCGATGCCAGCCGCATGCTTTTTGCCAAAGGTTATAAGATTTACGCCACGGCAGGCACGGCGGCCTTCCTCAACGCTCACGGCGTGGAGACGACACCTGTCTACTGGCCCGACGAGAAGCCCGATGCCAAGAACAACGTGATGACCATGATTGCCGACCATGCGTTCGACCTCATAGTCAATATCCCGAAGAACCACACGAAGCGCGAGTTGACCAACGGCTACA
>CALUGY010000082.1 GCA_944320295.1 uncultured Bacteroides sp.
TGGAGAACGCCGCTTCTATCGCAGGCATGTTCCTGACAACGGAATGTGTCATCGTCGAGAAGAAGGAAGACAAGCCCGAAATGCCGATGAACCCCGGTATGGGTGGCATGGGCGGCATGATGTAATCGGCCGATTTCCCCTGATACATTAGCATATAAACCAAGCCGCGGTATCCCGAAAGAGATGCCGCGGCTTTTTTGTTCCTTTTTGCAGGCGCTTGGGTCAGAAACCTGTGGCTTCTCTGAGGGGGACGAAGCGGTATCCTTTTTTCGTCAGGGTTCGGATGGTCTTGTCGAGATAGCCGTTGTAGAACTTGTCCGTGCGCCGGTCGTCTGTCCCCAGGTGGATGAGCATCAGGTGGCCGTTGAGGCCCTCCGCTTTCTCCACTTCCATGATTTTGTTGTAGATGGCCTGGCTGCTTCGGTATTTCGGCCCCATGTCGGGAGTCGTGTAGTCGGCGTTGCTCAGGGTGCCGGGAGTGAAGTTGACGAGCTGGATGCCCATGCCCTTGGCCCAGGCGGCGATGGTGCGGTTGTAATATTCGTAAGGCGGCAGGTAGAGCGGGGCGTCATGGTAGGCGATGCCGAACGATTGCAGCTTCGCATAGCTCTTCTGAAGGTCTTGCTCGAATGCTTCGCGGCTCACCAGCAGGCTGTCACGGTTTTCCCAGGGCATGTAGAGCAGGTGTCCGTAGCTATGGCTACCTACGTAGTGCCCTTCTTTGACCAGTTGGCGGACGGTTTCGGGGAAACGCTCCAAGAATTCGCCGGTGAAGAAGAAGGCGCCCTTGATGCCGTGTTTCTTCAAGGTGTTCAGGATGGCTTCGGCTCCGTCGGCCTTGTCGGCGGCGGTAAATACCAGTGTAATCTGCTTCTTGGACGGGTCGGTACGCACAATGCCGCCGTTGATGTACCGGTTCTTGTCGGCTGGCGTGCTTCCTTGTTTCATCCCGTCTTTCTGCATGGCCGAGAGGTAGTAGGTGAGGCTCGCCGTGCCGTCCATCGTGGGTTCGTTGGTCGAATAGTCGCCGATGGCGTCGTGATACACCATTTGCCGCGGTTGGAAGCGGGCGTAGTCTTCACCCGGCTGGCCGGGCAGGCCGCTGAGGTTGACTCCGCGCAGGCCTTCGAAGATGGTGCGATAGACGGGGCCGTCCACCAGTCCGCCGGTGGCGTTTCCGGCATTGGCGATGGGATAAGAGGAGTGGGGTTGCGAGGGATAGTCTCCCCAAAGCGGGAGCTCTACCAGCATACTGGTGCCCCAGGGGTTGCACCCGAAGAGCCAGTCGCGCAGGGCGGCTTCCATCTCGGCATAGGTGTCGTCGCCGGTCAGCTCGCGATACAGGCGGCACTGGGTCAGCATGGCCACCGTCAGGTTGTTGGAGCACCAGATGTAGGGAATGCCGTACAGGAAGGGGCTTTCGACCGCTTTCTCCCACGTGCGCCGGATGCCGGTGCGCAGGTTGCGGATGAACTCCTGGCTGACGCGTTCGTTGCCGTGGCGTGCCAGCTGGTAGTGGCCCATGTTCAGGAAGGGGTACCACTGGTAGTGCCGGGCACTGTCGGCTCCCATCCAGGGCGTCACCGGCTCGCGGCGGCCGTATTCGATGGCCTGTTGCAGGTAGGTTGGGTCTCCTGTGGTGCGATAGAGTTCGATGGCGCCCAGCTCCATGTCGTCCGTCCAGTTGTCCTCTTCGTAGATGTAGGGCGAAAGTACGGAAGCCGTCTGGCACACGCCCGGTTGCCTGATGCCTTCCTGATAGGCGTCGTCGGCCTTGGCGCCGATTTCGGCGGCAAACTCGGGATAGAAGTCTTTCAAGATCCGTGCGCCCATGGCAAAACATGAGGCGAACTTTCCGGCCGTACTGGCCACACCGGTGGTCTGGTTGGTGAACTTGCCGCGCGATTGCGGCTTTCCGCTACAGAAGTACACGGGGCGTCCCTTGCCCGGCCCGTATCCATAATCCACCCGGTCTTGGTTGGGTAGCCTCATGCTGGCATGGTCGCGGTCGTCGGCAATCTGGTTGTACATCTCTCCCGGAGCCGGGTTCATGCGGTTCAGCCAGTCCAATCCCCATTTGATTTCGTCCACGATGTCGGGGATGCCGTTGGCGCCGGGGCGTCCGTCGCCATCGTAGGCGTCGCCAAAGGATTCGGGATTTTCTTGCCAGGCAAACATCATCTGGTAGATGGCATTGGCCGATGTAGTGGTGTATTGCAGGTAGTCGGCCGCATCGTGCCACCCGCCGCGTACATCGAGGGGCTGTCCGCTCTTGGTGGGGTGGTACACAATATAGGCGTCGTGCACGTGGCAACTATCGTTCAGATAGGGGTTGTAGCCGCAACGTTGCTGGCGCATGTAGTTCAGCAGGAAATCGGCCGTGCCGTCATAGACGCGTGCGTTGATGGAGAAACGGGGCGAGGTGGCTTCACCGGCCTTCAGATAATATACGCCGGGGCGGGTGAACCGGCTGAAATCGAGGCGATAGGTGGACACCATCTGACCTAAAGAGGACGTGGCCTTGGGCGAGTTGAAGGTGCAGGCCGTTTCGCCGGTATAGGCATCTATCAGGGTGTAGGTATCGAGCGAGGTCTGTGTGTCGCTCATGAAGACGGCTACTTTGACCGATTGCGGCAGGTAGCCCAGTTGGTTGACCCGTATCCATTCCCCGGCCTTCCCCGGCATGGATATGGCGGCCAGCAGGATGGCTCCGAGTAAACGATGTGTTTTCATGATGGTATCTGTTATATATATGTGTGAAGCTTTTTCTGCTAAGATACGGAAATCGTGGATAACGGCTTTTGTCTGGGCTTGAAAAAATGTTAACGTGATAAACTTTGTTTCTTTTAACGGCCTGTCAGTCGACGGCTTTTGTGCCGGACGGGCATTTGCATAAATTAAAGCTTGAAACGGCTGATTGGTATGTTATTTGTACTTTCCTTTTTAGAATAAAAAACAAACAACTATGGCTTTTATAGACTATTACCAAGTATTGGGCGTGGACAAAAGCGCCTCGCAGGACGACATCAAGAAGGCCTACCGCAAGCTGGCGCGCAAATTCCATCCCGACCTGAACCCCAATGACCCTACGGCCAAGGAGAAGTTTCAGGCCATCAACGAGGCAAACGAGGTACTGAGCGACCCGGAGAAGCGTAAGAAGTACGACGAGTATGGCGAACACTGGAAGCATGCCGACGAGTTCGAGGCGCAGAAGCAGGCCCGCCAGCAGGCAGGCGGCTTCGGAGGCTTCGGCGGCGGACAGGGCTTCCACACCGACGGCAACGGCACCTACTGGTATTCGTCCGACGGGCAGGAGTTCACGGGCAGCCATGCCGGCGGATTCTCCGACTTCTTCGAGGAGCTCTTCGGCCATCGCGGAAGGAGCGGAAGGAGCGCGCAGGGAGGCTTCCGCGGTCAGGATTACCAGGCCGAACTCGACCTCTCGCTCCGCGACGCCGCGCAGACCCACAAGCAGGTGCTCACCGTAGGCGACAAGCAGGTGCGCATCACCATCCCCGCCGGCGTGGCCAACGGGCAGGTCATCAAGCTCAAGGGCTATGGTGCCCCCGGCATGAACGGAGGACCTGCGGGCGACCTCTACATCACCTTTGTCATCCCCGACGACCCCGTGTTCAAGCGGCTGGGCGACGACCTCTATGTCGACGTCAACACCGACCTCTATACGGCCCTGCTGGGCGGCGACCTGCTGGTCAATACCCTGGACGGGCAAGTCAAACTGAAGGTAAAGCCGGGTACGCAGAGCGGCACCAAGGTACGCCTCAAGGGCAAAGGATTCCCTGTCTACAAGAAGGAAGGCCAGTTTGGCGACTTGATAGTGACCTACCACGTCCAGTTGCCTACCAACCTGACAGAGGAGCAGAAGGAAATGTTCCGTAAAATTCAGCGTATGAACTAATTAAAAAACACTACCGTTATGCAGAACGAATTGATAGTTGTCAGCGATTATTGTGACAAGTGCCACATAGAGCCGTCGTTCATCGACCTCCTGCAGGAAAACGGGCTCATCGACCTCCTGTTCGACGAGGGCCGTCCCTGCCTCACCTTCTCCCAGCTGCCCGACGTAGAGCGCTACAGCCGCATGTACTACGACCTCTCCATCAACATGGAGGGTATCGATGCCATCCATCACCTGCTGGAGCGCATGGAGGACATGCAGCGCGAGATACGCGACCTGCGCACCCGTCTGCGGATGTTCGAGTAAGGCAGAGGGCGGGGGCACGCATCAGAGTGCGCATGCGTTGCCTCCGCAATACTCCTGGCTGGGCTTTCCGTTGTATTCGGGGTGGCGCTCCAGCCAGCGTACGGCATAAACACACGTGGCCACGCAGGCATAGCCCTGCTGGCGGGCGTAGTCGTAGGCGGCTTGTACGAGTGCCGAGGCGATGCCTCGTCCTT
>CALUGY010000083.1 GCA_944320295.1 uncultured Bacteroides sp.
CTACCGCCTCAATGCCTCGCCACCGTTCCAGTTACACCCGGCTTACGAGCACGGCACCCGGGCACGTCCTGCCCCTTTCCCGCCCCGGCTCGGTTGCCAGCCGCTCACGCGCCCGGCAAACCTCCCCGCGTCCCCGACCACCCACCCCCATGTGCGCTACCGGGGGGCTGCTCGCCCCCCAGCCGCTAGGCTGACCCCCTCGGTGTTTTTCATAGTATAGGCGGGCTTCGCCCGGTGTCCTCATCGGTGGCGCGGGTGCGCCCCCAGGCCGGACGGCCTTCCCCTACCAGACTTGCTGCGCATTAATGAACGTTAAACGTGTTAAACTTTCATAGCTGCGACGTGTCGGCCTGTCTGACATTTTGATAGGCGAATGCCCGTAAACGCTGACAAAATGCGAACATTCGGCACGCGCTCCGCACGTGCTCCGCATTTGGTCGGCACCATTCTTCGTTTTACCTTTGCCCTAAGTTCCGGAAATGGGACGGCGGTGCCGCTCCAGTATCCCCGGAACGCTCATCATTATGTCTATTGTATCTGGTTATCAAAACTCCCGTTGGAAAAACTCCATCGGTAATGTTACCTACCGCAGCGTGGCAGGTCGTAACATCGCTTCCGAAAAGGTCGCCCCGCGTCCCTTGACGCGTGCGCCCGGTGCAGCAGCATCGGTAAAACTCATGTCGCAGCGTCAAATGGTATTCGGTCTCATCAACCGCTTTGCCAAGAACCATGAAAGCGACATCAACCAGTCGTTCAATAAAACCAAGTACGGAACGGCTCGCAACTACTTCTTCAAGGTCAACTATGCAGGCATGGCCGCAGCTTTCGAGCCGCTGTATGCAAGGTTGGATGCAAACGCCTCCGACACCATGGCCATCACGGACACCGAAATAGAAGAGGCCGTAAGTGACTACGCAACCGAAAACCCCACGGCCATATACCGTGTGCGCAAAACCGGGTCTGCTGTAGTCTATCTTACTGGCGAATGGACTACCGACGAGAACCCCGTATCCGGTACTGTAAGCGTTGCCGGAACCACCCTGCACAACGGAGACAAGGCAAAAAGATTGGCTACTGGGGACACATTCTCCATCAACGGTCAAAACTTGACGGACGGTGAAATTACGTTAGGTTTGGCGGATAGCTCCAACGGTTCGCCCGTAGATACTCCTATATCCGAAGCGTTGACGGAAAGCAGCGTGTCGGAGTTTGCCGTAGGCGGAAAGATTGCCGCAGCGGCCAACGGAAAGTACCTAATGAATATCAAGGTTGGGGCTATGACAATGCTCACGCTCAAACAGTACGAACCGAGCGGCGGGGAAGGTACGTTAGATTAAGGCCATGAACAAACAGAAGTTGTACGAAGTTATTAAAATCGTGGCCACCGCCATAATAAGCATTGCGGGAGCGCTGCTTATAGATGCCTGCACGGTATCTATGAGCATCAGCAAGAACAACCGGAATTCAGATGTAAAAACCGAACAGACCTCTACGAGCTCCGTTGATTCCACCCGCATAAACTTTGAAAAGTATTGACAGGGCAAAAGCGCCCCTGCCCCATTACAAAAGTTTAACTTAAAATGCTTTTTTATTAAACGGATTATCGATATTATTGCACCCGCATCCCAGAGATAGCCGTACCGGGTGGTGCCGGCGGTGAACGGTAAAGATGCAAACGAGTGCGAATTGCACAGCATGTTTTGAAAAATAGTCATAGAATAAAAATATCCCGGCAAGAAGAACTTGTCGGGATATTATAGTAATAACAAATAATAGTTTGCTTTTATTGTATGAGTTGTTCGATTTCCTCAAATTCAGGTCCCATGTTCAAATTGTAGTAGACACTATAAAGACCATTTAACCATAAGTCTTGTTTATCGGGACTCAATTCTCTAGCTTTCTCATAATACGGGAGAGCTTTTTCGTAGAATGATCTTAATGTATTTTGGTCTTCTTTGTATTGCGGGTCATTCATGTCAGAAGTTGCTTTTTCAGAAAATTCTTGTGCTTTCACACAATAAATCAAGCCAAGATTTGAGTATGCTTCTGCATAAGTAGGATCTGCATCAATAGTTTTCTGATAATACTCGATAGCATTGTCATATTCCTTCATATTATGGTACAGATATCCTTTAACATATAAATAGAAATAGTTAGTAGGATCAGTTGCCAACATATTATCTGCAAACTGCATCGCCTCATCATACTTGTTATTGGAAGTATAATAATCAATGAGACTTCCAAAGAAGAACGGATGGTCCGGATATTTCTGGAGCCCTTCTTTCAAAGAAGCGACAAACTTCACAGTATCCCCTTCTGCCTTGAAAGCTGTTGAGAGGAATTCCATAGCATATCTGCCAACTTCCTTATCGTCTTTTGCGTAAGGAGCATATTTTAATATGCTAGGATAATCCTCAAGTTTGGCAGCGGCCAGACTTGCATAATATGCTATTTGTGGCAAGATAGTGTCTGTTTCAAGCAGATTCTCTTTTTCAAACATCGGGTGCTTTGCAATGTCTACATACATTCCAAAGAAATCCAAGGCTTCTTTGTTTTTATCTTCATTGAAGTTTTGGATGCCACCGTTAATGATATTCCCACGTTCACCTAAAATTGTTGCTGCATTTGATTTGCGGTATTTATTTTTGATTTTTCCTTTTTCATTGGGTATTTGTGCCAGTTCATCGCATTTAAGATAATATTTGCTCATGTTCAAAGCACTATTATATACCTGAAGTGTATCATAAGGCTGCATCAAATAGGCCTTTTCCATTTCTTTTTCACTTTTCCTTCTTTGAATAAAACCTGCAACATTCCAAGTTTCAGCTTGGTCTTTTGTTTCAGGATTTGTCAAAGCTTGATTAATCAGTTCCTCTGCTTTTGCAAAGTCAGGTGTTACTGCCCCTGCAAGTTTCTTGGCTTCTTTTACTGCCTTTTCCTGAGCAAAAACGATGCCTGTTGCAAACAGTAAAACCAATGAAAATACAACTTTCTTCATGATCTTCTAAAAATTTAAAAGTAATACAATATATCTGTTGTCTATTCTCTATTCTGTTATTTATCTTCTTCTATATTATTGTTTTCTGGGAAGGCCTCTTCGTTTTCGGAAGTTACCTTGCAAACTGATCCAATTTCATCGTTACGCTTTTCAAGATTAATCAGACGGACACCTTGGGTTGCACGTCCCATGACACGAATATCTGCCACTTTCAAACGGATAGTAATACCAGACTTATTAATGATCATCAAGTCATTCTCATCTGTTACCGATTTGATCGTAACCAGCTTTCCGGTCTTTTCTGTGATATTCAAGGTTTTGACTCCTTTACCGCCACGGTTCGTCTTGCGGTAATCTTCAATGTCCGACCGTTTACCATATCCTTGTTCAGACACTACCATAATGGTTTCTGTTTCTGGATTCTTGATACAGATCATTCCAACTACTTCATCTTGTCCATCTTCGTCAAGTGCCATACCGCGTACTCCGGTTGCTGTACGCCCCATGACACGGACTGCGCTTTCATGGAAACGAATGGCACGGCCATTACGGTTTGCGATGATAATTTCGTTATTCCCATTCGTCATACGAACTTCGATAACGCTGTCATCTTCGCGGATGGTGATTGCATTTACTCCATTTTGGCGTGGGCGTGAATATTGTTCCAGCAATGTTTTCTTAATGATTCCTTTCTTCGTACAGAACAGTACATAATGGCTGTTAATGAACTCTGTATCATTTAGATTCTTTACACGTAGGTAGGCATTGACAGTATCATCGCTATCTATATTCAGTAAGTTTTGAATAGCGCGTCCTTTGGAGTTTTTGGATCCTTCAGGAATCTCGTATACTTTAAGCCAATAGCACTTGCCTTTTTGTGTGAAGAACATCATGGTGTTGTGCATGGTGGCCGGATAGATGTGCTCCACAAAGTCCTCGTCGCGGGTATCAGTTCCTTTCGAGCCAATTCCGCCACGATTTTGTGCCCGGAAGTCGCTCAACGGCGTGCGTTTGATGTATCCCATATGTGAGATGGTGATAATCATTTCATCGTCGGCATAGAAGTCTTCCGGGTTGAACTCTTCGGAAGAATATACTATCTCGGAGCGGCGTGCATCGCCATATTTTGCTTTGACTTCCAGCAATTCGTCCTTGATAATCTTGCGGCATAGGTCTTCGTTGGAAAGGACTTCTTCGTAATAAGATATTTGTTTTTGGATTTCCTCGTACTCGGCATGGAGTTGGTCTTGCATCAGGCCAGTAAGTTGGCGCAAACGCATCTCGACAATGGCGCGTGCTTGGAGTTCGGACAGTTGGAAACGTTCCATCAGATTGGTCACTGCTTCGTTTGGAGTTTTGGCTGCACGGATGATGCGGATGACTTCGTCAATATTGTCGGAGGCAATGATCAAACCTTCCAGAATGTGGGCACGCTCTTTGGCTTTGCGCAAATCGTATTGTGTGCGGCGTATCACTACCTCATGGCGATGTTCAATGAAGTATTTTATCAGGTCTTTCAAGTTCAACAAGCGCGGACGACCGTGTACCAAGGCCACATTGTTGACGCTGAACGAAGTCTGCAACATGGTCATTTTGTAGAGCTTGTTCAGTACTACGTTGGCATTGACATCACGTTTGATATCGATTACGATACGCATGCCATCGCGGTCTGTTTCATCGTTGGCATTGGTGATTCCTTCTATCTTTTTTTCATTGGCCAGGTTAGCGATGTCTTTTATCAGCTCGGCCTTATTTACGCCATAGGGAATCTCAGTAACGATGATTTTGTCGTGCGTGTCGCCACTCTCTATTTCGGCCTTGGCACGTATCACTACCCTGCCCCGGCCTGTAAGATATGCCTCGCGTACGCCGCTTATTCCGTAGATATATCCGCCTGTCGGGAAGTCTGGGGCTTTGATATATTCCATCAGCGTTTCGATGTCTATGTCGTTATTGTCCACGTAGGCCACGCAGGCATCTATCACTTCGGAGAGATTGTGTGTCGGCATGTTGGTAGCCATACCTACCGCGATGCCCGATGCACCATTTATTAATAAATTAGGAATGCGCGTAGGCATTACTACAGGTTCCTGTAACGAACCGTCGAAGTTATCCTGCATGTCCACCGTTTCCTTGTCGATGTCCTGCATCATGTCTTCGCCGATTTTTTGCAGGCGGCATTCTGTGTAACGCATGGCAGCAGCATTATCACCATCCACCGAACCGTAGTTACCTTGCCCGTCCACCAGGCAGTAGCGCATGGCCCAATCTTGCGCCATGCGTACCAAGGCGCCATATACGGAACTGTCACCATGAGGGTGGTATTTACCTAACACCTCACCTACGACTCTTGCAGATTTTTTATAAGGTTTGTCCGAGGTGTTCCCAAGCCCCATCATTCCGAAAAGTATTCTTCGGTGAACCGGCTTGAAGCCATCTCTTACATCAGGAAGAGCACGCGACACGATGACCGACATAGAGTAGTCAATGTACGACGACTTCATCTCCTCCTCAATGTTGATTTTTATAATTCTGTCTTGTTCAAGCATTTACGAAAATATTAAATGAAAATATCGTTAGATTGACGAAAAAACATGCTAATGTACGGCTTTTTCGGGACATGCAAAAGCTTTTGCTTATAAACTTGCCTGTTTTTCTTCGTACTCCTACGGGCTTTTTTTAGGTATTCTGTATGCTCTTCTTCGGTTTATGCCGTACCTTGATTGCTTATCCACGGCCGTGGTTCGATATCCCCACCTTTGTGGGACGATATTTCCACCCAGGTGGTTCGATCGACCCACGGCCGTGGGTATGTAATAAAGGTGCGACTTATAGCGAATGAATGCCGTATTTTTCCTGAGCACCATACGTACTTTCCTCACGACGTCGATACACCTCAGCGGCTAAATATGTCAAATATGGCATAGGATTTGTTATAATAATCGGAGTTGAGAGTGCTAATAAGATTAAATAAGCTAAATTTGCACCATAATAATTAAAGTATTATAGGACTTGAACATGATGAACAACCAATTTTCGCAAAAGTTTTCGGAAGTCGTTTCTTTCAGCAAAGAAGAGGCATATCGTTTGCAGAATGCTACGATTTGTCCTGAACACCTGCTGTTGGCCATATTGCGCGAGGAAGGGGGAAAGGCTTTTGAAATACTGGTGAAACTCGATGTTGACACGCATCAACTCAAAAGGGATTTGGAGTACCGCTTGTTGGGTATGAGAAGTGGGACCCAGCCACAAGAAAGTGACATCCCCTTTGCGGAAAATACGACTAAGATATTAAAGATATGTATGCTTGAGGCACGCTTGTTGAAAAGTACTGTTGTTGGTACCGAACATTTGTTGCTGGCCATATTGAAGGAGGACGACAACGAAGCGGCTTTCGCTTTGAAAGATTGCGAGGTGCATTATCAGGACGTATTCAAGCAATTGTCCGTGAAGTCGGCCAATCCAAAGGCTGGTATGGGAATACCCGATGAGGAAGATGAAGAGGATGCACCATATTATTCGTCGCGAAACGAAGGTGATACTCCCGCAGCTTCTTCAGTACAGACCAAACCGTCCAAGTCGTCGAACGATACTCCGGTGCTTGACAATTTTGGTATAGACATGACACGTGCCGCGGCCGAAGGTAAATTTGATCCGGTGGTAGGTCGCGAACGTGAAATAGAGCGTGTAGCACAGATATTGAGCCGTCGAAAGAAAAATAATCCGGTATTGATCGGGGAACCTGGTGTCGGGAAATCTGCTATCGTCGAAGGATTGGCATTGCGCATTGTGGAAAAGAGGGTGTCGCGCATTTTGTTCGGTAAACGGGTCGTAATGCTTGACATGGCCTCTGTTGTAGCTGGGACCAAATATCGCGGCCAGTTTGAAGAACGTATAAACTCAATCTTGCGAGAATTGAGAGAAAATCCGGACATCATCCTGTTTATTGACGAATTGCATACTATTGTTGGTGCTGGAGCTGCCGCCGGCTCCATGGATGCGGCCAACATGTTGAAGCCGGCTTTGGCCCGTGGGGAAATACAATGTATAGGTGCCACTACGCTCGACGAGTACCGTAAAAACATAGAAAAGGATGGTGCTTTGGACCGCCGCTTTCAGAAGATCATCGTGGAGCCGGCCACGGCTGATGAAACGCTTCAGATATTGAAGAACATTAAGTCAAAGTATGAAGACCATCATAACGTGAGCTATACCGATGATTCCTTGTTGGCATGCGTCAGCTTAGCCGAGCGTTATATCACCGATCGCAACTTTCCAGACAAAGCCATCGATGTGTTGGACGAAGTGGGGTCTCGTGTGCATTTGTCCAATGTCAATGTCCCTAAGGAAATAGAAGAACAGGAGAAATTGA
The DNA here is from genome assembly GCA_944320295.1 of uncultured Bacteroides sp. GTDB lineage: Bacteria > Bacteroidota > Bacteroidia > Bacteroidales > Bacteroidaceae > Bacteroides. The sequence goes on from CALUGY010000083.1 coordinate 7,371, forward strand.
TAGAAAATGCGCGTGATCAGAAGTCTTTGGCTGTGAAGTCGCAAAATTTCGAGTTGGCTGCAAGTTATCGTGATAAGGAAAAAGAACTGTCTTCCAGTCTGGAAAAGATGAAATCGGAATGGGAATCTCGTCTGAAAGATCACCGGCAAGTCGTGACGGAGGATGATGTGGCAAATGTCGTGTCCATGATGTCCGGCATTCCGGTACAACGTATGGCACAAGCCGAGAGTGTCAAATTGGCAGGAATGAAAGAAACCTTGCAGTCGCAAGTGATAGCGCAAGACGTGGCCATTGAAAAGCTGGTGAAAGCCATATTACGTAGCCGCGTTGGATTGAAAGATCCCAACCGTCCTATCGGTTCGTTCCTTTTCCTTGGTCCTACTGGAGTAGGTAAAACCCATTTGGCAAAAATGCTTGCTACATACATGTTTGGTTCACCCGACGCGTTGATACGTATAGATATGAGTGAGTATATGGAGAAATATACTGTGTCACGAATGATTGGTGCTGCTCCTGGATATGTGGGTTATGAAGAAGGAGGGCAGTTGACTGAAAAGGTGCGTCGTAAGCCCTACTCTATTGTCTTGTTGGATGAGATAGAGAAAGCCCATTCGGATGTGTACAATATTTTGCTTCAAATACTTGATGAAGGCCGCTTGACCGATAATTATGGCCGTACCATAGACTTTAAGAATACCATAATTATCATGACGTCAAACATCGGCACACGTCAACTGAAAGATTTCGGGCGGGGTATTGGCTTCTCAGCTCAAAATCGTGCGGACGACAAGGAATATTCGCGTGGAGTGATTCAAAAAGCCTTGAATAAGACCTTCTCCCCCGAATTCTTGAACCGCTTGGACGAAATTATAACATTCGACCAACTTGCATTGAACGATATAGTACAAATCATAGACATAGAGCTGGCTGGTATTATCAAACGCGTGGAAAGCATTGGCTATGCCATCACCGTGGAAGACAGGGCAAAAGAATTTCTTGCACAAAAAGGATTTGATGCCCAATATGGTGCCCGCCCCTTGAAGCGTGCCATCCAGAACTATCTGGAAGACTCGCTCGCGGAACTTATCGTATCGCAAACCATCCATCCCGGCGATTCAATAAACGTGTCTGTAAACAAAGAAAAGGACTGTCTGGATATAAAGAAGGCATAACTATATATTATTATACGGTCAAAATGTCAGCCCTAATATGGCTGGCATTTTTTTTGCCCAGTTTTTTCACAAAACAATTAATGATATAAACTATGGTACAAAAAGGTAACATTGGGGTAACTACCGAGAATATATTCCCCGTCATTAAAAAGTTCTTATATAGCGATCATGAGATATTTCTCCGTGAATTAGTGTCGAATGCCGTAGATGCCACTCAAAAGTTGAAAACGTTGGCTTCTATGGGTGAATTCAAATCAGAATTGGGTGATTTGACCATTCATATTTCTGTAAACAAGGATACGATTACCGTATCCGATAGAGGAATTGGCCTTACTGATGAGGAGATTAACAAGTATATCAATCAGATTGCTTTTTCTGGTGCGAACGACTTCCTTGAGAAGTATAAAAATGATGCCAATGCCATCATCGGACATTTCGGCTTGGGATTCTATTCGGCCTTCATGGTTGCCAAGAAAGTGGAAATTGTTACCAAGTCATACAAAGAAGGTGCGCAAGCCGTGAAATGGACGTGCGACGGAAACCCTGAGTTTACTATTGAAAATGCGGAGAAAGAGGATCGTGGTACGGATATTATCCTTTATATAGATGATGATTGCAAGGAATTCTTGGAAGAATCCCGTATCTCTTCTTTGCTGAAAAAATATTGTAGCTTCTTGCCTATACCTGTGGCATTTGGTAAGAAAAAAGAGTGGAAGGATGGCAAGCAGGTTGAAACGACTGAAGACAATGTAATCAACACTACGACTCCGATATGGACACGTAAACCGAGCGAGTTGAAAGATGAAGATTATAAGAACTTCTACCGTGAACTTTATCCTATGTCAGATGAGCCCCTATTCTGGATTCATTTGAATGTGGACTATCCATTCCACCTTACGGGAGTTTTGTATTTCCCGAAAGTAAAAAGCAATATAGAGCTTAACAAGAATAAGATACAATTATATTGTAATCAAGTATATGTTACGGATTCTGTAGAAGGTATTGTTCCTGATTTTCTAACTTTGTTACATGGGGTACTTGATTCTCCCGACATCCCACTAAATGTATCGCGTTCTTACTTACAAAGCGATTCGAATGTGAAGAAGATTTCCACCTATATTACTAAAAAAGTATCAGATCGCTTGCAATCCATCTTCAAAAATGATCGTAAGCAGTTTGAAGAGAAATGGAATGATCTGAAAATCTTTATCAATTACGGAATGTTGACCCAAGAAGACTTCTATGATAGGGCCAAAGATTTTGCATTGTTTATCGATACAGATAAGAAATATTATACGTTTGAGGAATATAAGACGTTGATCAAGGGTGAACAGACAGACAAGGATGGAAATCTGATTTATTTATACGCTAACAATAAAGATGAGCAATATAGCTATATCGAGGCAGCCAAAAACAAAGGTTATAACGTGTTGTTGATGGACGGGCAGTTGGATGTGGCTGTAGTTGGCATGTTAGAACAGAAATTCGACAAGGTGCGCTTCACTCGTGTGGATAGTGATGTCGTAGATAATCTGATAGTCAAGGACAATAAGTCGGCAAATACACTACAAGCAGAGCAACAAGAGGTACTTGCAGTGATGTTCAAAAGTCAATTGCCGAATATTGAGAAGGCCGAATTTCATGTTACAACACAAGCATTGGGCACTACTGCATTCCCAGTCATGATTACACAGAGCGAATATATGCGGCGTATGAAAGAAATGGCTAATATTCAGGCGGGAATGGGCTTTTATGGGGAGATGCCGGACATGTTCAATCTGGTGCTGAACTCTGATCATAAACTAATCAAAGAAGTGTTGGATGTTGAAGAGAAAGCTTGTGGAGAATCAATTGCTACTATTCGAAAAGAGATGGAAGGCATCAATATGCAACGTGATTCTTTGAAGAAAGTCCAAGAAGGAAAGAAACCGGAGGATATTTCGGCTACAGAAAAAGAGCAATTGCACGAGCTTGATGGAAAATTGGATGATTTGAAGAAACAGAAAGATTCTCTTTTGGTAGAACAGGCCTCTCAAAATAAAACCGTTCATCAACTGATTGATTTAGCCCTTCTTCAGAATGGCATGCTTAAAGGTGAATCATTGAATAATTTCATCAAAAGGAGCATTGATTTGATCGGCTAAAGGAACAAATAGTAACTGAATATTAGGAAGTGGCATTATGGTCTTTATTTAAAAGATTATGGTGTCACTTCTTTTTTGTATTTAAACTATTTTGAAGAAAAGGTAGAACTATATCGAAACAAATACCTATCTTTGGACCTGAATCAAAATCCTATACTTAGCATTCTGGTTAACCATGAAGAGGAGTCTTTTGTTTCTAATTGTGTTATATTTCTGCTCTGCTTCTGTACTACGAGCGCAGAAAGTAGGACTTGTGCTTAGCGGCGGCGGTGCAAAGGGCATGACTCATATTGGAATTATTCGTGCTTTAGAAGAAAATGACATTCCCATTGATTATATTGCAGGGACATCGATGGGGGCTATCATAGGTTCTCTTTATGCCATGGGATATTCACCGGATGACATGGAAGCTTTGGTGGGTTCTCCTGAATTCAAAAGTTGGTATACTGGAACAATAGAGCCGGAATATCAGTATTATTTCAAAAGGAATCGGCAAACACCGGAGTTCTTTAATATACATTTTTCTTTTAAGAAAGACTCGTTGCGGCGTGTAAAGCCGCAATTTCTGCCAACAAGTATGGTGAACCCTGTACAGATGAATGTGGTATTTGTTGAATTGTTCGCGCAGGCTACGGCGGCTTCCGGTGGTAATTTCAATAACTTGTTTATCCCATTTCGTTGTGTAGCATCCGATGTCTATAATAAGAAGGCTTTAATTATGCGGGATGGAGATCTTGGAGATGCCGTACGTGCTTCCATGAGTTTTCCGTTTGTGTTTAGCCCTATCGAAGTGGATAGTGTGCTGGCTTATGATGGAGGTATATATAATAACTTCCCGACAGACGTGATGCGTGAAGATTTCCAACCGGATGTCATTATCGGTAGTGTGGTTGCTGCTAATCCCGGGAAACCCAAAGAAAACAATTTGATGAGCCAATTGGAAAATATGATCATGCAAAAAACGGATTATTCAATTCCAGATAGCCTTGGCTTGGTCATGAGTTTCAAATATAATGATGTCAGTTTATTGGATTTTGATAGGTTAAAAGAGTTACACGACATTGGCTATAATAGGACAATGAGTATGATGGATTCCATTAAGGCTCGAATTCATCGTAGAGTAGATCATGAAGATATACAGTTGAAACGTAAGATCTATCGTGAAAATCTACCGCAGTTCCGTTTTCGTGATATTTATGTGAATGGCGCCAACGAACAGCAACAGATTTATATCAAAAAGGAATTTCACACCGATGATGATGAAATCTTTACTTATGAGGATTTAAAGCGGGGATATTTCCGTTTGTTGGCAGATAATATGATATCAGAAATCATCCCCCATGCCGTTTACAATGAGGAGGAACGTCTGTTCGAGCTACATTTGAATGTAAAAATGGGTGATGATTTTTCCATACGAGTAGGTGGAAGTGTCTCTACCAGTAGTTCTAATCAAATTTATTTAGGATTAGGGTATCAGAATCTTAATACTTATTCCAAAGAAATCTTGTTTGACGGGCAATTGGGTAAGATATACAACAATGCCCAGCTGATGGTGAAATTTGATTTACCCACTCGTATTCCTGTTTCTTACCGTTTTATCGCTTCTTTTAGTACGTTCGACTATTATCGTAAAGACAAATTGTTTTCAAAAAATGACAGGCCATCGTTTAATTCAAAGAAAGAACAATTTGCAAAGTTCATGGTGGCATTGCCATTTTTGACTAATCGGCGTGCAGAATTCGGTATAGGCTATGGCAAATTGACAGATTACTACTATCAGTCGAATGTGATAGATTTTGATAACGACCGTTCGGATGAAAGTTATTATAATCTGTTCAGCGGCTCCATAGGTTTTTATGGGAGTACATTAAATGCAAGACAATATGCAACGAAAGGATATCATGAAAGATTGATAGCGCAGATTTTCAGAGGAAAAGAATTCTTTATACCAGGTAATCCGACGGCTGAGAAGGTTACATCCGATAAAAGCCAGTCGTGGTTGCAAATATCCTATATTAAAGAAGCATATCATCAAATGAGTCCTAAATTTACATTGGGATGGATGGCGGAAGCCTTGTATTCATCGAAAAATTTTTCGGAAAACTATACTGCGACGATGATGCAAGCAGGAGAATTTGCACCAACTCCTCATAGCAAACTGATGTATAATGCCGCATTCCGTGCTAATCAATTCGTTGCAGCTGGCATAAAACCTATTTATGTGATAAATGATTTATTCCAATTAAGGACTGAATTTTATGGCTTTTTGCCCATTTATCCGATAGAAAGAGGAGACTTTGATAAAGCATATTACGGAAAGGCATTCTCAAAGTTCGAATATTTGGGAGAAGTTTCTGTGGTTTGCCAGTTGCCTTTCGGGGCTATATCCGCGTATGTAAATCATTACAGTTCACCTAAAAAGGAATGGAACGTGGGACTGACCATCGGTTGGCAGTTGTTTAATTATCGTTTTATAGAGTAACTTTCTTATAATTTCCCTACTAATTGTTTGTTATTTCAGAAAGAATGCCTAACTTTGCACCCGTTAAAAATGATGGCTCCTTAGCTCAATTGAATAGAGCATTTGACTACGGATCAAAAGGTTACAGGTTTGAATCCTGTAGGAGTCACAAAAGGGTCGCGTAGCTCAATTGAATAGAGTAGCTGACTACGGATCAGCCGGTTACAGGTTTGAATCCTGTCGCGATCACTCTAAGAGGGAAGATTCCATTGGAATCTTCCCTCTTTTTGTTTAGAGAAAGTTTTGTGCCTGCTATTCGTGCATTGGGCATAACACATCCTAAAAGCCATCTTTAGACTTCTAAAGTCCATAGTTAGCATCGTAAAAATGGACTTTAGCAGACTAAACATCCTTTTTAATTATAAAGGAACGGAACATGTTCCGTTCCTTACTCAAATTCGTACAATTCCGAAGGTGTCGTACGTTTCAAAGCGCATAGTTGCACGTCTCTTCCTACCCCAATGCCTCGTTCATTTAGTTTAAGTTCCACCTCTTTATAAGCCAATTCCGGATGATTGTTGTCTTTGCTTAAATGACACAACCAGATGTAATATAAATGCTTGGAAAAGTTTTCCGCCAAGAAATTTGCGGCTTCGGAGTTACACAAATGTCCGTTCGGGCCGGCAATTCGTTCTTTCAGATGGAATGGATATGGTCCGGTCTGAAGCATTTCTTTGTCATAATTAGCTTCTAATATCAGGTAATTTGCTTTCCTGATATATTGGGCTGCTGTTGAGGTGATTTCGCCTAAGTCTGTCAGGAATGCGAATGTCTTTCCTCCTATCTCTATAAAATATCCGGCATTGTCCGTGCCATCATGAGGCACTTCGAACGATTCAATCTTGAAGTCTGCCAATTGCATGGGTTGCCCTTTTTCAAGAAAACGTACTGATGTCGTAAGTTTTTCCCTCATACAGTAATTACGGTTGATTCCTGCGTGAGTCCGGGCTGTAGCATAGATGGGAATATGCAGCTTTTCCCCCAAGCCGGCAGCTCCCTTTATATGATCGGCATGGTCGTGTGTAATAAACACGGCCCTGATGCTTTCTATGTCTATACCTACTTCTTTTAAATATTTCTTTATTGTGCGTGTGGCTATGCCGGCATCTATTAATATACCATATGTTTCGGTACCAAGATAATAACAATTCCCGCTGCTTCCGCTGGCGAGGCTCATGAATCTGACTTTCATTCTTGTCTTTTGTTTGGCTTGTTTTATGTTTCCCCTTTTGAGGAAAATTCCCGGCAAAGTTACGAAAATATGCAATGCCTTTTCCCATTGTGTTTAGTTCGTCAGCATAAATTCCGTACTATTTCATGTGGATTTTAAGTGCAATCTTATAATTTCCGCCTTATATGTTCGGCTTGCGGACGGAATGTGTACGGACGTCGGGCGAAACATGTTGGGAGTTTACTTCTTTGCTGTTTGGAAGAAAACGGGTATAGGATTTCCTGTCGTAGGAAAAAAGACGGGATATTTGTTGGTTTTCAAAAAATATTCTCTACCTTTGCCCACGTTTTGATAGTGCCTGTCAGGGTACAAAATGCGGCAATAGCTCAGTTGGTAGAGCATCAGCTTCCCAAGCTGAGGGTCACGAGTTCGAACCTCGCTTGCCGCTCTCAAAGAAAATCAGACGGTTATCGGTTAGATGCTGTCTGATTTTTGTTTTCCCTTTTCATATCTTATGTCCGATCCGCGGAGCTTATTTCCTCAATTCTTCATTTCCTCCTGCCATTTTTCTCTTAAAAAATCGTACATTTGCCCCCTGTTTAATATAACATTGGAATTACTAATAACAAATATAAAATGGCAGTAGAATTGAAAGACCTCACTAAACGTAGTGAGAATTACTCGCAATGGTACAACGAACTGGTTGTCAAGGCAGACTTGGCTGAACAGTCGGCAGTACGCGGTTGTATGGTAATCAAACCTTATGGGTATGCTATTTGGGAAAAAATGCAACGTCAGTTGGACGATATGTTCAAGGAAACTGGACATGTGAATGCTTATTTCCCTTTGCTTATTCCCAAATCGTTTCTCAGCCGTGAAGCAGAACACGTGGAAGGTTTTGCTAAAGAGTGTGCCGTAGTAACACATTATCGTTTAAAGAACGATCCGGATGGAAACGGTGTAGTGGTAGATCCGGCAGCAAAATTGGAAGAAGAACTCATCATTCGTCCTACTTCGGAAACCATTATTTGGAATACATATAAAAACTGGATCAATTCTTATCGGGATCTCCCTATTTTGTGCAACCAATGGGCTAACGTATTCCGTTGGGAAATGCGTACTCGCTTGTTTCTCCGTACAGCTGAATTCCTTTGGCAGGAAGGGCACACGGCACATGCCACTAAAGAAGAGGCTGAAGCAGAAGCTGTCAGGATGCTGAATGTATATGCGGACTTTGCCGAGAAATATATGGCTGTGCCTGTAGTAAAAGGCGTAAAGTCGGCTAACGAACGTTTTGCTGGTGCCCTCAACACATATACCATAGAAGCCATGATGCAAGACGGAAAGGCATTGCAAAGTGGCACATCGCACTTCTTAGGTCAAAACTTTGCTAAGGCGTTCGATGTGCAATTCGTTAACAAGGAGAATAAGTTGGAGTATGTGTGGGCTACATCATGGGGGGTTTCCACTCGTTTGATGGGGGCACTTATCATGACACACTCTGATGACAACGGTTTGGTGCTTCCTCCGCACTTGGCTCCGATTCAAGTGGTTATTGTACCAATATATAAAAATGCGGAGATGCTAAGCAGGATAGATGAGAAAGTGGCTGGTATTGTTGCCAAATTGAAATCGATGGGCATATCCGTAAAATACGATAATGCTGATAACAAGCGTCCGGGATTTAAGTTCGCTGATTATGAGCTGAAAGGGGTTCCTGTGCGTATTGTGATGGGAGGCCGCGACTTGGAGAACAATACGGTGGAAATTATGCGCCGTGATACATTGGAAAAAGAGACTCGGTCGTGTGAGGGATTGGAAGAATATATCAAAGATTTGTTGGAGGACATCCAAGCAAACATTTATCGTAAGGCATTGGAATATCGCAATCGCCGTATCGTAAGTGTGGATACGTATGATGAGTTTAAAGAGAAAATTGAAGAAGGAGGCTTTGTCCTGGCTCATTGGGATGGCACGACAGAAACGGAAGAAAAAATAAAGGAAGAAACTAAGGCAACAATACGTTGCATTCCTTTTGATTCTTACCTGCCAGGTGACAAAGAACCGGGTAAATGCATGGTGACAGGCCGTCCGTCGGCATGCCGTGTCATCTTTGCACGTTCGTATTGATGATACAAAGAAGCAGATAAAAAAATCCCCCTAAGAAGTTTGGCAATAGACGGTCTTAGGGGGATTATTATTATTGTCTCATACTATTGAAAAGAAAACACACTAGAATCTTTAACACTTAATGTTCAATTCGTTCAAAATCTTCCGCATAGCCTCGAATGTGGTAATACGGGTAGGAACCAGAGGAAGGCGCAACTTGTTTTCTATCATGCCCATGGCATTCAGCATGGCCTTCACTCCAGCTGGATTTCCGTCTACAAACAATAGCTTGAATAATTCGGCAAACTTGTGATGGATAGTAAGTGCATTGGCATAATCTCCTTGTAGTGCAAGGCGCACCATGCGGCTGAACTCACGCGGAAAAGCATTGCCTATCACCGAAATAATGCCTACCGCACCCAATGTTATAAGAGGAAATGTGATTCCATCATCACCGGAAATGACATCAAAATCAGCAGGCTTGTTTTTAATGATATCATCCATCTGAGTAATATCGCCCGACGCCTCTTTGACAGCTATTACGTTTTTGAAGTCATGGGCTATGCGTAATGTCGTTTCAGCTTTCATGTTTACGCCAGTACGCCCTGGCACATTATACAAAACAATAGGCCTCGGAGATGCCTCGGAGATGGCCTTATAATGTTGATAAATACCTTCTTGTGAGGGCTTATTATAATATGGTACTACGGAAAGTATGGCATCTACCCCATCATAGTTTCCTGTTTTCAGGGCATCTACCACAGATTTTGTGCAGTTTCCTCCTACGCCGAGTAGGATGGGTATTTTCCCATTGACACGTTCAATGACCATCTCCTGTATCTTTTTCTTTTCATTGGCAGACAGGGTTGGGGTTTCGGCCGTTGTGCCAAGTACACATAGGAAGTCGGTATTATTTTGCAACTGGTAATCGACTAAGCGCATCAAGGCATCATAATCCACGCTTTCGTCTTCTTTGAATGGAGTAATCAGCGCGACTCCCATTCCTTTCAGTTTAGTTTGTATCATATTGTGTATTAAAATAGTATATCATTAAACCATTGGCAAAAATACGACTTTTTGCTTATTCTTGTCGCATCTTCTAAATATCTTTTATAGTATCATACTCAGGAATTCGTTCTCATCAATAATAGGTACGCCTAGTTTACGGGCTTTTTCCAATTTAGCGGGTCCCATGTTTTCTCCTGCTAAAATAAAACTTGTTTTGGAGGAGATGCTTCCCACATTTTTCCCTCCGTTCTTTTCAATCAATAATTTGTATTCATCCCTTGAATGATGAGTGAAAATACCACTTATGACAATAGATTTCCCAGCAAGTTTGTCTGTATATTCATTGCTATCTTGTTCTGGGCGTTTAAATTGCAGTCCTATTTCTTTAAGTCTTGCTACTAAAGATCTGTTTGTCGGGTTTTTGAAATAGGAGATGATACTTTGGGCTATCTTTGTTCCAATCTCATCTATATTTGTCAACGTTTCGATGTCAGCATTTTCCAAATCTTCAATACAACTGAATGCACGTGCAATTTTTTTAGCGACTGTTTCACCAACAAAACGTATGCCGAGTGCGAAAATTACTCTTTCAAAGGGGACTTCTTTGCTAGCTGCAATACTTGTGAGTATATTTTCTATTGATTTCATGCCCATACGTTCTACTTTTTTGATGTCAGTAGCTTGTAAATGATATAAATCGGCTACATCCTTGATGATTCCCGACCGGTAGAATTGATCAACGGTTTCCGGACCAAGGCCGTCTATATTCATCGCTTTTCGGCTGATGAAATGTTCTATTTTGCCTTTTATTTGAGGAGGGCATGCGGTTTCATTAGGACAGTAATGTGCAGCCTCTCCTTCATAGCGTATCAGCTTGCTGCCACATTCCGGACAATTGGTTATGAAAGCCACTTTTTCACCTATTAATATGCCTCTTGCATTCTTATCCACTCCGGTGATTTTCGGAATAATCTCACCTCCTTTTTCTACGTATACCATATCGCCAATGTGCAAATCTAACTTAGCGATGATGTCTGCATTGTGCAAGGATGCACGTTTGACAATAGTGCCGGATAATAAAACAGGGTCTAGGTTTGCGACTGGAGTTATCGCTCCCGTACGTCCAACCTGATATGTGACTTTGTTCAGACGTGTTAAGGCCCGTTCGGCTTGAAATTTATAAGCAATGGCCCATCGGGGGGATTTAGCAGTATATCCTAGGTTTTTTTGTTGTTTTAAACTGTTGACTTTTAATACGATTCCATCTGTGGCTACAGGTAACTTCTTGCGTTCGCTATCCCAATAGTTTATGTAATCGAATATTTCTTGTAATGTATGGGCTATTTTCATGTGTTCCGAGATTTTAAAGCCCCATTTAGCGGCTGCTTTCAAATTTTCATAGTGTCCATTACATGGGAGCTCTTCACCCAAGAGATAATACAAATAGGCATCTAATTTACGGGAAGCCACTACAGCAGAGTTCTGAGATTTTAGTGTACCGGAGGCTGCGTTGCGGGGATTGGCAAATAAAGGTTCCTCACGAAGTTCACGTTCTCGGTTTAAAGCTTCGAACGATTCCCATGGCATTAATACCTCTCCTCGTATTTCAAACCGTTTAGGATAATCCCCATGTAAAACAAGCGGAATTGTATGGATGGTTTTTATGTTTTCTGTCACATCATCTCCTTTTTCACCATCTCCTCGTGTTACCGCACGTATCAGTTTGCCATTTTCATAAATCAGAGAAATAGAAGTTCCGTCATACTTTAATTCGCAACAAATTTCGAAGTCCTCATTTAGTGCTTTTGCAACTCTATCATAAAAATCACTAACTTCATCTTCAGAATATGTATTACCTAAAGAAAGCATAGGATATTGGTGAACCACTTGTGTGAAATTCTTATTAATGTCGCTTCCTACACGTACCGTTGGGGAATTATCATCTTGTAAATCCGGGTGTGCTTGCTCCAGGTCTTGGAGTTCACGCATCATATCATCAAATTCTTTGTCCGATATTAGGGGGGAATTAAGGACATAATAATTATAATTATGTCGGTGCAGTTCATTCCTTAAATATTCTATTCTGTCTTCTACGGTCATATTAATATTGGGTTGTTTGAATACAAAAATAAGGTTTTCCGCTTGAATATTTGTACTTTTGCTGAAAATTTAAATTCATATGAGAATTGACATTATTACTGTCCTGCCGGAAATGATAGAGGGATTTTTTAATTGTTCTATTATGCAACGCGCTAAAAATAAGGGATTGGCAGAAATATATATCCATAATTTGCGAGACTATACACATGATAAATATCGTCGTGTGGATGACTATCCATTTGGTGGTTTTGCGGGAATGGTCATGAAGATAGAACCCATAGAACGATGCATCAATACCCTGAAGGCTGAAAGGAATTATGACGAGGTGATTTTTACTACTCCTGATGGTGAACAATTTACGCAATCAATGGCCAATGCCTTGTCTCTTCAACAGAATTTCATCATATTATGCGGCCATTTTAAAGGTATTGATTATCGTATTCGCGAACATTTAATCACGAAAGAAATCAGTATTGGAGATTACGTACTTACAGGAGGAGAACTGGCAGCGGCGGTAATAACAGATGCTATCGTTAGAATTATTCCCGGAGTGATTTCTGATGAACAATCGGCTCTCTCGGATTCTTTTCAAGACAATTTGTTGGCAGCTCCAGTATATACTCGTCCTGCAGATTATAATGGCTGGAAGGTTCCAGATGTACTACTTTCCGGGCATGAAGCAAAAATAAAAGAATGGGAGTTGCAACAATCATTAGAAAGAACACGTCGCTTACGTCCTGATCTTTTAAAAGGGTAACAAATGTATAAGGAATAAAATCAGGGGAGGTTGCTAGAAGTTTATGTTTTATATGCGAATAAGGGTTATTTGTAACCTGTTATACCTCAAGCGCACCTATAATATCCTTTATAGACTTACATTTGTGCCTTTCTAAGTATTCGTCTATTCCTGCTATAACTTTTAAAGTTACTGTTGGATCTATAAAATTTGCAGTACCAATTTGTATGGCTGTTGCCCCTGCCAAGAAAAATTCTATTGCATCTTTCCAGTTCATAATGCCTCCTAATCCTATGACCGGTATTTTGATGGCTTTTGCAACTTGCCATACCATACGTAATGCAATAGGCTTTACTGCCGCTCCAGATAGTCCTCCAGTAATAGTTGACAAAATAGGTTTGCGACGTTCTGCATCTATTGCCATTCCTAATAGCGTATTTATCAATGATACACTATCTGCACCACTATATTCAACAGCCCGTGCTATTTCTGTAATATCTGTAACGTTTGGAGATAATTTCACAATGAGCGTTTTTTTATAGACGGAACGAACCGCTTTTACAACAGATTCAGCACCTTGTGCACTAACTCCGAAAGCCATTCCTCCTTGTTTGACATTTGGGCAGGAGATATTCAATTCAATGGCAGGAATATTGACAAGTTCATTGATGATTTCTGCAGTTTGTACGTAATCTTCGATTGCAGAGCCAGATACATTTACAATTATATTGGTTTTTATGTCTTTTATGCGAGGATAAATGTGTTTGACGAAATAATTCACTCCTTTATTCTGCAGTCCCACAGCATTTAACATGCCAGACGGAGTCTCAGCCATTCTTGGATAAGGATTGCCTTCACGTTTGTGAATGGTAGTCCCTTTTACAATAATGCCGCCTATTCGTGCAATATCGATAAAATCCATGAACTCTTCTCCGTAACCAAAGGTGCCCGATGCTGTCATCACCGGATTTTTCAGCTTTAATTCGCCAATATTTACATTTAAATTTGCCATAACAATCTATTTATATTAAAAACTGGGCCTTCTTTACATACGCATAAATGCCCTTCAGTAGTATTTTCTACACAACAAAGACACGCTCCAAGCCCGCATGCCATCATATTTTCTAATGATACTTCACAGTTGATATTGTGACTTCTCGCATATTTTGCTACTGACATCATCATTGGCTTTGGGCCGCAAGTATAAATATATTCCACTTCTATTTGTGAAAGGATGGAATGTTGTGTTACATATCCTATTTCTCCATAACTTCCGTCTTCAGTTGTCGCATATATTTCGCCATAATTAGCAAACAGGTCTAACTGCAATAGATCGTTACGACTTTTGGCCCCCAGCAGGAATATTGGTTCATGATTTTTTTGAACCAATTGTTCTCCTAAATAGAGCAGAGGAGCTGTTCCAACACCACCACCGATCAATAGTACTTTCTTTTTCAGATGAGAATCCGGAAAAGTAAAGCCATTTCCTAAGGGTAATATGACATTAATAATATCACCGGGTTGTGCGTTTCCTAAATGACGCGTTCCATCCCCCACAAGTTGGATGAGAAACCAAACTTCATTATGGACACGATCTACATAATTTATAGAAATAGGGCGGCGTAAAAATGTTGTAGGCGATTTATCTATTCTGATTTCAGCGAACTGGCCAGGCAACATCTCTGGAAGTCTTTTAGAAGATGTCAGTTTCAGTAGCACATAATTTAAATTCAGCTGGATGTTTTCAACCACAGTCAGATCTAAAATATATTTCTTCATAATTTAAAAGATTCTTCAGATGCAAACTTACGCAATTCTTTTGGAATAATCTAATAAATATATTGCTTAGTTAGGTATAGTTAGTAATTAGGGTATTTTTATGGATGTACATGGATTTCCTATCGTTTTCAGATTTGTTTTTAGGAATGTTCTGGTTTAAATATTTCATAAGTATTGTCATCGAAAAAAATTCTTATTTCAGTAATTTTTTTCAATGGCCTTTCTTTATGCATAACATTTTGTTCTCCAATATTTTTAGTGTCATTTCGTGGTGATTCTATTGGCCTTTCCTTGGATTTTTTCATTTCAACCTGTACGGCGGGTGGATTTTCGGCCTTCTCGGCAAATAGAGGACAATCAGCGTAATCGTCCTTTGCTGTCATTTGACTATTATAGGAGGGAATGTTACTCATATTTCCTTTTCCGGTAAGTAGCCATTCTAGGTTAATATCACTATATCGTTTGTGTAAACGCAATATGACTTCGGTGCTAGGGTATTTATTACGTGATCCCAAAATATGGGATATGGTAGCTTGTGCTACATTTATACTCTTTGCGAAAGCGCCATCTGTCAAGTTCTCTCGTTCCATTATCATTCTGAACCGATCTTTTATCCCTGTATCATCCATAAATCACATGTTATTTATTATTATAATCAAGTCAGCTATTACTTTACAAAGATATGTAATTGAGATTAAAAATGCAAATTATACGATCCGAGATGGTGCATTGCAAGTATAATTGGAATATGTAACGTAAAAACAGCATATTATCTTTGTAATACAGACAGGATGTATGATGCTCATATTTATCTTTATATAATCCATATTATATACTGGTTATAAGATAGTTATTGTGAGGATTGAGTACATGTGAACGCATAATAGACAATTATGCCTATTATACTATTGTTTATATTATTATTTGCTGCAATAAGCTTGATTTGAGCTTTGATAATATGATATTTACTTTTTGAAATTTACTCGTTAAGCGTAATTATTACATGAATGTGAAAGATGCATTACTAAGGGAATATTCATTTAGAATTGTACCTCTCGTTAAAAGCATATCACAGTTGTAATATATCGATGTGATAACATGAGAAATGTAAATCGAGGATATCACGCAATCATTACATATGTTAAGCCGTGTGTGTACTTGTAATAATGAAAAGTATTGTACTATCAATACTCTTTAAAAGAAAGAAATATGATAATAGAAAATAACAACTATTCTCTTCCTGCTATTTTAAATCTTGGTAGTTTTGAAACAGAATGACACGTTACAGATTTCTATTGTCTAATGAAATAGACTCCGAGGGAATCACTATTAATTAATGGAATATCCGGAAAATGAGTTCACGTAGGATGTCTCCGTCATTCAGCGAAGAATTGGATACCCCTTTAGACATGGCATCAGCATATCTGATATAACCTATTATTTGCATTGTCTTTACTCCTGTGTAACGATGCATTGCGATGATATATTCTTTCGCCTGCCAAGGATATTTCAAGCCTATGAAATTAGCTATCCCCTGTTCGGATTTATCTGGAGAATAATAAGCTAACATTAGGTTTGAAAAAAAAGAAAAGAGTAAAGACAATGTGACTTGAACCGGATTGGATTTAGGATTTTCTGCGAAATATTTTATAATCCTGTTGGCTTTCAGGATGTTCTTTTCTATAATGGCACTACGTAGCTCAAAATTATTGTAGTTCTTACTGATGCCGATATTACGTTCTATCAGTTCCGGAGAAAGAGATGTCTGATTTTCAGGAAGAGTTATTACTAATTTTTCAAGCTCACCGGTTAGACGGCAAAGGTCAGTACCAACGAACTCACTAAGCATAGCTACCGCTTTGGGAGGGCAGTCTATGCCTTTGCTTTTCATATATGAAGTAATAAAAATTGGAAGCTGGCTTTCTTTGAGTTTTTTAGATTCAAAAAGAATTCCTTTTTTCTCTATTTCTGCAGCAAGTTTCTTCCTCCGGTCGAGGACACCATGTTTGTGGCAAAATACCAAGATGGTTGATTGTAATGGTCTCTGCAGATAATATGAGAGCTCGTCTATATTACGTACGGCCTGCGCTTCTTTTATTATGACCACCTGATGTTCGGACATCATGGGATAGCGTTTGGCCGTATTTATAATGGTTGCAATATCCACTTCGGCTCCATAGAGAATGGTTTGGTTGAATTCCTTTTCAGTTTCCGTCAGCACATTCTCCGCTATATAGTCGGCAATGAGGTCAATGTAATAGTCTTCCTCTCCCATCAAGTAGTATATGGGAAAGTATTGCCGGGCTTTTAAACTCTTTAATATGCTGTCGTATGTAATTTCTTGCTTGGCCATATCTTACTATAAACCCAAAGAGAACTACCATTCAAACTTCAAGTGCCTTACGGTTTTCTTCTCGTCAATAATCATGCGTAAGGAAGCTATGCCAATCATTACATGCTCCTTTACGTAATTCTGCGTGACCATTGTATCGCTTTTGTCGGTCTTGATGCCTTCCGGAATCATCGGTTGGTCTGACACGAGCAAGAGGGCTCCCGTCGGGATGTGGTTGGCAAAGCCGCAACTGAACAGCGTGGCCGTTTCCATGTCGACCGCCATAGCACGAGTGGTTTTAAGGTATTCTTTGAATGCCGCGTCATGCTCCCAGATGCGACGGTTCGTGGTATATACCGTGCCCGTCCAATAGTCTCTGGCACAATCGCGTATGGCAGAAGAAACCGCCCTTTGCAACATAAATGCAGGCAACGCCGGAACCTCCGGAGGAAAATAGTCGTTGGAGGTGCCTTCGCCACGGATGGCCGCGATGGGCAAGATGAAGTCGCCTATCTTGTTCTTGGGACTTATTCCCCCGCATTTGCCAAGGAACAGGCATGCCTTGGGCTGGATTGCGCTCAACAAGTCCATGATAATGGCCGCGTTGGGGCTTCCCATGCCGAAGTTGATGATGGTTATCCCCTCCGCATGGGCCGATGTCATGTTCGCATCCCGGCCAAGGACAGGCACATCGAATCTTTCAGCAAATATTTCTACATACTTATTGAAGTTAGTCAAAAGAATATATTCTCCGAAATCTTCTAACCTGCGTTTAGTATAACGGGGAAGCCAGTTTGCTACGATTTCTTCTTTTGTATTCATATGGTTTTACTAACTTTGTCATCATTCATTCATTTTACAAAAGTAGCAAATGTTATCGTTAAACCTGCCAGCCTTCGATGCTAAAATTGCTTTGGTAGATGGGAAAAATGTCATTTGGGACATAATACGCCAGAAATACGTCGCCCTGACTCCCGAAGAATGGGTGCGGCAGCACTTCGTGCACTACCTGATAGAGCACAAAGGCTATCCCCGGACGCTGATGGCCAATGAAGTACAACTGAATCTCAACGGGACCAAGAAGCGCTGCGACACGGTTTTGTATCAGCGGGACCTCAGCACAAAGATGATTTTGGAATACAAGGCACCCCACATTGAAATAACGCAGGCCGTGTTCAATCAAATAACCCGCTATAACATAGTGCTTAAGGTGGACTACCTTGTCGTAAGCAACGGCCTCCGCCACTACTGCTGCCGCATGGACTACGCACACAATACCTATTCCTTCCTGCCGGAGATCCCCGCCTATACAGAGCTGGAATGACCGCTGGTAACGCCGGCAAGGCGCTGCCTTCTCCGCACTCTTACCCTCTCTAAATGCTGTTTAGAGATAGAATCATCGTACATGATACCTATCATCATCGTACATGATGCCTACCATCATCGTATATGATGCCTACCATCATCGTGCATGATGCCTATCATCATCGTACATGATGACTACCATCATCCTGCATGATGCCATGCCTTTCCTGTATCTCGACAAGGTATAGGCGGGGACAAGCAGGCCTCTATCCCGTATCAAAAGCAGACTTAGAGGGAATGAATGCCGCCTTTTGTTCGGTTATTCCGATGATATCATGTATTTTTGTATCGTCTTTATTCCATCACGATCATGGCTATAAGCAAGAATCAGATAAAATACATACACTCGCTCCAACTGAAGAAGAACAGGAATGCTGACAACGTATTCCTGGCAGAGGGGCCTAAACTGGTTGGCGAATTGCTTGGGCATTTGCCTTGCCGGTTGCTTGTCGCGACGGCCGAATGGCTGTCCACCCACCCTGCCCCGCCGGCCGACGACATGGCCATTGTGTCTGAAGAAGAGCTGGCGCGTGCCAGTCTGCAAAAAACGCCCCAGCAGGTGCTCGCGGTCTTCCAGCAACCTCACAATGAATGGGACGCTTCTTGCCTCTCCCGTTCCTTATGCTTGGCCCTCGACGGAGTACAAGACCCTGGTAATCTGGGTACTATCATCCGTCTTGCCGACTGGTTCGGCATCGAACACATATTCTGTTCCATGGATACTGCCGATGCGTATAACCCGAAAGTGGTGCAGGCCACCATGGGAAGCATCTTGCGCGTCAATCTGCACTACACCTCTATACCCGACCTGATTCGTCGGTTGGACGGTGCGCCGATATACGGCACCTTCCTGGAGGGGGACAACATTTACTCGTCTCCCCTGTCGTCAAACGGCTTGATTATCATGGGAAATGAAGGCAACGGAATCAGCCGGGAGGTGGAAAATCTTGTCACTCATAAACTCCACATCCCCAACTACCCCGCCAACCGACCGACGTCGGAATCGCTGAATGTCGCCGTGGCTACTGCAATCGTGTGCGCCGAGTTCCGTCGACAGGCCGCAATGCCGTAAGGTCAAAGGGGGAGTACCAATAAGGAGAAAGCCCGGAATATGCTTGCAGGTCCAAGGGAATAGCATCTATAATGGTGGGAACATTGAAAGGACAGGCTTCTGTCCCTTCGCCTTCCAACGCAATGACTCCGGGCAGCCAGACGGTATTTTCTGATTCACCTGCTACGGGAAATATCCGCTCGACACGGCCATGGGACACCTCAATCCCATGCATTTTCAAGTAACCGTGATTCGGGATGTATAGATAATGCGAAGCGAACTTTTTCACCGCTACCTCTTTTCTCTTTTGGGAATCAGCGTACTGGAACTTGACTGGGGAGAGTGGTTCTTGTCTTCTTCGTTTGACTTGCTCTCCGTATCGTTTGCCGCATGATAGCGCATCAAGGTAATGCTGTCCAGTAAGATATGAGGCAGTCTGGGTGATGCAGGATAATAGACAAATCCCCTCACTTCTTTCAATTTTCCTAACGTATCGGCCCACAGCTCAATGCTCCTTTTCCCCCTTTGGGTAACCTTATGGAGACTACTTAAGGTGTCGTTGGCATAAAGTATCTGCATGGCCATTACAGGGGCATGGGCACTATCCATTGTCATTTCGTCATTCCAATGATAGCGGACGCTCCATCTCAACGTGTCCCTGTCTTTGAAATTGGAGTCTGACGGCAAGACGAATGCCACTTTGTTGTTTAATGCACTACCGGACAGTTCATAAAGGTTTCTCCATGCCCAGACATTGATGCTGTCTCCCGGTTTGGAGGTTTTAGGTCTGTTGTCTCGTAGGGCTATCAGACCATCTAATTTTTCTTGCTCCTCCTTCAATCGGAGGTTCACCCTTTCATATATTTCCTTGAGAGACTCCGGATTGCGTGCGAACCACACCATGGACGAGTCGAACTGTGCTTTGGAGATTCCGTGCTTTTTATATACTGATTCGATATACAACACCCGCTTATAGCTTTCATTTTGCGGGATATCCTCTCCCATGACCTTGGCTATATGGTAGTCATAAAGTATCGCCTCCATCTTGGAATCCGATAAAACGGAGTCCGGCCTTTTGACCTTGCAGCCGGCCAGACAAAGAATTCCCAAGAACAGTATCCAACAATGGAGCCGCATCACATTACAGATTTTATTTCTTCTTGCTCGTGAGCAAATGATAAGCTTCGCTAAACGATTGAGTATAAAACAGCAACAAAGCTATGGTGCCGCAACTGATTGCAGTATCCGCAAAATTGAATATCGGGCTAAAGAAGATGAAGTGATCCCCTCCGACAAAAGGCATCCACTCAGGCCAGTTTGTATCTATTATGGGGAAATAAAACATATCTACAACTTTACCATAAAACAAAGGAGCGTATCCCCCGCCCTCTGGCAAAAAAGTAGCAATCTGGCTTGGAGTACTTTCATTAAACAATACTCCATAAAATACGCTATCAATAATGTTTCCGATAGCACCGGCCAATATAAGTGATATACAAATAATGAAACCGGCTTTCATCCCTTTTTTAGTAATCTTGTATAGAGCCCATCCAATTAATGCAACAGCCACTATGCGGAATAATGTCAGGAATAGCTTTCCAAAAAGCTCCATGCCAAATGCCATACCCACATTTTCCGTGAAATATATATAGAACCAATCCGCAATTCGTATATTTTCATGCCAATACATACTGGTCTTTACCCAGATTTTGATGGCTTGGTCTATTATTAGTACGCCTAATATTATGAATATAGCTATATTAGCTTTTGTCGCTATCTTATTCATTATAATTATACAGATGGAACTTTAAAAGCAGAACTTTATTTCTTTCCGCTATTCTTCGCCTCGATGCTCAATGTGGCATGAGGTACGGCACGCAACCGCTCGGCAGGAATCAATTTTCCGGTTTCACGACAAATGCCATAAGTCTTATTCTCAATACGCACTAATGCAGCTTGCAGGTTCTGAATAAACTTCAATTGGCGTTGTGCCAATCGTGTCGTTTCTTCCTTGGAAAGAGTATTTGCACCTTCCTCCAAAACTTTATAGGTTGGAGACGTATCATCCGTATCATTGCCATCTGCACCGGTCAAACTAGCTTTCAACATGTCATAATCACGTTGTGCCAATTCCAATTTTTCCATAATAATGGCGCGGAATTCTTCCAATTCAGCATCTGAATATCTTGTCTTTTCTGCCATAGAGCTATATTAGTTTTAAATTGTCGTTTTATTGTTTATCTTTTACAATGCTCACATAAAGAGAAAAATCGTCGAACAAAAGCTCGGTTCCGTTTTCCACGTTATCGGCAAGTATTAAGTTTAGTCCCAAAACTTGGTTACAAATATAGTCTTTATATTCTGTTACTGCATCGTCTGTTTGTGAATTTTTAGACAGAGTGATGTTTATTTTGTCTGTTATTTCCAGCCCTTTTGATTTACGGACATTTTGAATACGATTAACTAATTCACGCGCAATACCTTCACGACGTAATTCTTCGGTCAAAGCTATTTCTAATGCAACAGTCAACTTACTATCATTCGCAACCAGCCAGCCGGGAATATCTTCGCTGAATATCTCAACATCGGAAGTTGTGACTACTGCTTCAGAACCATCAGCTATAGGAATTACATATGAACCATTCTTCTCAAGTGCTGCAATATCTTCTTGTGACATGTTTGAAACCGCAGTTGCAACTACTTTCATCTGTTTGCCAAACTTAGGGCCCAGTTTCTTAAAATCGCATTTTACTTTCTTTACTAAGATACCGGCAGTACTGTCCACAAACTTAACCTCTTTCACATTGACTTCATTCATGATAAGTGTTTTCACAGTTTCTATCTGTGAACGTTGTTTTTCATCAACGACTGGAATCATGATACATTGCAATGGTTGGCGGACCTTGATATTAACTTTTCGTCTTAAAGCTAGTACCATGGAAGTTATATCTTGCGCTATTTGCATGCGTGCTTCAAGTTCATTATCTATTATTCTCAAATCACACTCTGGGAATTTTGCAAGATGTACAGACAAGGCTTTCTCTTTCTTCGTTACCGATATCAAATCCATATATAATTTATCAGCATAGAATGGAGAAATAGGAGCCATCAGCTTTGCTACAGTTTCCAGACAAGTATATAGCGTTTGATAGGCTGACAGTTTATCTTGAGTCATACCTCCTCCCCAGAAACGTTTACGGTTGAGTCTTACATACCAGTTAGACAGGTTTTCACTAACAAAATCAGAGATAAGACGTCCAGCTTTTGTAGGTTCATATTCATTATAACAGGTATCTACTTTTTTAATCAAAGTATTCAGTACAGACAGAATCCAACGATCTACTTCCGGTCGTTCATTCAATGGGATATCTGCTTCTTTATATTCAAAACCGTCAACGTTAGCATATAGAGCGAAGAATGAATAAGTATTATACAACGTTCCGAAGAATTTACGGCGCACTTCTTCTACCCCATCCACATCAAACTTCAAGTTGTCCCAAGGAGAAGAGTTTGTTACCATATACCAACGCAAAGGGTCTGAACCGTATTCTTCTATAATAGCAAAAGGATCTATGGCATTACCTAAACGTTTGGACATTTTATTCCCATTCTTATCAAGCACAAGCCCATTAGATATAACAGCTTTGTATGCAACACTATCGAAAACCATTGTAGCAATGGCATGTAAAGTAAAAAACCAACCACGTGTTTGATCTACTCCTTCCGCAATAAAATCTGCCGGATAGACTTGGTGGGTATCCAACAATTCTTTATTCTCAAAAGGATAATGTATTTGTGCATAAGGCATTGAACCAGAATCAAACCAAACATCTATCAAATCCGATTCACGCTTCATTGGTTTTCCATCCTTTGATACAAGAATAATCTCGTCTACATAAGGGCGATGCAAATCTATCTTGTCATAATTTTCTTTGGTATAGACTCCGGGGTGGAAATCTCTATCTTTATATGGATTGGAAGTCATGATGCCAGCAGATACGGACTTCTCTATTTCATTGTAGAGCTCTTCCACCGACTCAATGCATTTTTCCTCACTACCATCTTCCGTACGCCAAATCGGTAGTGGAGAGCCCCAATAGCGCGAACGGCTTAGATTCCAATCATTCAAATTTTCCAGCCACTTGCCAAAACGTCCCGTTCCTGTCGATTCAGGTTTCCAGTTTATCGTTTTATTCAACTCTATCATACGTTCTTTGCAGGCCGTACTACGAATAAACCAGCTATCCAACGGATAATATAATATGGGCTTATCTGTACGCCAGCAATGTGGGTAATTATGAACGTGCTTTTCTATTTTGAATGCCAGTTTAGAGGCTTTCAGCATCATGCACAAATACAAATCCAGCGACTCAGCGGCTTGTGCAGCTCGCTCATCATATTTCCCGTCAATGGTAAATTGAGGGTCGTATGCATTCTTCACCCAGCGGCCTTCGTATTCCTTATATTTCTCAACATCTACACATTGGCGAACAAACTCATCATCCAATTCATCCAACAAGTAGAACTTCCCGGTAAGATCGACCATCGGACGAGTCTCGCCACGCTTATTTATCATGAACAATGAAGGAATGCCTGCCGCACGGGCAACCTGGGCATCGTCTGCACCGAATGTAGGTGCAATATGTACGATTCCCGTACCATCTTCGGTTGTCACATAGTCACCGGCAATGACTCGGAAAGCACTATTGCTTACCTTCCATTGCTTTTTATCGTCTATTTCTACTGGTTTCACCCAAGGTATGAGTTGCTCATACTCCATGCCAATTAGGTCTATACCTTTATATTCCCCTACAATCTTGAACGGAATTAGTTTGTCGCCTTGTTTGTACTCCTCCAACGCGATATTTTCCGCTTTTTTGTTGAAATGGGCATACAGCAATTCTTCTGCCAACACAACCGTTATCTTGTCTCCACTATACCCATTATAGGTTTGTACGGCTACATAATCGAATTTTGGACCTACGCAAAGGGCTGTGTTCGAAGGCAATGTCCACGGAGTTGTGGTCCATGCCAAAAAGTAAGGAGTTCCCCACCCTGTCATTTCCGGTTTAGGGTTCTTTATTTTGAACTGACTCACAACGGTGAGGTCTTTTACATCGCGGTAACATCCCGGCTGATTTAATTCGTGAGAGCTAAGTCCCGTGCCGGCGGCGGGAGAATAAGGCTGAATGGTATAACCCTTATATAGCAGACCTTTCTTGTAAAGTTGCTTTAACAGCCACCACAAGGTTTCAATGTAACGGTTATCATACGTGATATACGGATCTTTCATATCCACCCAGTAGCCCATTTTGTGCGTCAAGTCTTCCCATTCTTTGGTATATTTCATGACGTCCTTACGGCACGCTGCATTATAATTTGCTACAGAAATGTTTTTGCCAATATCCTCTTTGGTAATTCCTAAAGACTTTTCTACTCCTAATTCTACGGGAAGGCCATGTGTATCCCATCCGGCTTTACGTTTCACCTGATAGCCTTTCATCGTTTTATAACGGCAAAAAATATCCTTGATGGAACGTGCTATCACATGGTGAATGCCTGGCATACCATTTGCTGAAGGGGGGCCTTCGAAAAATACAAAAGACGGGCATCCTTCGCGTTCGGCCATGCTTTTAGCAAAGACTTGATTCTCGTCCCACTGGGCCAATATCTCTTTATTTACTTTTGAAAGGTCTAAATTAGAATATTCAGTAAATTTTTTATCCATGTTGTTCTTTTACTATTTGGCAAATTCTGGGCTGCAAATTTAAGAAAATACTTAGATAAAAGGATATACCTTATTGAAAAAACTCATACTGGAGGGAGTTTCCGTCAGTTTTCCTATCAAAGGTTTTGTCGGAAATGGACTGGAAGGTTTACATTTTCAGATAGAAGTCGCGTGTTAAAGCGATGTAGTTATCAGTATATTCGTGATTTTCTGTTTCGATGTAAAGGTTGTCTATGGTACATGGCCCTTGTAATGATTTGAAAGACATTAGTACTCTTTTACACTTTTTCTTGGGACTAGTATACACATTTGTTCGGCGGAATAAATGCAATTCATGGCTCCACGCTGTGTCTATGGCTATGGAAGCAAGTTCGGCTGGTACAATGATACTAACCGTACCTTGCGGGGCGAGTAAATGGGAGGAGTGGCGGAAAAGTAAATCATAGCTTAAATCTTGGGCATGCCGGGCTGTATTACGTCGAGAATCAGGACATTTCAAATCGTTCATGAAGTAAGGTGGGTTTGACACTATTACGTCGTATTTTACTTTTGGGAAATAGTCTTTGAAATGGCAGCAAATTACTTCCATTCTGTTTTTCCAGTTGGAGCGATTTATGTTTTCTGTTGCTTGTACGGCTGCTGGTTCATCTATTTCTACCGCTGTTATATGGGCATACGGGTTTCTTTGCGCCAATTGTAATGAAATCAGTCCTGTCCCCGTTCCTACATCAAGTATTTGTCGAGCTCCGGTCACGTTAGTCCAAGCTCCCAGCAAGACACCGTCCGTGCCTACCTTCATGGCACAATTGTCTTGGTAAATTACAAATTGCTTGAATCTGAAATAGGGATTAGACATGTGTCTTAGGGCACTTGTAGAGACTATAATGTAATATTATCACTTCTTTTTTAAATATATGATGGTAGGCAAGTGATCACTATATCCGTCAAGCCAAGTTCTCCCTCCATGAGTACGGAGCGGGTATCCTTTATACTGGCCGTCTTGTTGGAAGAGGTACGGGCGGGAGAATATTTCATGACCTGCGTAGCGTAAGCCCCGACGTGACTTCAATAAGGTGCGGGATATGATGATTTGGTCAAAGAGATTCCACTTGCCACGATAGAGTAACGTCCCTTTGCTTTCATCTTCCAAGGTGGCCCACCAAGGGTTGTAAAGCTCGCCTTTCTTCACCTGCTTAGGGTATTTACGAGTGCCGAGGGCTTGTAGGCTCTCATCCATTGGGTCGTCGTTCAAGTCGCCCATGATGACCAGTTTCATGCGTTTATGTTCACGGAGTAGCGAGTCTTTCAGCGCTTTTACTTGCTGGGCTGCATGTATGCGAACGGGGGATGCTGCACCCCGCGAAGGCCAATGGTTTACGATAACACCAATCCGTTCGTCGGCAAGAAATCCCTCTATAATGAGGAATCCCCGTGTGAGGTGTATGGTGTCTCCTTCGAAAGGTGTGGATGGTATGAGCTTCGAGGAGGTGACGTTGAACTGTACGGGGTCATAAAGCAGGGCGCAGTCTATGCCACGCTTGTCGGGACCTTCGTAGTGTATATATTTATAATGTGAAAGGGAGGGCTGGGCAAGGAGATCGTGTAACACTCGTGCGTTTTCTACTTCAGCCAGTCCGATACAGGCCGGGCCTTGGGGAACTCGTTCGCGGGAGAGGCTTGAAAGTACTTGAGCCAAGCGTAGGAGTTTGGATTCATACTTGCGACTCCCCCAGCGGTAACGGCCATCAGGCAGGAAGTCGTGATCGTTTTTGCCAGGGTCGTGGATGGTGTCGAACAAATTTTCCACGTTGTAAAAGGCGATGCTGTAAAGATTATGATGTCGGTTTTGGGCCGGGGTGGCTAATCGAGCACATATCAGGAAGAGGATGAAGAATAACAGCTTTTTCATACGGAATTATTGAGTTTTATGTTGCAAAAATCAGAAAATAAACTGGAGAAAACTAATTTTACCGGGTTCTTTTTGTAATATTTCCAAGAATTACTCTATCTTTGCAGCTCGAAAAGTGACCATTACACTACTTTATTACCAAAAGTAACCGTATAACAAGATTAAAACTAACAAGGAAATGAAGAAAGGTATCCATCCTGAAAATTATCGTCCCGTGGTGTTTAAAGACATGTCTAACGGTGACATGTTTCTTTCACGCTCTACGTGTAGCACGAAAGACACGATTGAGTTTGAAGGCGAAACTTATCCGTTGGTGAAACTGGAAATTTCCAGTAGTTCGCACCCCTTCTATACAGGTAAGTCGAAGTTGGTAGACACAGCAGGGCGTGTGGACAAGTTCATGAGTCGTTATGGCAACAGTCGCAAGAAATAACCGCGGCGATAGTGTATTACGAAAGAAGCCATTCCAAATTAAGGGATGGCTTCTTTCGTAATATGGAACTAACCTATAATCCGTTTCTTTTTGGTCGTTATCTAAATGTAAGCGTTCTGTATGGCTTATGCAAGTATTGTATGCATTTGAGGGGGGAGCTGTCTTATATATCTTGCTAACCTTGTCTGGTAGAGTTTATCATAATAGTGTGAGGAGAAACAGGAAACATAAACTGGCACCCAGTAGTAGAATATTGCGTGAAGCCATGACTAATACTGTATTGAGGGCGCGACCGTGACTTATGGTTCTCATACGTTGCCAAGAGTCAATATGAGCCCATAAGTATGGTACAGGTATGATAGCACTCCAAGCATCTGTTACAGGCACGAAGTGTAAGCATAATGCGGCGGCAGAGATGCCCAATATGAGATAGAACCATTCGCCGAACTTCGATCCCAACATTGATATAAGTGTGCGTTTATCGTTTGCACGATCCTGATAGCGGTCGCGATAGTTATTTACCACCAATAGCGTGTCTATACCCAATCCGCATGTCGTAGCGGCTATCCAACAGTCTATCGTGATACGCGTCGTTTGTACATAGTACGTACCACATACGGGTACTAAACCGAAGAACACGATGACGAGTATATCGCCCATTGCGCGCCTTGACATCCACGTGGTGTAAAGGAAAGTGAATGCCACACATAATCCGCCCACAACCATTAGTTCCCATCCTCTAAAAGGTAAGGAAGGAGCAGTACATACCAGTATGCCCTCTCCGATGATACAGGCAATCACAAGCGTGATGCTGATACCAGTAATCATGGTGTGTGGCGTTATCCATCCTTGCGTGCAGGCCCGTTCAGGCCCCAACCGGCCTTCACCATCAGCTCCGCGTCGGAAGTCGAACAGGTCATTTATCAAGTTGGCTGCTATTTGCATCATCCCTGCAAAGATAAAGCACATCAAGGCGGGAAATAGGCGGAAGTGTCCATCGACTGTAGCCAGTACCGTCCCCACGACTACAGGTGTAACAGCAGCCGTTAGTGTCTTGGGACGCGCGGCCAATAGCCATGCTTTTGGTGAGTTGGTCTTAATGCTATTTTTCATTATACTTTAGGACTGTTTGTGAGTTCGGGTAACATTACTACTCCGAGTTTCTTTTTTCCATCCATTTTGACCACTACGGGGACATTAAAGCGCACGTGGCGCAGGTAACGGGTTTCGGTTACCGCTGGCATTGTGTCGAGTACGGACTGGCGGTAGATCCCGTCACCTACGTAGTCGTTGATGGTGAAGTACCCTACTCCGAACGAGGTCAGATTCTGGAAGAAGTGCGTGCCCTGGCTTGGGTCTACGCGGTAATTTGTCAGTCCAGCTTCCACAATAATACGTGCGGCGGATATGTGCGGCCACTTTACTGGTATGCCAAGCCAGGGGTCCGAGCTTCCCCACCGGCCGGGACCGATGAGTATGTAGCCACGTCCCTCTTGCAGGAAGCGTCGGTTCAGTTCTTCAATTTCCCTTGCACGCTCAGTATTGTGCGAGGGACTGTACTCTGCCGTCTTGACATAGACTACGTCGTACAGGTCGTTCATCACCCCGTGCCCAAGCGAGTTGACCGACCGTAACAGCAACTTCTCGTCGGGGATGGCGGCCAGATCTTCGTCCAGTACCTCCTTGTTGTCTACAATGGGGCGTATCTGCAGTAGATAGAAAGTGCCGGTCTTGTCTTTTTCCCGGTCCAGCGTGGCGGCGAATTCTATCTCCACGGGGCGCCGCATCTCTTGCTCACCGTACTTTAGTGCCAGTTGCAACAACCTCGCGAGAGGGAAAGCGTCGTGCTGTAGGATGTTGGCGAAGGTGATAACTTTTCTCCCTCCTGGGTACAGTCCGTCACGGATGATTTGGTCGTACGGGTCATATGTCGAGGCGATGTATGCTAGGCTACCGTCCTTCTCCGCCTCCTTCACGGGCAGTTTCAAGAGGTTGAAGCCATCGTCTATGGAGAAAGCGTGGCCGGCGTTTTTTAGGTCGAGTGCGTAGAAGCGCGTCTGCGTTTCCTTCAAGGCAAGGTCGAGCTCGCTGGTCTGCAGCACCTTGTTGGGGTGGTAGGGCGAGAAACGTAGTGTCAGCCCGCCGTCCACGATGTACTTGCCCAGGCCTAGCGCCAGGTTCACGGTACCCTCCTCCGGTAGTTCGTCCCCCAAGGGGTAGTAGTTTAGTGAGCGCGCTACGCCCGACATCGAGGGATAGTATCTGTCACCGTATTGCGTGCCTATGACTTCCTGTAGTATTACAGCCATCTTCTCCTGATCTATCACGTTGCTCGTGGCCTGCATGTATGCCTTAGAGTCGCGGAAGTACACGGAGGCGTACACTCCCTTTATAGCATCGCTCAACATGCGCAGCATTTCGTACTTGTCGTCCATGTAGGGTATCATGTACGTATTGTATATGCCAGCAAATGGCTGATAGTGTGAGTCTTCCAGAAGCGAGGAGGAACGTACGGCTATGGGCGATTTCACTACGTCGAAGAGAGCGAAAAAATCCTCCACTAGCCTGTCGGGTAACTTGGCTTTCAGAAAGTAGCGAAGTATCACGTCGTCCTCCAGATCCGATAGAGCCACTTGGTATAGTCCGTTGGTCTCCATGAACTCGTCGAACACGTCGGTACATAGCACTACCGTCTTGGGGATGGCAACTTTGGCGTTCTCAAACTCCTCGAACTCCACATGGTGCTTTACTAGGTTGTCAATGAACGCTAGGCCACGACCCTTGCCTCCCAACGAGCCCTCGCCAATGCGGGCGAAGTTTGAGTAACGGTCGAACCTGTCGCGTTTGAATACGGCCACCACGCCTTGGTTCTTCATTTTGCGATACTTTACGATTGCCTCGAAGATAAGTTTACGGTGTGCGTCTACATCTTGTAGACTGTTCCAAGTGATAGGTCTTAGAAATTCTGCTATGGGAAACATGGCTCTGGAGTAGAGCCATCGGCTGATGTGGTTACGGCTGATGTGATACAGAAACGATTCTGCTGGGACGGCGAATATGATGTTTTGTAACTCTTTTAAGTTTTTGACACGTGCTATTTCTTCCCCCGTCTCAGGGTTACGGAAGATGAAGTCCCCGAAACCGAAGTTGTCTGATACGATTCGGCGTAAGTCCACGTCCATCTTTTTAGAGTTCTTGTCAATGAATGCTGCCCCGTATTTAGCTGCATAGGCTGCATAGTCCGTTTCACTAGATTGTATGATAAGCGGCAAGAATGGGTCTTCTTTGCGAATAGCTGCACATAAACGTATTCCTGCCATACCATCTTTCTCACCTCCTGGCAGGCGAGGAAAGCGTACATCGGTAATTACCCCCAGCATGTTGTTTTTGTACTTTTGGTATATTGTATACGCTTCTTCATAAGTGCGCGCTAGTACTATTTTGGGACGTCCACGCATGCGGAGTGTTCGTTGGTGGGCATTCAACGCTTCGGTCGAGAACTCACGGCTCTGCATCAGTACGAATTTGTAAAGGTTTGGCAATATGGATGAATAGAAGCGGATACCGTCCTCTACGAGTAGGATAACTTGAACACCTACCTCGTTTACATCATGTTCCAAGTTCCTTTTGTCTTCTACAAGTTTAATGATGGAGAGCAGTAAGTCTGTGTTCCCCAACCAGCAGAAAACGTATTCAAAGGCACTCAGATCTTCATTGGCTATGCGCTTGGTGATGCCGTGACTGAATGGTGTGAGTATCACCATAGGAATGTGTTCGTAGCGTGCTTTTATCTGTCGAGCCACGTCAAAACTTTCGTTATCACCTGTGCCGGGCATGCAGATGACAAGATCGAACGATACTGCTGACAGTTGCGCAAGAGCCTCGTCACATGTACTAACCTGTGTGAAGCGGGGAGGATAACGTAGTGATAACGATGTGTATTCCATGAAGATTTTCTCATCTATACGCCCATCGTCTTCGAGCATGAACGCATCGTAAGGGTTGGCAATGAGTAACACGTTGAATATGCGCCTTGTCATAAGATTGGCAAACTGCGTGTCCTTGAAGTATAATTGGTTCAGCTTAAATTTGCTTAACATGTTGGTATTATATGGTTAGTAGTGTTATTATTCATTTTAGTCGTTTCAGTCTACTACCCAACGTGGATTATGTGGTTTGGTGCGCTTAGGGTTATAGTACATGGCTTCGCGGGTAGGGATACTTATTATGTAGGTACGATGGTTGGCATTTTGTAGTGTTTCACCCCGCAGCCATGAGTTGAAGTCCTTGAGCTGTGCATAACTTATTCCCTGTTTCTTGGCATATTGCACAAGATTGACGATACTTGTCTTTACAGTATCATATTGGCAAACAATGGGTGGGTATAGTTGCTCACATCGCAGTAAGAAGCCGTAGCGTTGCGGTTCACTCAGGATAGCCTTGGCAGCCAATAAGCGGAACATGTAACGTGATGTTTCCTCTACCAGCCACAAGTCCATGGCATTGTTGGCCATTTGTTTTTTCAGTTGTGATGATATGCGTCCTTGTCCGCCGTTGTATGAGGCAGCCACGCTCATCCAGTCACCATAGCGATTATAGGCCTCGCGTAGGTAGCGGCATGCAGCGCGGGTGCTTTTTTCCACGTGGTAACGTTCATCTATGTTCTGGTTTACCTCAAGGCCGTACTGCCTTCCGGTGGCGGTCATGAATTGCCATAGACCCACGGCTCCCGCCCTTGACTTGGCACGTGAATCAAGGTTGCTCTCCACTACGGCTAGGTATTTTAGGTCGTCGGGGATTCCCTCCTCGTGTAATATGGGCTCTATGACAGGGAAGTAGCGGTTAGCACGCTTTATCGCCAGCATGGTGCTGGAATGCATGTAGCAGAATGCCATCAATTCACGGTCCATGCGTTCACGTAGGTCGTAGCGTACTAAACGGATGGTGTCGCCTGCGAAGGTGCAGTCTTGCGGCACCTGTGGTGGTGCCGTACATACGGGTGTTTCTGATACGATTGACTCGTATATGGGGTCAAATGCTTTGTTGCTTACTAATGCCATTAAAGCCGTAGTGGCACAAATGACAGCTATTGTTGTAGATAGGACGTGGTGTATCTTCTGTCTCATGTTATTATGTTATCTGTATATGACGGGGGACATTCGTGTCACGGTGGATGTACCGCTGTTTTCTCCACAAAGGTACACTATTTTTAGAGATGTACCCGTTTGTTTGCTTTAAGAATGGTAAAGTTTTCCTTTTTTTCCGAATTGTAGGAAAAATGCCCTATTTTTTTGCCTTTCCAGGGATAAGGGTTATATTTGTTTTTGTTTTTAGATTATCAAACTTTATGAAGAGAATGGAAAAAGTAGTTATAAATT
Source organism: uncultured Bacteroides sp. (assembly GCA_944320295.1). Classification (GTDB taxonomy): domain Bacteria; phylum Bacteroidota; class Bacteroidia; order Bacteroidales; family Bacteroidaceae; genus Bacteroides. The sequence goes on from CALUGY010000083.1 coordinate 40,307, forward strand.
CTTTTGAGGATTTCGAGAAACTGGTAGGACAGCAGATAGGTATATCTGATTATGTGCAAGTGACGCAGGAGCGTGTAAATCTCTTTGCAGATGCTACTTTGGATCATCAATGGATTCACGTAGATACGGAACGTGCCAAAGCGGAAAGCCCGTTTAAAAGTACTATTGTGCATGGATATCTCACATTGTCTATGTTGCCTTATTTATGGAATCAGATTATAGAGGTGAATAATTTGAAGATGATGATAAATTATGGTATGGAGAAAATGAAGTTCGGTCAGGCCGTTCTCACAGGACAGCGTATCAGGTTGGTTGCGATCATGCAGTCGCTTACTAACCTGCGGGGCGTGGCTAAGGCTGAGATAAAGTTCTTCATCGAGATCGAAGGTGAGAAGAAGAAAGCATTGGAGGGTACCGCCGTATTCCTGTACTACTTTAAGTAAATAGTAGAAGGCGGATTTGGTAATATGTGATGATGAGAGTGATACTAACAGTTACGTTAGGATAATAAAAAAGAAAAGAGTAATTCTGCATAGACGTTCTGAGAGATACTATCTTCTTATGGAAAAGAACGCCTCCCCGTTAATAGGCCGGGGAGGCGTTCTTTTTTCTAAAAAAATAGTAAAAACATATTATCTGTCTGCGTACATCCGCTCGTAATAGTGTTGGTAGTCACCGCTGGTTACTTCGTCCACCCAGGACTGATGGGTAAGGTACCACTCTACCGTACGGACTATGCCGTTGTCAAAACTTGTCTCTGGCGTCCATCCTAGTTCGTTGGTTATCTTAGAGGGATCGATGGCATATCGTTGGTCGTGTCCAAGGCGGTCCTTTACAAAGGTTATGAGCGAGTCGTTTAACCAGTCCAGATTGAGCAATCCGTCTTGATGGTACTCTTTGTGGCGTAGTACCTTACGGTATTCGGAGTGGGCCTCCATCAGCCGGCGCACAGTCTGTATTGTGAGGCGTACTATTTGGAGGTTGGTGCGCTCGTTATGCCCGCCTACATTGTATATTTCACCATCGCGTCCGTGGCGTACTACTAGGTCTATGGCTTTGCAATGGTCAGTAACGTAGAGCCAGTCTCTAACGTTACTACCATCGCCGTATACAGGCAACGTTTTTCCCTCAAGTATGTTTTTGATGATGAGTGGGATGAGTTTTTCGGGGAAATGATACGGCCCATAATTATTAGAACAGCGAGTAATGCTAACAGGCATGTGATAGGTGTCACGATAGGCCATGACAATCAGGTCTGCTGATGCCTTTGAGGCACTATATGGGCTATGAGGGCAGAGAGGGGTTTGCTCGGTGAAGTAGCCTGTCGCACCCAGCGATCCGTATACTTCGTCTGTAGAAACTTGATGAAAGCGTACGCCTTTGAGCCATGTGGGGTAGCCTTGTTCATCGCGGCCGGTGACCCAGGCGCGGCGGGCAGTATCAAGTAGGTTCTGTGTCCCCAGTACGTTGGTCTGAAGGAATAATTGTGGGTTCTCAATGCTACGGTCCACATGACTTTCGGCAGCGAAATTCACCACATAATCAAAGCGATGCTCGGTAAAGAGTACGTCGGTCAGCGTGCGATTGCAGATGTCTCCTTTGACAAAAATACAACGCTCTTGGTCAATGTCACTAGCTAGTGTCCCTAGGTTTCCAGCGTAAGTAAGTGCATCAAGCACTACTATACGTATATCATCGTATTTAGACAATAGGTATTTTACAAAGTTGGCGCCAATGAATCCGGCGGCACCTGTTACAAGGTATGTCTTCATATGCAATGGTAAATTTTGATGATGGATGAAGAATATGGAACTTGTCTTTTTTTTGGGGGGGCGGAAGTAATACCCTTATTTTGCAACTTTCATTCTTCACTCATCATTCAGTTGTTTTTTTCATTTAACTACGTCGTGATTGTGATAGCTCTACTAGGTATCGTCCGTATTCCGTTTTGCCCATCTCTTCACCCAGGTGTTGAAGTTGCGTCGCGTCTATCCAACTTTTGCGCCATGCTATTTCTTCGATGCAAGAAACCCGGAAGCCTTGGCGATTCTGTATGGTGGCTACAAAATTAGAGGCTTCGAGCAGGCTGTCACAGTTGCCCGTGTCGAGCCAAGCAAATCCTCTACCGAACAGTTCCACTTGCAACGCGTTTTCGTTGAGGTACATGCGGTTCAAGTCTGTTATTTCATATTCACCTCTGGCTGACGGTTTGAGGCGTGCGGCTTTGTCGGTTACTGTTGAGTCGTAGAAATAAAGGCCCGGTACAGCATAATTACTTTTTGGTACGTCAGGTTTCTCCTCGATACTTAATACCCGGCCTCTATTGTCAAACTCCACTACCCCATAGGCGCGCGGGTCTTTGACATAATATCCGAATATACAGGCTCCGCGCTCGATGGAAGCTGCCCTTTTCAGCATGGCAGAGAAACCTTGGCCGTAGAACAGATTGTCACCCAGAATGAGGCAACCTGGTCCTCCTGCAAGGAAGTCTGCACCAAGGACAAAGGCTTGCGCCAAGCCGTTAGGCCGTTCCTGCACGACATATTCAAACCGCATACCTAAGCGGCTTCCGTCTCCCAGTAGGCGGCGGAAAGCCTCGGCATCGTACGGCGTGGTTATAATCAATACTTCGCGGATACCGGCCAGCATCAACGTGCTCAAAGGGTAATAAATCATCGGCTTGTCATATACAGGCATCAGTTGCTTGGAGACCGCTTTCGACAGGGGATAGAGCCGTGTGGCACTACCACCGGCCAGAATGATTCCTTTCATACTTCTGTTTCCTTTCTTAAAATAAAGTTATTGGATAATGATATAAGAAGGAGGACTATGCCCCACGGCTCTCGTAGCAATTTACGGCAGGCAAAGATAGTGTAAAACCTCGGTACATCCAAGTACTGGATGATAGAAAAGACTATTTTCTTCTACTATTGTACTTCTCTTGGCCGGTTAATGTTCTTGTCCGGACAGTTCTATCACTTCCAGTCCGCTGAACGTACCGTCGTCTATGACAAGTCGTACCAGCGTCCTCACTTTGTGGAAACCGCTGATACCTGCTGCTCCCGGATTGACACAGAGGGTTCCTAGCGACGAATCATATTGTACCTTCAGAATATGTGAATGTCCACACACTAGTAGCTTCGGCGGGTGTGCCATGAGTGTCTCACGTATCGATGGATCGTACCTTCCAGGATATCCACCTATGTGTTTCAGCAATATTTCTATTCCCTCTATTGTAAAACGTTGTATCATTGGGAAAGTACTGCGTATTTCCTGTCCGTCTATGTTGCCATATACCGCCCGTAGTGGACGGAAAGCTGCAAGTCTGTCGGCTACTTCCAGCGATCCGATATCACCTGCATGCCATATCTCGTCACATGGTTCGAAGTATTTCTGGTAACGGTCGTCCCAATAGCCGTGCGTGTCCGATATCAAACCTATTTTTGTCATGCCCCGTATTGTTTATATGTGCAAAGGTAGCTATTTTTGCATGGAATTGACAACATCTTTGCCATGGAACATCAATATTTCAAACGCGACATCAGCTGGCTCTCCTTCAATTACCGCGTACTACTCGAGGCCGACGACGATACCCTACCCCTATACGAACGTATTAACTTCATCTCCATCTACTCTTCAAACCTTGAGGAATTCTATAAGATACGTGTGGCGGACCATCGTGCCATCGCTACCGGTGCAACTTGTAGCGATGAGGAAGATGTACAAGATGCCATTCGGTTGGTGGAAGATATCAATCACGAAGTGAATCGCCAAATGCTGGAGCGTATCCGCATCTACGAGCAGAAAATCATACCAGCCTTGCGTCGTGCCCATATTGTGTTCTACCAGACTCCCGATGTGGAACCCGAGCATCGTGAGTTTCTAAAGCGTTTTTTCCATGAAGAAATATTTCCCTATTTGGCACCTGTGCCCATTAGCCGCGACCGGGTGGTGTCTTTTCTCAGGGACAATCGTCTTTATCTAGCCGCCCGCATGAAGCCCAAGGGTCCCGATGGCGTACTGGACAGTATGCCGTTCGAGTACTTTGTCATGAAGCTTCCCTACACTAAGGTTCCCCGTTTCATCCAGCTTCCGTCGATAGGGCGTGACTATTATCTCATGTATATCGAGGACATCATCAAGGCTAACCTGGCTGACATCTTTCCAGGTTACGTGGTGGACAGCAGCTACTGTATCAAGATATCGCGCGATGCTGATATCTTGATAGATGATACGGCAGGTACGCCCGCCATTATAGAGCAGGTCAAGACTAAGGTCAAAAAACGAAAAATTGGTAAAGTTTGTCGTTTTGTGTATGAGCGTGCCATGCCCTCTGATTTTCTACAAGCCCTTACCGATGCCTATGGCATACATCATCATGAACTTGTGCCAGGCGATAAACATCTCAATATGGAAGACCTCCGCCATCTTCCTAACCCCTCGCCTGCCCTGCTCTCCGCTCGCGAGCCTCAACCTATGAAGCTCTCTTGTTTAGATGGGCGCGAGTCTATATTCAACTATGTGGCTCAGCACGACCTGTTGCTGTATTACCCTTATCATTCGTTCGAGCACTTCATTCACATGCTCTACGAAGCCGTGCACGATCCCGCCGTACGCGAAATTATGTTGACTCAGTATCGTGTGGCTGAGAATTCTAGTGTGATAAACACTTTGATAGCTGCAGCACAGAACGGCAAGCGTGTTACCGTGTTTGTTGAACTTAAGGCCCGTTTTGATGAGGAAAACAATTTGGCTACCGCTGAGATGATGAAGGCTTCGGGCATCAACATTATCTATAGTATCCCTGGTCTGAAAGTCCATGCCAAGGTGGCTCTCATCTTGCGCCGCGATGCCCGGAACCACCGCCTTACCAGCTACGCTTACATCGGTACCGGTAACTTTAACGAGAAGACCGCGATGCTCTACGCCGACTGTGGCATGTACACCTGCAACCCCGTAATCGTGAACGATCTGCACAATCTGTTCCGCACGTTGTGCGGCAAGCAATCGCCCGTGTTCCATCGTTTACTAGTGGCCCGTTTCAACCTGATACCCGAACTGAATCGCCTCATTGATCGCGAGATAGAATTGGCTAAAAATGGATACGGTGGACGCATCATTCTGAAGATGAATGCCCTTCAAGATCCCGTCATGATAGATCGCCTGTATGAAGCTTCAAAAGCCGGGGTGAACATCGACCTCATTGTGCGTGGTATCTGTTGTCTCATACCGGGGCAGGAATACAGCCGCAACATTCGGGTAACACGTATCGTCGATACCTTCCTGGAACATGCACGTGTATGGTATTTTGGTAACGGGGGTAAGTCCAAACTGTTCATCGGTTCGCCCGATTGGATGCGGCGTAACCTCTACCGGCGCATAGAAGCTGTGACACCAGTATTAGACCCTACTCTGAAGCAAGAGTTGATCGATATGTTGACCATCCAGCTGGCTGACCGACGTAAAGCTTGCTTTGTAGACGGACAGCTGCATAACGTATGGAAATCCTCCAACCCGCAAAAGGAAATCCACCGTGCCCAATACGATTTCTATACATACTTAAAGAAAAAGCAGGAAGACACTTCCGATTCCACGAGTTTATAGCTATACAAACAATCTCTCTGTTGGGGTGCAATATGCAACATGTACGGAGCGTAGGCGGAACGTACACGGCCCATGGTCGGAGTACGTTTCGCTTGCGGTTGTTACATATGCGGGGCAAAACAGTACGGTATTACCATGGTTCTTAGTTGTTACGCCCGTTTTTTGTAACACGGATGTAACATGTATGACAATTGTCTGTAATATGGATTCCGTTTCTTTGCAACCGAAAAGAATTTTGCGGAATGCATACACATATTATATATTAATATACAATTATGGAAACAGTTTATTTGTGCATCGTTATCATTTTGGGTATCCTTGCCATCTACGACCTGATAGTGGGCGTGAGCAACGATGCCGTTAATTTTCTAAACTCATCTGTGGGTTCTAAGGCGGCAAAGTTCAGAACTATGCTTATCATTGCCAGTATTGGTGTATTCATAGGAGCCGCTCTCAGTAACGGTATGATGGATATTGCGCGCCATGGTATATATCAGCCGCAATATTTCTATTTTGAGGAAGTGATGTGTATCCTCCTAGCTGTAATGCTTACCGACGTAGTGTTGCTTGATGTGTTTAATACCATGGGGCTACCTACTTCTACTACGGTGTCAATGGTCTTTGAACTGCTGGGTGGTACTTTTGCCTTGGCTCTGCTTAAGACATTTAATGATGACAGCATAGGAATGGGTAATCTTATCAACACAGACAAAGCACTTACGGTCATCATGGCTATATTCGTGTCTGTGGCCATAGCTTTCTTTTTCGGTATGCTTGTGCAATGGATTGCGCGCGCAATCTTTACTTATAACTTTAAGAAACATTTGAAGTATAGCATTGCTATCTTTGGCGGTATAGCTGCTACGAGCATAGTTTATTTTATGCTCATCAAGGGATTGAAAGACAGCTCATTTATGACTTCTGAACTGAATGGTTGGATACATGATAACACGGGGGTGTTGGTATCAGGTATGTTCGTGTTTTTCACCATTCTGATGCAGATACTTCATTGGTGTCGGGTAAATGTACTTAAGATTGTGGTGATGTTAGGTACCTTTGCCTTGGCTCTAGCCTTTGCAGGTAATGATTTAGTAAACTTCATTGGTGTGCCTTTGGCAGGATACTCTGCCTATCAGGATTACATGGCAAACGGGTTGGACCTTGGTCCCGGAGGTTTCTTGATGGATTCTCTACTTGATTCGGCCAAGACACCATGGTACTTCCTGTTCGGTGCGGGTGCTGTGATGGTATATGCTTTATGGACTTCGAAGAAAGCACATAATGTTATCCAGACCGAAGTTTCGCTTGCACGTCAAGACGAAGGTGAGGAAGGATTCGGTAGTACCCCAATTGCTCGTAAGTTGGTGCGTTTCAGTTTGAATCTCTCTAATGGATTGAATAAAATCATCCCTGAACGTACTAAAGCATGGATTGAAACACGCTTCCGTAAAGAGGAACTGACTTTGGAAGACGGAGCCGCGTTCGACCTGGTACGGGCTTCGGTTAACCTTGTGTTATCAGGATTGCTCATTGCACTTGGCACATCGTTAAAACTCCCCCTGTCTACAACATACGTTACATTTATGGTGGCCATGGGTACCTCACTTGCTGATAGAGCGTGGGGGCGTGACTCTGCCGTATTCCGTATCACAGGAGTGTTGAGCGTTATTGGTGGATGGTTCATTACGGCAGGTGCAGCATTTACTATCTGTTTTATCGTAACTATATTGCTTCATTTTGGAGGGGTTGCGGCCATCGTCATCATGATTGCTATCGCCATCTATGCCCTTATTCATAGCCAAGTGCTTTATAAGAAGCGTAAGTCTAAAGAAAAAGACGAGGAAACCATAAAGCAAATTATGCGTAGCAACGATAATATGGAAGTACTGACCTTGTTGCGTAAACATACAAGAGAAGAATTGATTAAAGTCATGACTTTTGCACAAGAGAACTTTGAACGAACCGTAACGGCTTTCCTGCACGAGAATCTGCGTGGCTTACGCCGCACAATGGGTTCCGTGAAGTTCGAGAAACAGCTTATTAAACAGATGAAACGTACGGGTACATTAGCCATAGGACGTTTGGACAATAATACTGTGTTAGAAAAAGGATTGTATTACTTCCAAGGAAATGACTTTGCGGGTGAGTTGGTGTACAGTATCGGACGATTGTGTGAACCGTGCTTGGAACATATAGACAATAACTTCAAACCATTAAGTGCAGTACAGAAAGGAGAATTTACCGATGTGACGGAAGACATCTCTTATCTGTTGCAAACTTGCCGCCAGTTGCTCGAAAGTAATAACTATGCTAACTTGGAGGATGAAATAAACCGGGCCAATGAACTTAATGTTCAGCTCGCACACCTCAAGAGGGAAGAACTGCAACGCATCCAAAGCCAAAGCGGTAGTATTAAAGTCAGCATGGTATATCTTACCATGATTCAGGAGGCACAAAACGTTGTCAATTATGCAACTAACTTAATGAAAGTTAGTCGCAAATTCCAAACGGAAGAAAATGCCTGATAAAATGACATTAGGTTCAAATAAAAAGGCTACACCCTATGAGGTGTAGCCTTTTTATTTGGTTTCTTTTTTAACTTGTTGTCAGTCTATGTCTGCTTTGGCGTTTTCCTTTTTTGAAGGATGAAGTCCCATATCGGTTGCTTGTTGCATCATAAAGATACGGGCAGCTTCGTGTTCATTAGGAATCACTCCATCTAAAATCGCATCTTTGATACGGCTCTTTAGTAAACCAACTTGTGCCGATGGGCCAATACCAAAAGTCTCCATAATCTCTTTGCCATCTATCGGAGGTTGGAAGTTGCGTATCCTGTCCCGTTCTTCTAAGTCTTTCAATTTGCGACGTACTAATTGAAAATTCTCAAGAAAACGACGTTTGCGTTCCATATTTTTCGATGTAATATCTGCTTCACATAGTGTCATAAGGTCATCTATATCGTCTCCAGCCTCAAACAACAAACGGCGTACAGCAGAGTCGGTCACTACATCGTCTGCAATTACAATGGGTCTCATGTGTAATCCTACGAGTTTCTGGACGTATTTCATTTTCTCGTTTAATGGGAGTTTCATACGTCTGAATATACTCGGAATCATCTTTTCCCCGACAAAATTATGATTGTGGAACGTCCACCCGACTTTGGGCTCCCAACGTTTGGTGGCAGGTTTAGCTATGTCATGCAACAATGCAGCCCACCTTAACCACAGGTCGTTCGTATTTCGGCTAATATTGTCAAGAACTTGCAAAGTATGGTAGAAATTGTCTTTATGGCCTTTCCCATTGCGTGTCTCTACCCCTTGTAAAGCTGCTAACTCAGGGAAAATGAGTCGTAATAGTCCAGAGCGTTCCAAATCGATAAAGCCTTTTGAAGGAATAGGTGATAGAATTATTTTGTTCAATTCATCTGCAATCCTCTCTTTTGATATAATTGAGATTCGTTCGCAATTACGGCATAGCGACTCAAAAGTATTGTCATCCACATAAAAGTTGAGTTGTGTGGCAAACCTAATGCACCTCATCATACGTAACGGGTCATCGCTGAATGTTACGTCTGGATCAAGAGGAGTACGAATGTTCCGTTCTTTCATGTCCTCCATTCCCCCGAAAGGATCTACTAATTCACCGAAACGATCCTTATTAAGGCATACAGCCAAGGCATTTATTGTAAAATCACGACGATTCTGATCATCTTCTAAAGTCCCGTCCTCCACTACAGGTTTACGTGAGTCGTGTGAATAAGATTCTTTCCGGGCACCTACAAACTCGATTTCCAGGTCACGGTATTTTACCTGGGCAGTTCCAAAATTACGAAATACTGACACATGTGTTCCTTTGCCTAACATCTTTCCTAAAGTTTGTGCCATAGTTATTCCGCTACCCACTACCACCACATCAATGTCATTAGAGGGACGTTGCAGAAAGATATCGCGTACATATCCACCTACTACATAACATTCCAGCCCTAGACTATCTGCAGCCTGGGATATTTTTTTAAATATGTCTTTATCGAAATATTGCTTCAGTTCGTAATCTGTTAGCTCTATCATAATTATATCATCACATCAATAAATGGGCTACAAAGATAGTGATTCTTACTCATTTTTAAGAATAGAACGATTTTATGAGGAGAATGTAGCATGCAATTTCCTTTCTTACATACAAAATATCTGCATTTATTACTGGAAAAGTTTCCCATATATGCAAAGATTTCATAATTTTGCAAACAGAAAACGTTCAAAACTTTAAGCTTACATTATGGACAAGAAAAGAGTTTATACCTTTGGAAACGGCCATGCAGAAGGTCGGGCCGATATGCGTAACCTATTAGGAGGTAAAGGTGCTAATCTTGCTGAAATGAATTTGATAGGCATTCCTGTTCCTCCAGGATTTACCATCACGACAGAAGTTTGTTCTGAATATTACAAAGTAGGACAGGAACAAGTTGTTTCATTACTAAAGGATGATGTGGAAAAAGCCATCGCACAAGTAGAAGAATTGATGCATTCAAAGTTTGGCGATGTGACAAATCCGCTGTTGGTATCTGTACGTTCCGGTGCTCGTGCATCTATGCCTGGCATGATGGATACCATTTTGAATTTGGGCCTAAATGACGATGTAGTAGAAGGATTGACCCGTAAAACAGGTAACGCCCGTTTCGCATGGGATTCTTATCGCCGTTTCGTACAAATGTATGGAGATGTGGTATTGGGCATGAAACCTGCAAATAAGGAGGACATAGACCCATTCGAAGCCATTATTGAGAAAGTTAAACATGCAAAAGGCGTTCGCTTGGATAATGAACTGGAAGTAGAAGACCTTAAAGAGTTAGTAAAAGAATTCAAGCAGGCTGTAAAAGAGAAAACAGGCAAGGACTTCCCGACTTGTGCTTATGAACAGTTGTGGGGGGCAATCTGTGCCGTGTTCAACTCTTGGATGAACGAACGGGCCATCCTTTACAGGAAGATGGAAGGTATACCTGATGAATGGGGAACTGCAGTCAATGTACAAGCCATGGTATTCGGTAACATGGGAGATACCTCTGCTACGGGAGTTTGCTTCAGCCGTGATGCTGCTACAGGCGAAGATTTGTTTAACGGCGAATATCTTATCAATGCACAGGGTGAAGACGTGGTAGCAGGTATACGCACTCCGCAACAAATCACGAAAATAGGCTCGCAGCGCTGGGCCAAGCTTGCAGGAATCAGCGAAGAGGAACGGGTAAGCAAATATCCATCCATGGAAGAGGCCATGCCTGAAATCTACAAAGAGCTGGATGCCCTGCAAACCAAGCTGGAGAACCATTACAAAGACATGCAGGACATGGAGTTTACCGTGCAAGAAGGCAAACTCTGGTTCCTTCAAACACGCAATGGCAAACGCACAGGTGCTGCCATGGTGAAAATAGCAATGGACTTGAAGCGTCAAGGCATAATCGACGAAAAGACGGCCCTGTTGCGCTGTGAACCCAACAAGCTTGACGAACTTCTCCACCCTGTTTTCGATAAAAAGGCTCTGCAACAAGCCAAAGTCCTGACGCGCGGACTTCCCGCATCGCCCGGAGCCGCTTGTGGACAAATCGTATTCTTTGCAGACGATGCTGCCGAATGGCACGCTGCCGGCAAGCGCGTGGTCATGGTGCGCATCGAGACTTCGCCCGAAGATTTGGCAGGTATGACGGTCGCAGAAGGCATCTTGACCGCCCGTGGAGGTATGACATCACATGCGGCAGTCGTGGCTCGTGGTATGGGCAAATGCTGCGTATCGGGTGCAGGGGCGTTGAATATCGACTATAAGAAACGCACGATAGAGGTTGACGGGGTATTACTGAAAGAAGGTGACTTCATCTCCCTGAACGGAAGCACCGGTGAGGTTTACCAAGGCGAAGTGAATACCAAGGCCGCAGAACTCTCCGGAGACTTTGCCGAACTGATGGATTTGGCAGACAAGTATACCAAACTGCAAGTACGTACCAATGCCGACACGCCGCACGACGCAGAGATTGCACGCAGCTTCGGTGCCGTGGGAATCGGCTTGTGCCGCACGGAGCACATGTTCTTCGAGGGTGAGAAAATAAAAGCAATGCGCGAGATGATTCTTGCCGAAGACGCTGCTGGCCGCCGCAAAGCATTGGACAAAATCCTGCCTTACCAACAAGCAGACTTCAAAGGTATATTCAAGGCCATGGAGGGATGCCCGGTGACGGTGCGCCTGCTCGACCCGCCTTTGCACGAATTCGTACCGCATGACCTGAAGGGACAGCAAGAAATGGCCGATGCCATGGGGGTAGACTTGAAGTACATACAGCAACGTGTGGAAGCTCTCTGCGAGCACAATCCCATGCTGGGCCACCGCGGATGCCGTCTTGGCAACACTTATCCGGAAATCACGCAAATGCAAACCCGTGCTATCCTGGGCGCCGCATTGGAACTGAAGGCCGAGGGCGTGGAGACGCATCCGGAAATCATGGTGCCATTGACAGGTATTCTTTATGAATTCCAGCAACAAGAGGAAATCATCCGTGCCGAGGCTGCCAAGCTGTTCGAGGAGAAGGGTGACAGCATAGACTTCAAGGTCGGCACAATGATAGAGATACCGCGTGCCGCACTGACGGCAGACAAGATTGCCTCTTCGGCCGAGTTCTTCTCGTTCGGCACGAACGACTTGACGCAGATGACCTTCGGCTATTCGCGCGACGACATCGCCTCGTTCCTGCCCGTCTACCTGGAGAAGAAGATTCTGAAGGTAGACCCGTTCCAGGTATTGGACCAGAACGGTGTGGGCCAGCTGATACGTATGGCCACGGAAAAGGGACGTGCCGTGCGTCCTGACTTGAAGTGCGGCATCTGCGGGGAGCATGGCGGAGAGCCTTCGTCCGTGAAGTTCTGCCACAAAGTGGGCTTGAACTACGTGAGCTGCTCGCCCTACAGAGTGCCCATCGCACGCCGGGCCGCCGCCCAGGCTGCCGTGGAAGACACGCTCTAACGCGGTAATAAACCATTGAACCAGGCTGCAATGCCCTGCCCCGCAGGTGCGTTGCAGCCTGGTTCGTTTTTACGGGCAGGCGTTCACTTCATCAGTCCCTCCAACGCCGTCCACTCCACATGCCGGGGCACGATGGTGCGTTTTGTCACCCGGTGGTTCTGTGCCCGGCTGTATTCGGGTATGAAGGCCACCGTCACCTTGCGGAACTGCTCCGGGCCCACCTCTTCGGGCGTATCCACCCCCTGCCCGTTGGCGTTGCCCACCAGGTAGAAGGTACCCAGCCCGTCCAGCTTTACCGAGTTGCCCGACTCCAACATACTGCCCAGCACTTCGCCCAATCCCATGAGCACGGCATAGGTGTCGCCCTTGCTCACCGTGGACAGTTCGGCCAGCCTCCGGGCCACCTCTTTCGTGTCATACGTCCCCACCGTGAACGAGCGGGGATACCACTTCTTGCCAATCTTCTGCTTCTTGTAAAACATGACAGTATATTTTAATCCGGTTAAACGTATATCCCATCCCTCTTGAGTGACGGTTTGATGTAGGAATCATCGTACATGATTCCCACAATCATCGTACATGATTCCTAGAATCATCGTACATGATTCCCACATCAAAGGCAAAGATAACACATCTTACTGACGTATGCAAGTGGCTTCAAAGCCGCTGTGTGCCCTGCTCCCTGCCCCGGCGAGGGAGGAACAGGAGGCTTCCGGACTTAAATTTCTTAAAGGAAGACCCCGTCTGGATAGTTTTTCCTACATTTGCACCGCTTAACAAGAACTGCAAGACAACGATGAGACACACCGCCATCCATAAACCAAGCATACGCTTCCGCCGCTGGAGCCGGAAGAGTTATGCCACCTTTGTCAGCATAGGGCGTTGCGTCACCATCGGCACCCTGGGCAAGAACGTCGTGGAAAAGTCGTTGTGCAAGCAGAAGGGGAGCATCCGCCCCATGGGCGGCCAGCCTGCGGGGAAGGACGCATTTGCCGACGGCCCATGCCTGCCCGGCGCGGCGGCGGGACCCGACACGGCGTGCATGCAGCCCGCCTTGGCCTGCCTCTGCATGGCATTGCCCCAGGCATGTCCCCTGCCCGACCATAGCATGATCTATCATCCTTGTTATACCGCAACGAACACGGATTGCCGGCCGCACACAACGGGGCCGACCAGTCCGTGTTCGTTGCATATATGGCATAGCCAAACAATATGAATCCCATGAACATAGAACATCTCACACAACGCGTTTTGCAAGGGGGCCGCATCACGCCGGAAGAAGCCCTCCAGTTGGCATTGTCCGGCGACAAGGCCGGGCTGTATGAGGCCGCACATCGGATTACGGTGGCCATGGCTTCCGATACGTTCGACATGTGCTCCATCATCAACGCCAAGTCCGGCCGCTGCGGCGAGGACTGCAAGTGGTGCGCCCAGTCGGCCCACTACCGGACGGACGCCGACACGTACGGGTTGGTGGACGCGGACGAGTGCCTGCGCCACGCCCGGCATAACGAGCGGCAGGGCGTTTCCCGCTTCTCCATCGTGACCAGCGGACGGAAACCCGCGCGGAAGGAGCTGGAGAAGATATGCCAGACGGCGGCCCATCTGCGCCGGCATTCATCCATCCGCCTCTGCGCCTCGCTCGGCTTGCTGGATGAACAGGAGATGAAGGCGTTGTACCAATCGGGCATCGTGCGCTACCATTGTAACCTGGAAACGGGCGCATCGTACTTCCCCAGTTTGTGCAGCACCCACACGCAAGAAGAGAAGCTGCAAACCTTGCAAGCCGCTCGCCGCGTCGGCATGGAGATATGCAGCGGGGGTATCATCGGCATGGGCGAGAGCATGGAGCAGCGCATCGAGCTGGCCTTCACGCTCCGCAGGTTACAGGTAAGCTCCATCCCCATCAACCTCTTGAGCCCCATACCTGGCACACCATTGGAAGGGCAGGCGCCCCTGTCCGAGGAAGAAGTGCTTACCACCATCGCCCTGTTCCGCTTCATCAACCCCACGGCCTACCTGCGCTTTGCCGGAGGACGTTCCCGGCTGGGCAAGGAGTGTCTGAAGAAGGCCCTGTACGTCGGCATCAACTCGGCCATAGTGGGCGACTTGCTCACCACCCTCGGCTCCAAGGTGGAGGAAGACAAGCGGCTGGTGACGGAGTGCGGTTATCGCCTGGACGACACCCTCTTCGATGAGGAGCACCTATGGCATCCCTACACCTCCACCACCCGGCCGCTGCCCGTCTATAAGGTGAAGCGTGCCCAAGGCGCAACCATCGAGTTGGAGAACGGACAAGTGCTGGTGGAAGGCATGTCTTCCTGGTGGTGCGCCGTGCATGGGTATAACCATCCTGTGCTGAACCGTGCGGCGCAAGAGCAGCTGGAGAAGATGTCGCACGTCATGTTCGGCGGGCTGACCCACGAACCTGCCATCGAACTGGCGCGGCTGTTGCTCCCCCTCGTCCCACCCTCCATGCAGAAGATATTCTATGCCGATTCCGGTTCCGTGGCCGTGGAGGTGGCATTGAAGATGGCCGTGCAATACTGGCAAGCCCAAAGCATGGCGACAGGAGAAGAACGGCTTGCACGGAAGCAGAACTTCGTGACCATACATAACGGTTACCATGGCGACACCTGGAACGCCATGTCCGTATGCGACCCCGTCACCGGCATGCACACTCTCTTCGGCTCGGCATTGCCCATACGGTACTTTGCCCCGCAGCCCCGCTCACGCTTCGACGGAGAGTGGGACGAACACGACATGGACGCACTACGCGCCATCGTCGAGCAACACCACGGGGAGCTGGCCGCCCTCATCCTTGAGCCCATCGTGCAAGGGGCAGGGGGCATGTGGTTCTACCATCCACGCTATTTGCAGGAAGCGGCCCGCCTTTGTCGTGAATACAATATATTAATGATATACGACGAGATTGCCACCGGCTTCGGACGTACGGGCAAGCTGTTCGCCTGGGAACATGCCGGTGTGGAGCCGGACATCATGTGCATAGGCAAAGCCATGACGGGCGGCTACATGACCATGTCTGCCGTACTGGCATCCAACCGGATAGCCGATACCATATCGAACAACGCGCCGGGCGTGTTCATGCACGGCCCCACGTTCATGGGCAACCCGCTGGCATGTGCCGTGTCGTGTGCCTCCATCCGCCTGCTCACGTCGCCGGAGTATGACTGGCAGGGCAAGGTGCGCCGCATAGAGCAGCAGCTCCGCGCGGAACTGGCACCGGCCCGCAAGCTGTCGCAAGTGGCAGATGTACGTGTCTTGGGAGCCATTGGCGTGGTAGAAACCAAGGAGCCCGTGGACATGGCCCGTATGCAACGACGTTTCGTGGAAGAGGGCATATGGATACGCCCCTTCGGCAAGCTGGTCTACATCATGCCCCCGTTCATCATCGACCCCGGACAGTTGACCAAACTGACCACGGGCCTGCTGAAAGTAGTGTCCGAATCATAACTCCTCCGTGCGATGAACACCTATTCATTCATGTCCGAAGAACTGGCACGGCTGGAGGCCAAAGGCAACCTGCGCGTGTTACCGCAAACTGTTCACGAGGGGCGCTACATTACCATGGACGGCAGGCGAATGTTGAACCTCTCGTCCAACGACTACCTGGGACTGGCGGCTGACATAGCTCTGCGCAGCGAGTTTCTGGCCTGCATCACGCCGGAAACGTTTCTTCCGTCGGCCAGTTCCTCACGGTTGCTGACGGGCAATTTTCCCGTGTTCGAGCAACTGGAGCAGGAACTCGCCCGTCTCTATGGTACGGAGGCTGCTCTGACATTTGGCAGCGGGTACCATGCCAATAGCGGCATACTGCCCGCCGTGGCCGATAGCCATACGCTCATATTGGCCGACAAGCTGGTACACGCCAGCCTTATTGACGGTATCCGCCTGTCTGGGGCCGACTGCATACGCTTCAAGCACAACGACATGAATCAACTGGAACGCCTCTTGCAGCAGCGGAGCACGACCTACCGCCGTACGTTGATTGTTACGGAAAGCCTGTTCAGCATGGATGGTGACGAAGCTCCCCTGCAGGAATTGGTTGAATTGAAGCACCGCTACCCCGGTATCCTGCTCTACGTGGATGAGGCACACGCCTTCGGGGTACGTGGCAAGCAAGGGCTGGGTTGTGCGGAAGAGGCGGGCTGTCTGCCGGATATCGACTTCCTGGTGGGTACCTTCGGCAAGGCGGCAGCATCGGCCGGAGCCTTCGTGGTATGCAACCACACCGTACGTAACTATCTGGTAAACCGCATGCGTCCGTTCATTTTTACTACCGCTCTTCCGCCCGTAGTAGCTGCATGGACTCTGTTCGTCCTGTGCCGCTTGCCGGACATGACGCTGAGACGTAACCATCTTGCCGCTTTGTTCGCCACCTTGAGGCAGGCATTGGCAGATATGAGGCAGTCCTGCCCGTCCACCAGCCACATCATACCCATCATAGAAGGGGATAGTCGCGATGCCACCCGACGTGCCAGGTTGCTGCAACGCCAAGGATTCTATGTCTTGCCAGTACGTCCACCTACGGTACCCGAAGGTACCTCACGGATACGCATCTCGCTCACCGCAGACATGACAATGGAGGAGATGGCACAGCTGCTCGACGCGCTTTCCACCCCCGCATGACACACATATATATATTAATAGTATAATGAAGCATACATTCATCATCAACGCTCGCCCCCCCCGCCTGCTCCTGTTTTTTGCCGGATGGGGAGCCGACGCCACACCCTTCGCCCACTACCGTCCTGCCGGGCACGACTTCGCCGTCTGTTACGACTACCGCACGCTCCGGTTGCCGCTGGATACCTTCTACAGCTACCATGAGATAGACATCGTGGCCTGGTCCATGGGCGTGTGGGCCGCCTCGTACTTCGCACCCATGCTGCCCGTACCCGTGGGCCGCAGCATCGCCATCAACGGCACACCCTGGCCCATAGACCAGATGAGGGGCATTCCGCCCGACATATACGACGGCACGTTGCAAGGCCTGGACGAGCGCAACCTGCACAAGTTCCTGCGCCGCATGTGTGCCGACAGTCAGGCATTCCGTGCTTTTCTCGACGTAACACCCCGCAGGCCCTTACAAGAATTGCGCGATGAGCTGCAGGACATCCGACGCCAATGGACCGTACTCCCCGCCCCCGGCTTCCGTTGGCAGGAGGCTGTGGTGGGTATGGCCGACCGTATCATTCCACCCGAAAACCAGCTCCTGGCATGGCGACAGCTTGGCGTGCCTGTGACCCCTACCGATGATGCCCACTATCAGGAGACACTATTCAGACACTACTTGGAGGAGATATGGACAAACGACTGATAGCCCAACGCTTTGCCAAAGCGCGCGAAACCTACCCCGAGGCGGCACGCGTGCAATACCAAGTGGCTGAAAGAATGATAGCCATGCTCCGTCTGTACGCTTACACGGATGGCGGTTCATACCCCCACTCCATTCTGGAGATAGGCTGTGGCACGGGTATCTACTCCCGTTTACTGTACCGGGCATTCCGCCCCGACCGGCTGATGCTTAACGATTTGTGTTCCGATATGGAGCAGAGCCTTGACGACCTGACGGCCCTGCCCGGTGTGTCTTTCCTTCCGCAAGATGCTGAGAATATGCCTTTTCCACGCGACATGGGCCTCATAACATCCTGCTCCACCTTGCAATGGTTTACTGCCCCTGAAATCTTTTTTGCCCGTTGCCACGAGGCACTCCCTCCGGGCGGCATACTGGCATTCACCACCTTTGGCCCGCAAAACTTGAATGAAATACGTTCTCTTACTGGCAACGGGTTGCACTATCCTGCCGCCCACGAGCTGCTTGACATGCTCCATAGGCAACAGTTCTCCACGCTGTGGCACGAAGAAGAGGTAGTCTCCCTTGCCTTTCCCACCCCCTTGCATGTGCTTAAGCACCTGAAGCAGACCGGCGTTACCGGCACCGAGAAGCGCATGTGGACGCGTTCGCACCTGCAACGCTTTTGTGACGACTACGTCCGCTTCGCCGCACGGCCAGATGGCGGTGTCACCCTCACCTATCACCCATTATACTTCATCGTAAAGAAAACCACTAAATAACAACCACATGGAACCGAACATTTACTTCGTCAGCGGTATAGACACCGATGCCGGAAAAAGCTATTGCACCGCTTGGCTCGCCAAGCAACTCATGGACAGTGGTCGACGCGTCATCACCCAAAAGTTCATCCAGACAGGTAACATCGGCCATTCGGAGGACATCGACCTGCACCGCCGACTGACCGGAACCGGTCCCTTACCAGAGGACCACGAGGGTCTCACCATGCCCGAAATCTACTCTTATCCTGCCTCGCCTTTGCTTGCCTCGTGCATAGACCACCGTCCCATAAACTTCGACAAGATTAACCAAGCTACCGATGAGCTGGCACGTCGCTACGATGTGGTACTTGTAGAGGGTGCCGGAGGTCTCATGGTTCCCCTTACCGACCATCTGCTCACCATCGACTACATAGTTGCCCGTCGCTATCCCCTCGTCTTTGTCACCTCCGGCAAACTGGGCAGCGTCAACCACACTTTGCTCAGCTTTGAGGCCATCGCCCGTCGCAACATTCCTCTTCACACCGTGCTTTACAATCTCTACCCCGCTCCTGCCGATACTACCATACAAGACGATACCCAGCAATACATCCGTCGCCACCTGGCCCGGTATTTCCCTGAAACACGCTTCATGGTGGTACCTGAATTGCGGTAAGTATCCGCTGTGGTGTGTGATGTTTCACTATCCAAGGCACATAAGCAAGGATAAAGTACGGCAGAAGTTTCCCTTTTAGTATACTTTCCTTGCTTACCCACGGCCGTGGTTCGATATCCCCACCCTCGTGGTTCGATATTCCCACCCGGGTGGGACGATATCCCCACGGCCGTGGGTAACCAATCAAAGTACGGCATAGACCAAAAGAAAGTACGGGATAGAGCCAATCAATCCCGTATCTTTTTCTGAACACGACCGGCAAGAAGAAAGGCGCGGCTGGCCTCCCGCCCGATATTTTTTGCCGACAAAATGCTTGCAAGTCCGATATTAAGACTATCTTTGTGAGGATTTAGCTGGAAAAATGTCAGTATGGAACATCTGGAAGACATAAAAGAGCTTATCGCACAAGGACATGCGGAGCAGGCAATCCGTGAATTAGACACGTTGCTGCTTGGCGACTTCCCCGGAAAGGACACGGCATACTACCTGCGTGGTAATGCATACCGCAAGCAAGGAAATTGGCAGCAAGCTCTCAACAACTACCGTATGGCCATGGATATCAACCCCTGCAGTCCGGCACGTAATGCTCATCGCATGGTGATGGACATCCTGGAGTTTTATAATAAAGATATGTATAATCAATAATTCGCGTAATTATGGCAAAAATCAAAGGAGCAATCGTCGTGGACACGGAGCGGTGCAAAGGATGCAACCTCTGCGTGGTGGCATGTCCGCTCCATGTAATAGCCCTCGCCAAAGAGGTGAATGTGAAAGGGTACAACTATGCACGCCAGATATTGGACGACACCTGCAACGGTTGCAGTTCGTGCGCCACGGTGTGTCCTGACGGGTGTATTACCGTTTACAAAGTGAAAGTGGAAAATTGATGAAGAACTAAAATGAGGTAATGAAGAATTAGCACGTAGTGTCGGGAAACAGTTCCCACAGAATTTTTCATTTTGTGTGGAGCACGATTCTTCAATCTTCATTTAATATTGGAAATTATGGCAGAAGAAATCGTATTAATGAAAGGGAACGAGGCCATCGCCCGTGCGGCCATACGTTGTGGTGCCGATGGCTACTTTGGTTATCCCATCACCCCCCAATCGGAAGTGTTGGAGACACTTGCCGAGTTGAAACCGTGGGAAACCACGGGCATGGTAGTCCTCCAGGCCGAGAGCGAGCTGGCGGCAATCAACATGGTATACGGCGGTGCTGGCAGCGGCAAGATGGTCATGACCTCTTCGTCCAGCCCTGGTGTCAGTCTGAAGCAAGAGGGTATATCCTATCTGGCGGGAGCCGAGTTGCCATGCCTGATTGTGAATGTCATGCGTGGTGGCCCGGGATTGGGTACCATACAGCCCAGCCAGGCTGACTATTTTCAGACAGTAAAGGGAGGCGGACATGGTGACTATCGCCTGATAGCCCTTGCTCCGGCTTCCGTGCAAGAAATGGCCGATTTCGTGGGGTTGGGCTTTGAATTGGCGTTCAAATACCGTAACCCTGCCATCATCTTGGCAGATGGTGTCATCGGACAAATGATGGAGAAGGTGGTGCTTCCCCCGCAAAAGCCTCGTCGCACCGATGCGGAAGTTATTGCGCAATGTCCTTGGGCCACTACTGGCAGGACAAAGGGGCGCAAGCCTAATATCATTACCTCCCTCGAGCTGAAGCCGGAAGAAATGGAAAAGAATAACCTGCGTTTCCAGGCCAAATACAGACAGATAGAGGAGAACGAGGTGCGCTTTGAGAAGATTCAATGTGACGATGCCGACTATTTGATTGTGGCATTCGGTTCAATGGCGCGTATAGGGCAGAAGGCCATGGAGCTGGCTCGTGCCGAAGGTATCAAAGTCGGCATGTTGCGGCCTATTACCTTGTGGCCTTTCCCCACGAAAGCTATCGCCGAGCTAGCCGGGAAAGTAAAAGGCATGCTCGTTACGGAACTGAATGCCGGACAGATGATAGAGGATGTCCGTTTAGCTGTGAACGGTAAAGTGAAAGTGGAGCACTTTGGCCGTCTAGGAGGCATTGTTCCCGATCCGGACGAAATTGTACACGCCTTGAAAGGCATAATGTAAAGGAGGAAACATGGACATAGACAAAATAAGAAATGTATTGAACATCATCTTCCTTGTGCTGGCCGTAGCGGCCGTCATCCTGTACTTTACGGCAAGCTTCAAGGTGTTCATGTACACTTGTGCGGCAGCCATATTCTTCAAGGGAGTGGAATTCTTCATACGTTTTACCAACCGATAACGAACAGCGATCATGACAAAAGAAGATATCATAAAGCCTGAAAACCTGGTTTACAAGAAACCTACCCTGATGAACGACAATCCCATGCACTATTGTCCAGGATGTAGCCATGGCGTGGTACACAAACTCATTGCCGAAGTAATCGAGGAAATGGGCATGGAAGACAAAGCCATTGGCATCTCTCCCGTGGGATGCGCCGTATTCATTTATAACTATCTCGACATCGACTGGCAGGAAGCGGCTCATGGCCGTGCCCCAGCCTTGGCCACGGCCATCAAACGTTTGTGGCCTGACCGTCTGGTGTTCACGTACCAAGGCGATGGAGACTTGGCCTGCATAGGTACGGCGGAGACCATACATGCTCTGAACCGTGGCGAGAACATTACCATCATCTTCATAAACAATGCCATCTACGGCATGACTGGAGGGCAGATGGCTCCTACGACTCTTGTAGGTATGAAAACTGCCACCTGTCCTTACGGTCGTGATGTGCATCTGCACGGCTATCCTTTGAAGATGGCGGACATCGCCGCCCAGTTGGAAGGTACGGCTTACGTCACCCGTCAAAGCGTGCAATCTGTCCCTGCCATACGCAAGGCCAAGAAAGCCATACGTAAGGCGTTCGAGAACTCGATGGCCGGCAAAGGTTCCAACTTGGTGGAAATTGTCTCCACCTGCAACTCCGGTTGGAAGATGACACCCGCCGCCGCAAACAAGTGGATGGAGGAGCACATGTTCCCATTCTATCCGTTGGGCGACTTGAAAGACAAGTAACACATTAAAAAAGGATTGTATCATGACAGAAGAAATTATTATAGCCGGATTCGGAGGACAAGGTGTGCTTTCCATGGGCAAGATACTGGCCTACTCCGGTCTGATGGAGGGCAAGGAAGTTAGTTGGATGCCAGCCTATGGCCCGGAACAGCGGGGCGGTACGGCCAATGTGACCGTCATCATCAGCGACGAGCGCATCTCGTCACCCATATTGAGCAAGTATGACGCAGCCATCATACTGAACCAACCCTCGCTGGAGAAGTTCGAGAGCAAGGTAAAGCCCGGCGGCGTGCTCATCTACGACGGGTATGGCATCATCAACCCACCCACACGGAAAGACATCAAGGTGTATCGCATAGATGCCATGGATGCCGCCAATGAGATGGACAACAGCAAGGCGTTCAACATGATTGTGCTGGGAGGCTTGCTCAAAATCAAGCCCATGGTGACGCTGGAGAACGTGCTCAAAGGCTTGAAAAAGACGCTGCCCGAACGCCACCACCACCTCATCCCCATGAATGAGGAAGCTATCAAGAAAGGCATGGAACTGATAAAGGAAGTGTAAACACCATCCTATGGAATAAGAAAGGCCGCCTGCAACCTGTGCAAGCGGCCTTTTCTTTTGCCGGGCATCGGCCCTTATTCGTAGGTGAAGACATATTCATCGTCATAGTAAGACACCTTCTCGTCGATGACCTCGTCGGTGGCTATCTCGGTGGTGACGGAGTGCAGGGTGCAGCGGGCCGTCACGCGCTGGAGGTAGTTGTCCGTGGTGAAGGTGTAGTCGTAGGGTGCCCACTCGTCGTGGTGGGTGGTTTCGGTGGTGGGTTCGACAGGTACGGGCTCACCATCAGGACCGACTTCTACTGCCGAACCGGCTTCGTAGTACCAGTTCACAAGGTCTATCTTCACCAGGTTCTTGCTGTTCTGCCCCAGCATACGGAGGGCGAAGAGCATGTTGGCCCATTCGGAATAGGTGGTAACGTGGTTGCCGAAGAGGACGCGTGCGCTCAGTACGTTGAAGTCCATGCCGGGCGTGTCGTTCGTGTAGGAGGTGTAGTCCCACTCCATCAGGTTTTCCACGCTCCCTGGTTCGTCGTCGATGGTGGAGACGAGGTTGCCGTTCTGCCAGGTGAGGTGCAGCATGGTGTGGTCGAAGGCGCGGGTGGTAGCCGGGTCTACGGCAACGGGGGTGTCGTCTTTCTCGTTGTCACCGCTGTCGTCGCCCACTTCGTACATGTAGTCTTCCAGTATCTGTTGCAGGTAGCCGTTCTCGTCATACTTGAACATCCATGCCGTAGTTGTTGTGGAGTATTCATCCGGCTCCTCGTAGAACAGGGAGACGTCGCCCGCCTCGTTCAGCTTGGCAATGTAGGTGTTTGGGTCGTCAGAGTAGCCGTATTCCTCGTACACCATCTTCATCTGGCCGTCGGTGTAGGTGAAGGTGCACACGTCGTCGGCATAGTAAGCCTGCTCGTCGCCGTCGTATGATATCTGGTGCAGCACGGAGAGCCGGCCTTCGGCATCGTACTCAAAAGTCATGATGTACTTGTTGTAAGAGTCCGGATACTCGCTGGCCACGTGGGTGTACTCCATGCGGGAGAGACGCTTGCCCGCCGGTGTCACCGGTTCTTCGGGTGTCTCACCGCCCTCGGTGGTGCCCTTCTGTTCCACGGTGATGGTGATGACATCGCTGCCGCAACGTATCTCTATCTGTGCTTTACGGTCTTGGCCTGTGGTATTTTCCTTTAGTGTCAGGGTCAGGGTGTACTCGCCGGGACCGCCGCTGTAGGCACTCAGCGTGAGCCAGTCCACGGAGCTGCCACCTTCGGCCTTGGTAGTGACGGGGGTAACGGTGGCCGTCCAGTCGGCCGCAGCGGTGAAGTGTATACCGCCGGCGTTGTCCGTGGTCTCGTCGGCATAGATGGTTTGTGAGGTCTGCGTGCCGTTGGTCAGCACGATGCTCGTGCCCCCTTCGTCGTCGCTGCAGGCGACCAGGCCGAGCAGCAGGGCGAGGGTGCAAAGGGTTGTCTTCCAGTTGGTCTTGTTCATCATATCATTCTATTTGGTTAAATGTATCTGTCAAGTCAGTCAAGTGACGCTTTCATGTGGGATGAGCCGCGCTTTCATGTGGCATCAGAGTGGCTTTCATTATAGAATCATCTAGGATGATTCCTAGAATCATGTACGATGATTCCCAGAATCATGCAGGATGATTCCTAGAATCATCCTGGACTATTCTAATATGAAAGCATGAGTCATCCCGGATAAGCGTGGCTTCCATGTGGGATGAAAGCGTCACTTATCCAGGATGAAGGTGCGTGTCAGTCGGCGTAGGTGATGGTGTAGGTGTACTCGGAAACGTAGTCCGACGAGCCTGACTTCGGCGTGCACTTCTTGTATACCTTCACGGGACGGTCGAGCGCGTCGTACTCGTAGGTGTACTCCGTGTTATAGCCGTAGGAGATGCGGTCGTACTCGTGTGTCATCATCAGCTCGCCGCGCTTGCCCATGTAGCCGAAGGCATTGACGGCGGCAGCCATGTCGCTGATGAAACAGCCCATCCACTCGCTTTCACAGATCATCCAAGTGAGGTCGAAGTTCACCTTGGGGTTGTTGACGTAGGCGGGGTTCTCGTAGCGCATCTCGGCCACGTAGTCGTCGGCGTTCTCGCCGTAGTAATCGTGCGTCACCTTCACGAGGTTGCCGTTTTGCCACTCGGCCTTGTCCACATATTCATAGTCCACGCCCGGGTTGTATGACAAGGTGTACTTGTCTGTGCCGCCCGTGAGGTAGCCGTTCTCGTCGTATTGCACGGTGGCTGTGCCTTTCACTACGTCGCTTCCGTCGTACCATTCATAGTCGATGGTGGTGACGCGGTTGTTCTCATCCAAGGTGAAGATGGTGACATCCTCGTCCTCCGAAGCAGCGGCCCTGGTCTTGATGAATGGCTTGCGGGTGGCATTTTCAACAGCTTCACCCGTTCCCGGTACATCCACCGGTCCCTCCTCATCGGGATAATACTCGCGCAGGATGATGGTGTTGCCGCTGTACTCGTAGGTGGTGCGGAACATGTCTTCTTCCAATCCTTCGCCGTTATCGTCGGTAGTGACTTGGGTTATGCGGCCCTGGTCGTCATACTCGAAGTAGTAGATGTTCCTGCTCGTCTCACCATCGGGACTGGGGTGCACTTCGTCTATGCGGGCCACGTAGTACTTGTCAGCCTCCGGCTCAACGGGTTCCGCAGGCGTGTCGCCGCCCTCGGTGGTGCCTTTCTGCTCCACGGTGATGGTGATGACATCGCTGCCGCAACGTATCTCTATCTGTGCCTTGCGGTCTTGTCCGGTGGTGTTCTCCTTCAGCGTGAGTGTCAGGGTGTACTCGCCCGGGCCGCCGCTGTACTTGCTCAGCGAGAGCCAGTCCACGGAGCTGCCGCCCTCGGCCTTGGTGGATACGGCGGTAACGGTGGCCGTCCAGTCGGCCGCAGCGGTGAAGTGTATGCCGCCGGCGTTGTCCGTGGTCTCGTCGGCATAGATGGTTTGCGAGGTTTGTGTGCCGTTGGTCAGTACGATACTTGTGCCTCCTTCGTCCTCGCTGCATGCGGCCAGGCCGAGTAGCAGGGTGAGGGTGCACAATGTTGTTCTCATGTTAATCTTCATAATTATGTTTGTTAATGGCCCCTCCCAGCCTCCCCCGATGGGGAGGAGTTCAGGGTATCTGGTTAATTAGTAACTTAAAGCTTCCCCTCGGGGGGAGTTGAGGGGGCTGCCTCAGAATCCGTATGCCTGCTGGCGCATGGACTGGTAGTCCTTCTCCGGCAGGAACACTATCTTGGCAAAGTCGGTGAAGTCATACGTGTGGCAGTTGATGGCGATGGGTGCTCCTTGGCTGTTGCACAGGCTCCCGGCAGGGATGGTCTGGCCGGGTTCATACTCGGCAGGCACTTGTCCCATGTAGGCTTTCGAAGTGAAGGGGTTCACTTGCCCCAATTCAATGAGGTGGTCGTCCGAACGGATGAGCGCATAGTACAGGCGTGCGTCTTGCAGGGATACTTCGCCGTCTTTGGCCCTATATCCCAACTTGCTCAGGGGAAGGTCACGTTTTGCCTTGGCCATGATGCGCACGGTGATGCTGCCGCTCTCCTCGCCTGCACGGAAGTCGGCCACTTGCACCTGGGTTATCTCGAAGTCGGGATAGATGTCTGCCCCGGACACGGGTATGTCGCGGCCTATAATCTCCTGCCCGGCCTCCGTGGCAGCTTGGGCACACTCTGCGGCAAAGGCGGCATAGTCGTCGAGTATGGCTTTGCGCTTGTCTATGTCCCTGCCGGCGTTTTGCAGTTTTTCATTCAGCTGCTTCTTCTCCAAAGCCAGGTTCACATAGATGCCGGGCACCTTGCCCAGCAGGTCGTTCTCTTTCACACCGGAGGTCGCTCCCCCGCACGAGTTCAACAACAACATGCCGCACAGGGCGGAACATGCACTAACAAAGAATGTTTTCATACGATATAAGTATTAATAGTTAATAATATGGATAATCACACTTTGCGGTGGAACTTGCTGCAACATTGGTCATAGGGGTTGTGCATTTGCACACCCTCGTAGCAATGCCCGCCTCCGCCGTAGCGGTCACATGATGCACAACAGTTGTGGGCGGGTATGTCGGCCTTCTTGCCACCGCCACCGGACACATCCGCCATGACCTTCGGCAGTAAGACGATTACCGCGTAGATGGTAAAGATAATCGCGGCGAGCATAATCACTATTCCTATGCACATTATGAAGAAATACACGGAGAATATCAGCAACAGGAAGCCTTTCCAACCGACATTCCGCAGGAGGGAGCCTTTGCCATAGGTAACAAGGGTTTCATAGTATTTCAAAAGAAGGAAGAACAGGACGATGCAGCCTATGATGCCCAACACCATGTTGGCTATGGAGTAGAAGCTGTTGCCCAGCACGCTGGATGCCACGAACCAGTACATCTCTATGTTGTAACCGCACACGAATTTCAGCATGTAGAGTATGGCGAAGTAGGCCAGTCCGGCATACACCATCCATGAGGTGTGCTTTATCGTCATCCACGCATGCTCTTCCGTGTCGAATCCCCAACGAATAATGGCATACACGGGGAAATAGAGGAAGAAATATACCAGGACCACCATCAGCTTTACCCATCCGGCAGGAGGCAGGTTTTTTGCTCCAAGGCTGAGGAACGTGTCCTCGCCCTGCCTGCCCTCGAACACGGGAGCTTCCTCCGAAGCCACGTACTGCTCCTCCACATACAGCGGCTCGCCGCCGTCGCCTATGTCCACCTTGGCCCATCCGTCCGATGGCTTGTTTACTTCCATCTTATCGAAGTACATCCAGCGTTCGCCTTCCTGGGGTTCCGGTGCTTGCGAAGGGTCTGTCCCGTCTTCAAGGTAGAGCACGTTTTGTTCCGTGCCACCCGGCTTATCGTAGAAGCCCATGCCCATTTCCCCGGTAAGGGTATACTTGGTGGTCTTCAACAAGGGTTCGTAGTTGTCTATTCCGGCCACGGCCATCATGGCCCAGCCGCACACCAACGGGACGACCAACAGCAGCAACGAGGCGAAGATCCCCGTCCTGCTCAAATTCATTTTTTTCAGCTTAAACATAGGTACATTATATTATAAGGTGATTATATGCACGGCAGCCTTGCCAGACATGCTCAGCATTTGCGGATGGGAATGAGGCCTTTGGAGACGGCAGTCATCACGAGGTCGGCCACGTTGCGTGCGCCCAGCTTCTCCATGAGGTGGCGGCGATGCGTATCCACGGTGTTGGTGGAGACGCAGAGTTCGCGGGCAATCTCCTGTGTGCTCTTGCCGTCGGATATGCCTTTCAGCACATCCAGCTCGCGGGAGGTCAGCTCTTCGCGACGTCCGTCTTCCGAACGGCGCATCTGGATGCGTATGTGCTCGGCGTAAGGGCAATAGTATGTACCCCCATCCAGTACGCACCGGATGGCCTCGATGATTTTTGCAGAGTCTACAGATTTGAACAGGATGCCGGAAACATTATACAATAGCAATTCCTTGATGAACCACACTTCCTCGTGTATGGTGTTGACAATAATACGTGCCTGAGGGTCTTTCTCACGGATACGTGTCACGACCTCCATGCCCGACATGTCGGGCAGTTCCATGTCGAGCAGGAAAAGGTCGAAACGTTGGGATGCCACAAGTGCCAAGGCTTCGCGTGCCGTGGAAGCCGTGCAAATGTTTTTCAATTCGGGCATGGAGCACTCCACCACCCGTCTCAAACCTTGTAGCACTAAATCATGGTCGTCTACCAACAGGACGCGCGTATCTTTATATTTCATCGATTGTCGTTGTATTGTTTTGATTCATGGTGCAAAGAAAGGCTATTTCCTAATATTCCACATCACGTAAAATAGTGATTTTAGTGGCTTCCGGGCACAAAAGAAGCCCCTTTGCGATGCGATATGCCACGGCCACGGGCGCAATGCGTTCCGGACGCGGACGCGACATGTTCGGAGCACGGACGGAACATGTGCGGAACACGGGCGCAACATGTCACGGACGTATGCCTCGACGCAGAGGCGGATGTGCCGTTCCCCTGCGGTTGGTGTTTCAACCGTTGTTGCTTCCTGTCAACGGCACTTCAAAAAGGCGTGACTGGCGGCCGTCGTGCATGGATGTGGAGAAACGGCCTCCCACGGCCTTGGCCCGTTCTTCGATGGTGGAAAGGCCGATGCCGCCCTCCGACGCCTGCTTGTAGGGCTTGCCGTTGTCCTGTATCTGCAATGCCAGGCTCGAAGGGGTGAGCGCGAGGTGCACGGACACTTGTGTGGCACCGGAGTGCTTCACAATGTTCGACAGGAGTTCCTGCAACACGCGGTAGACCTCATAGGCCACCTGGCTGGGGACTTCTGCCCACTCCCTGCCGTCGTGTTTTTTGGTGAAGGTTATCTCCATGCCTTCAGGGAGGGCGAAGCGTTCGATGTAGGCCTCCACCGTCTCGTCGAGGGTGGCATGGCGGAATTTGGGCGGCATCAGTTCGTGCGATATGTTGCGCACGTCACCGCGCACCTGTTCCATGAGGGCCAGGAGGCGGCGCGACTCGTCGGTCTGGGGCAGGCATTGCAGTTGCATGCCTATGCCCAGCAGGTCGTTGCACACGCCGTCGTGCAAGTCTTTGGCCAGGCGGCCCCGTTCGCGTTCAAGGCCCTCTATGTAGCTGCGCGCCACCTTGAGTTCTTCTTCCTTCTTGAGGCGACGGCGGCGGAACAGGTAGGCCAGGACGGCAAACAGGAGTACCGCGAGCAAGACGATGGCGGCGATGGCCCACTTCATGGTGCGGGCTTGTTGTTGCAGCTGGCGTTCGTTGAGCCGGGCAATCTCCAGCTCCTTTTCCTTGGTCTCATACTTCACGCTGAACTCCGACAGGCGGGTCTCCACGTCGCTGGCATGGAGGCTGTCGGCCAGGGCGTAGGCGCGTTCGCAGCACTCCATGGCGCGGCGTGCGTCGCCCAGGCCGTGGTAGTTGCGCGCCATCTGCATGTAGAGGCGGTCTATGGGGGTCTGCGCGTTGACGTCGGCCCCGGCCAGCTGCTGGCGTTGCAGGGCCAGGCTCTCGCGGTAGCGGCCCATCTTGGTAAGGATTTCGGAGAGGGTCTCGCGGTAGCCCTGCACTTCGGCGGACATGGAGGGCATGCGGGGCACCACCTTCTCCGCCTCCTTCATGTAGTGGTTGATGGAGTCCGTGTTGCCCATGCGGTAGAACATGGACAGCAGGTAGGTGATGGCCTTCAGTTCGAAGCGGGGCTTGCCCTGGGCGCGTGCCTTGGCCAAGGCGGGATGGATGGCGCGGGTGGCCTCGCCGTTCTTGCCGTTCAAGGCGAAGATGGTGCCGGCGGTGGTGTAGGCGTACATCACCATGTCCATGTCGTCGCACCGGTCAGCGGCTTGCATGGCGCGGCGGGCGTATTGCTCGGCCTCGTCCAGCCGCGAGGTGTTGGCGTAGAACACGGCGATGCTGGTCAGCAGGTGCGCCTCCTCGTCGCGGGTGTCCTCGCCGCCGAGCAGGGAAAGGGCGGCGTCGTAGCACCACAGGGCCGAGTCGGGCATCTCCATGCGGCGGTAGGCCACGCCCATCGAGGTGAGCACCGAGGGGCGGAAGCCCTCTTCGTCATAACGCAGTCGGCGGGCTTCGACGTCGGCTTGGCGGAAGAGGCGTATGCAGGTGGGCAGGTCGCCCGCTATGACGTATGTCTCGGCCAGGTTGTTCAGCAAGATGAGGTAAGGCTCGGGACGCCCGTGGTTGGCGTGCTCCAGCCCCTGGAGGCAGTAGTGCCGTGCCGAGTCCGCGTCGCGGTAGGCATAATACTCGCCCAGGTGGCAATAGGCATAGGCCAGGCTGTCGGTGTTGCCCGAACGCAGGGCGCGCCGTAGCTCGGCGTGGCAGGCTTGTAAGTCGTCGTCGGCGGCGCACGGGGCCGCAGGGGTCAGGAGTAGGACCAGGAGGAAAAAGAATACCGGTTTCATCACGTGTGTGGTTTAATGTTGTCTGTCGCGGCAAAGATAATGCAAATGGGAGGAAAGAAAACCCGTCGTCCGCCATTTTCTGCCGGAAAGGCGGCGGCATGGCTGGGCGTCGCGTGTCATCCGGCATAAATAAATCATTACAAAAGGATCGTGTCGCCGACACTTCCCTTAAGTGTGTCCGACACTTGTGCTAAGTGTCCCTGACACCTGTGCTAAGTGTCATCGACACTTGTGCTAAGTGTCAGCCACACTTGTGCTAAGTGTCGACGATACTTCTGATAAGTGTCTGTACCCCCTCTACAAGGGTCTGTAGGGCATGTCGGGAGGCGTCGGCCATCCTGTGCGGGACGAGAGGGGGCCAGACAGGGGCGTTTTCGCTTTATTTTACAACCTGTTTCGCCGGGACGTTCCGCCCGCCTGGGTGGAAAAAAGTGCCCCCGTCTTTAAAAAGACTGAAAAAGGCGAGGAGTATGCCAAATTCATGCTATCTTTGCCCCCGCTTATGAGACGAATCGGACTGACATACATGCTGTTGTTCCTTGTTGGCGTGTGCGGGCTTCATGCCCAGATGCCCATCAGGACAACCGGCCAGGGCAACACGCTGCGCGACCAGTATGGCAACCAGTTAGACCCCTCCACCCAGCCGGACAACCTGGAAGACAGCACCAACGTGGACATACAGAGCCTGCCGCCCAAGCTCTACATGTGGACCGCCAGCGAGCTGCTGGGCAACCGCACCCTAATCCCCGTGGACACCGTCAGCCTGAACTTCCAGAATACCAACCTGTCCGAGGGCATGACGGGACACTACAACCACCTGGGCAACCTGGGTTCGCCGCGCCTGTCGCGCATCTTCTTCGAACGACCCGATATGGAGGACTCCCCCACTATGTTCCTGGCCCCCCTGTCCGCCTTCTACTTCGGCCCCGGCCAGGTGAAGTATACCAACAGCAACGTGCCCTACACCAACCTGACCTACTACAAGGCCGGCAGCAAGGTGAACGGCGAAGACCGCTTCAAGTCATACTTCTCCGTCAACGCGGGCAAGCGGCTGGCCTTCGGCTTCAACATAGACTACCTCTACGCACGTGGCTACTACCAGAACCAGTCCCTATCCAACTTCAACGCCGGCCTGTTTGCCAGCTACATAGGCGACCAATACGAAATGCACGCCACCTACAACAACTTCTACATGAAGATGAACGAGAACGGCGGCATTACCGACGACCGCTACATCACCCGTCCCGAAGAGATGGGCGACGTGGGAGGCTCCTCGTACATACCCGTCCGCTTCGACCAGGCCTCCAACCGCAACCACAACTTCTACGTCAACCTCACCCATCGCTACCGCCTCGGCTTCTACCGCGATGTGACGAAGATAGAAGAGACGCAGGACAAGGCCGCCCGCTACAAGGCCCAACGCGACAGTACCGCCATCCCCATGGATACCCTCATCGTGGAGGAGTTCGTGCCGGTGACCAGCTTCATACACACGTTCAAGATAGAACGCTCCAGCCACCGCTTCCGTTCCAATTCGGAGACCGTGGGACCTCCTCCCACCACGCCCGGCGCTGACGAGCCCGACTACCCTTCGTATTATTTGCAAAAGGGATGGAGCAACGACTCCACCACGGCCATCAGCGTGAAGAACGTCTTCGGCATCTCCTTGCTCGAAGGCTTCAACAAATATGCCAAGGCCGGGCTGACGGCTTATCTGTCGCACAAGTTCAGTCGTTATACGCTGATGAACATGGATACCCTCACGGCCAATCCCCGCCCGGTGCAATACAATGAGCACGAACTGTACGTGGGGGGCGAGTTGGCCAAACGCCAAGGCAGCCTGCTGCACTACAACATCAATGGTGAGATAGGCATTGCGGGCAAGGCCGCCGGGCAGTTCCGGGTAAACGGCGACGCCGACCTCAACTTCCGCTTGGGCAAGGATACCCTCAACCTCTATGCCCGTGGCTACGTCAGCAACACGCTCCCCATCTTTTACATGCGCCACTATCACTCCAACCACTTCTATTGGGACGACGACATGCGCAAGGTGTTCCGTACACGCATCGAGGGAGAACTCAACTACGACCATTGGGGCACCAACCTGCGTGCCGGTGTGGAGAACATAAAGAACTATGCCTACTTCGACCAGGATGCGCAAGCCGCGCAGTATGACGGTAACATACAGGTCTTGTCCGCCACGTTGTCGCAAGACTTCCGCCTGGGCATCCTCCACCTGGACAACGAAGTGGTGTGGCAGAAGTCGAGCAACTCTACCATACTCCCCTTGCCCGAACTTTCACTATACCACAACCTCTACCTGAAGACCCGGTTGGTAAAGGTGCTTACCGTGCAACTGGGGGCCGACTTGCGATACTTCACCAGCTACTATGCGCCGGCCTACACTCCCGCCATACAGCAATTCCACTTGCAGCCCACGGACGACCGAGTGGAGATAGGTGGCTATCCCATCGTAAACGTCTATGCCAACCTGCACCTCAAGCGGACACGCATCTTTGTGGCCATGTACCATATCAATGCAGGCATGGGCAATGCCAAGTCCTTCCTTGCGCCGCACTATCCGCTCAACTCGCGCATGTTGAAGATAGGCGTATCGTGGAACTTCTACGACTAACATTCATTCAAACGGATATTGACCTTATACAGCCATGCCACACCATCAAGACATAGAACAACCGCATAGAGGACGGAGACGGAAAAAGCTTCTCCGTGCAAGCAACTTGTATGTGGTTGCTGCTTTTTTGGCTTTAGTCATCATTGTGGCATCCATCTTCAACACCGAGCGACGTTCTCCCGTTCCCCATGTTCGCGACTATGCTGAGATTGCCGCACAAGGCATCATCCGCGCTACCATGGAATATAACGCCACCAGTTTCTTCATTGACGGGGATACACTTGCCGGATTCAACTACGAGCTCCTTCATGCCTTTGCACGCGACCATGCCTTGAAAGTGGAAATATATCCCGAAATGGCTTTCGACAAAAGTTTAAAAGGGCTTGAGGATGGTAAATACGATTTGATAGCCAACCTTGTCACAAGTACCAACGAACTGAAAGACTCCTTGTTGCTAACCGTTCCTATCGTCCTGAGCCGTCAGATATTGGTACAGCGCAAGCCCCAGGATGACAAAGACTCTGCTTTTATCACAAGCCCGCTAAGCTTGGCCGGAAAGGCCGTGCATGTGGTAAAAGATTCTCCTGCCATCCTCCGCATACACAATCTCAGCGGCGAGATAGGCGACACCATTTACATAGAAGAAATAGAGAAATACGGCACCGAACAGCTGATGGCACTCGTGGCCCATGGCGACATAGACTATGCCGTTTGTGATGAAAATATTGCCCAAGCCCTGGCAGACAGCCTTCCCCAGTTGGACATCAGTACTCCCATAGGTTTCACTCAATTTTATTCATGGGCAGTAAGCAAACGGTCGCCTGCCTTGCTGGATAGCCTGAACGCATGGTTAGAGGCTTTCAAGCAAGAAAAGGCTTACCGCAAGCTATATCAGAGATACTATAAAGCGGGCAAGTGATTCTCCCTTGCCATGCATTTTTCCTCTTGGTTTTACAGAATGCCCTCTCCGGTATGCAACCACAAATCCGGGCTGGCGTCACTCGGCATACGCCAGTCGCCACGCGGGCTAAGCGATATGCTTCCCACCTTAGGCCCGTCGGGCAGGCAGGAACGCTTGAACTGCTGGTTGAAGAAACGGCGGAAAAACACTTTCAACCATTTGTTTATGGTGGCTTCATCATAGGTTCCTTTAAAGGTGTTTATGGCAAGGAAACAGATTTTGGCCGGGGAAAAGCCTGAACGCAAGAAATGGTACAAGAAGAAGTCATGCAACTCGTAAGGACCTACCAAATCTTCGGTCACCTGCTTGATATTGCCTTGCTCATCGGCTGGGATAAGTTCGGGGCTGATGGGGGTATCCACAATGTCGAGCAAGGTAAGACGAGCCGTCTCGTCCACGCTATTCCGGGCTACCCACTCTACCAGATAACGTACTAACGTCTTCGGCACTCCGGCATTGACCCCATACATTGACATGTGGTCTCCGTTATAAGTAGCCCATCCTAAGGCCAACTCAGACAGGTCTCCCGTGCCCACCACCATGCCGTTTGTCTGATTAGCAATATCCATCAAAACCTGGGTGCGCTCGCGGGCTTGGGAGTTTTCGTATACCACGTCGTGCACTTCCGCGTTATGTCCTATGTCCTCGAAGTGTTTCAGGCAAGCTTCCTTTATGTTTATTTCGCGTATGGAGACTCCCAAAGATTCCATCAGTTTCATGGCATTGTGGTAAGTGCGTCCTGTGGTACCGAATCCAGGCATGGTCACACCGATGATGCCTTCCCTCGGCCATCCCAATTTGTCGAATGTCTTTACCGCGACCAATAGTGCCAAGGTGGAATCCAATCCGCCAGAGATGCCCACTACCGCACTACGGGCATGAGTGTGCGTCAAGCGTTGCGCCAATCCTGATACTTGGATGGAAAAGATTTCTTCGCAACGCTCGTCCAATTCATCTCCCTCAGGCACAAAAGGATGTGCTTGATAGCTACGGGTAAGGTTCAGTTCCTTGCCATTGACATATTCCGTAGCAATGCGCTGGGGTAGCTCTGAGACACAATGAGCCTTGCAAGCGGCAAACGTGGTATTCACCCTGCGTTCCATGCGGAGGCGCTCCACATCTATCTCGCTAATCACGGTTTGCGCGTCGAAAGAGAAACGCTTGCCAGAGGACAGCAAAATACCGTTTTCATAAATCAATCCGTTTCCTCCGAATACCACGTCTGTGGTGGATTCTCCGAAACCGCATGAACTGAATACATAACCAGCCATGCAACGTGCGGATTGTTGTGCAATGAGCGAGCGCAAATAGCTGTGCTTGCCAATGCCTTCATTGTCAGCAGACAGATTAAAGATGACTTCTGCCCCTTGCAATGCCAAGATAGAGCTGGGAGGAATCGGCGCCCATAAATCTTCGCATATCTCGATGCCGAACGTCATGTCCACCGTTTCGAACAATAAGTTGCTTCCCAGCGGTACTTGCTGCCCGCACAAGCGTATTGTTTTTTCTTGGACATCTGTGGCTGATGTAAACCATCGTTCCTCATAAAACTCTTTATAGTTGGGAAGATATGTTTTGGGCACCACTCCAAGTAGCTTACCCTTCTGCAACACTACCGCCACGTTGAGCAACGCCCCGTTGAGCGGTACCGGCATGCCGATGATGGAAATGATGTCCAACTGGCGAGTATTGTTTAAAATGCGCATCAGCCCGGCTTCCGCTTCTTCCAACAATAGTTGATGGGCCAAAAGATCACCGCATGTGTAAGCCGTGAGGCACAGCTCTGGAAACACAATGACTTGTACGCCCTTGCCTTCGGCAATGATAATCTCTTTCTCTATTTGGGATGCATTATACCTGCAATCGGCCACTTTCACCTGGGGTACGGAAGCAGCCACTTTCACAAATCCGTAGTTCATAACGTCCAAGATATTTCGACAGGCAAAAGTACGGCATTTTATCAAGAATGGCAAAATAAGGCGGCTACGATATAAGGGTAAGAAGCATTTCTTCAAAGAATATAGGCTTTTTGAGCCGAACACATTGCGGACATGCTTCCAACGCATTGCGGACACGCTCCGGACATGTCGCGTTGTCAGGCCGTATGAAAGCCGCTTTTAAACGCTTTTACAGGGCCTTCGAATGATATTGTACAATAATGAAAACAAAGAAATACCCAACTCCCATCTCTGGAGTATTATGCCAAATTTACGTTAAAATAAGACCAGGAAACCATTTTTCTTTCAAATAATTTTGCTTTGTATTGGAAAAGCACTTTCTTTGCAAGAGAAATAAAAATGTAATCATTACAATTAGTGGCAAGAATGGATGTCATAACCTGGCTGCAGAGCCATAACATAAAGCCATCGGTGCAACGTATAGCGATAATGACCTATTTAATGGAGCATCGCACGCACCCTACGGTGGACGATATTTATATGGCTCTTTCTCCCGGCATCCCTACTTTGTCAAAAACAACGGTGTACAACACGTTGAAACTGCTTAGTGAACACGGTGCAGCCCATACGTTGACCATAGACGAGCGTAATATCTGCTATGATGCCAATGTTTCTCCCCATGCGCACTTTTTATGCAAATGTTGCGGGAAGATATATGACATGGAGGTGGGTGAATTCGTCTCAAAGCCGTCAGAAAGCCTTGAAGGTCATAAAATATGTGAAATACACCATTATTACAAAGGCATATGCAAACAATGCGCTCAAGAAGAGCGTTTAGACAATATAACAACAATAAACTAATTCATCACCCAATTTAAAAACGAAAGAAAAAATGAAAAAGTTCAGATGTACAGTATGCGGTTACGTATACGAAGGGGACGCAGCTCCCGAGAAATGCCCGTTGTGCAAGGCTCCTGCCAGCAAGTTTGTGGAAGTGGAAGAGGCTCAAGCCGGAGGTCCGTTGGTATTTGCCGATGAACACGTTATCGGTGTTGCCAAAGGTTGCGACGACGAAATGATCAAGGATTTGAACAATCACTTCATGGGCGAATGCACCGAAGTAGGCATGTACCTGGCCATGAGCCGTCAAGCCGACCGCGAAGGCTATCCTGAAGTAGCAGAAGCCTTTAAGCGTTATGCATGGGAAGAGGCTGAGCACGCTGCCAAGTTTGCCGAACTGCTGGGCGACTGCGTATGGGATACGAAAACCAACCTGGAGAAGCGCATGAACGCCGAAAGCGGTGCGTGCGAAGACAAGAAGCGCATTGCCACCCGTGCAAAAGCCCTGAACCTGGATGCCATCCACGACACGGTTCACGAAATGGCAAAGGATGAAGCCCGTCACGGAAAAGGCTTCGAAGGCCTGTACAACCGCTACTTCAAGAAATAACCTTGCAAGTATAGTGTAAATAAGGAAAAGGATACGCTGACCGCGTATCCTTTTTTTGTGCTCCGGATGTCACGTTTTCATAATATATCTCCATCATCTTATAATAGATATAAATGGGCCTCGAAGACATGCTACGGGGTTATACGATACCTTTTGAACAAGAGTGACTGTGACC
>CALUGY010000084.1 GCA_944320295.1 uncultured Bacteroides sp.
CAACCTGTTTCTTTCTTGTTTAGGATGCCCGCAGGCAATGTGTCCATAAACTCACTGAGATAAGCCGCTCCAGTAGGTGCGGCAATCACGGTCTTACTGTCTATCTCACTAACTGAAAGACCTCTAATTTCCTTTTTTTTCATATTTTAATATATTTAAATAAAACAATATGTCGAAAAAACATTCTCTCTTCCTTAAAGTGGATGAATAGAAAATTCGACAATGTTTAACTCTCATACTTGCACAGCCACATACAAGTATATGTCTTTTCCCGCTAAATTGGTTTGTTCAGGATATGGCAAGTCGGATTGATTCTTTTTGAATATAGTAAGAAAACTCTTGCTTATATATTCTTGCTCACTCCTGTAAATCTGAACTGTTGTTCAATGGATATATCTGTAAAAGGCTTCCCTCCCCTTACTAGAATAATTCGTGTAATCCGTACTGTTATACAAACCTGTCACCCAGTATAATAGTAGATTCTAGTAGGAGATGGAATTTCCTTATTGCTCTATAAAGGTAAGGAAAAAATCTGGATTGGCAAAGTTTTCAGGGACTTATTTCGTTGATTATTAGCGCAATAAAAGTTAAATATTATTAATATACATGTGGGTGTGGTTTGATTGGGCTTCATTACGTTAAGGTCATGGGATGAAAAAATCATCCGTCTTTTCTTTATGACATTCTATTTATAGAAATTATACGATTCTTGCTGTTTATCATTATGACAGGAGATTGCTTTTTTACAAGAAGTTACGTAACTTCTTTCATTTTCCTTTCTTTTTACTTGAAGCCTGTGCATCTGTTATTATGAACCACTTCAATAAGTCATCTTCGCCTTTATCTATCCTTTCTTTATGTCCTTGGAAATATTCATCCGGTACTATGATATATTCATTTTTAGGTCGTTTAGTCTTGAAGAAACATTTGAATAGGGCAATTGCTTTCCTTTCATTTTCTGACCAGTTCCTGTGCAAGTGATATTGTATAATAGGATTCATTTTCTCCCTAATCTCTGCATTGGTGTATTTTTTACCTACTTCAAATGCCTCTTTCATTGACAATTTTAAGGGATGTACATCATCGACTGCCCAGTATATTATTTTGTTGTTAAGAGTCTTGAAACCTATTGTA
The DNA here is from genome assembly GCA_944320295.1 of uncultured Bacteroides sp. Lineage (GTDB taxonomy): Bacteria > Bacteroidota > Bacteroidia > Bacteroidales > Bacteroidaceae > Bacteroides. The sequence goes on from CALUGY010000084.1 coordinate 1,135, forward strand.
TTGCCATTCTTGATACTTCTCATTTCTTGTATAAGCTCCTCTGTATCAATATAGGGATATAGTTTGGATACCTCTAGGTAAACCTTTCTATTTAAACCATTGCCTACTTTACTTTTATTTTCCAGATATTCCAAATTGAGTTTGCCATCTAAATGAAGTTTCAATATTTCATCCAAGATAGCTGCCCTTTTTTCTTCTTTCTTCTTATTTTGCTTGTCTTTTTCTTCCTTTTCTATCTTTTGCTGTTCTTGTGAAACCTCCTGGCCATTAGGCAGCCAAGAAGATATGTTATATAGCCCTTCAAGAGCTTTTCTCAAAGCTAAGTCATTATTATAATACCTTTGGTAGAGATTTGTCCTCAACAGCAAGCTATCTATGTTCATATAAGCTACTGCCGATTTTCCCCAGATATCTGTCTTGACTAACCTAACATTGGGCAACCTGCCTCTTATCCTGCCTGTGGCTTTGTTCTTTAGGGTAGTGCTTACTATGGAAAACAACCTTTTCAGGCTGCTGTCACCTTTACTTAATTCATCTGCTGTATTCTGTAACCTAACTATCTTCTCCCCCCTCTCTACAAGAGTATTAATCTCATCATTCCATTGTGGATGGCATTTAATGGTATCATGAATGATTGTGTCACTCAATATGCCAGATTTACATAAGCCATGGGCTTTGATTATGTCCTTTAAGGATAATAAGGTGCTGCCTTTACTTGTACCTGACACAGTAATCAAATGGCACTTCTCATTCACCTCTATGTCTAATTGTCTTATGCCCAAGAATGTAATTCTCTTAGGTAATGTATCATATTTACTTGCTATTTGAATGTAGAAATCATCAGCTTCTTCTTTATTATACAAGTTGCCTAATATACAACACTCTTTTTGTATCTTCTTTTCCAGATTGAGAATGCTTAGCTTGGCCTGTTGTATGGAAGTATAAGCTACCAGTACTTTTTCATTGGCTGGAATCTTTTCTATGTTGTTTTTCAGTACTCCAATAACATTGCCACATGGTATTATTTTGATATTACGCTCTGGCAGTTTTTCCCATTTAATGACATGTACATTTTCATTCTTCAGGCCAGGATGGGTAAAAGCCTTGTAGTCTGAAGTGTAGATGCACCTCTTATCATTGGAAAATAGCAAATAATAGTCCAATATGTTACCTGTATCTTTTTTATAGGTACATTCTGTTTGCAATTGCTCCATGTCCTTGACCATGAAGAAGCAATCTTGCAACTTCTTTAGGGCATTTTTACTCAGTTGGGATAACAAATAACCGACTGTTTTTGAAGTTACTATGAACTTATGTTTGATAGGTTCCCGTACATACTCTGACAGGATTTTTACTGCCGTTTCTTCTTCGACATATAAGCTGTTTGGATATTCTTTGGAGCATCTGTGCGCTTCATTTTCACTAGAAAGCACAATGATAGAATCCCTGTCAGAGTACATTTCCAAGTAGGTTGCACCTACATGTGGCACCTGACATTCTATGATGCCACAAGGTGTTTCTTTCCATTTGTCAGATAGATAATTGATATTTTCATCACACTCTATAAATTCTATGGATTGGGATGTTACAATATTACTGGTAGTTTTTTCTTTTTCTATAATGAGTGGAGTATTAATTATTTCCTCTTTAGAAGGCATTCTATCTGTTTTTTCATGGGGTGAATCATCAATGCTGAATCCTTCAATTGAATCTATGCCACTCAGTTCTTCTGGCATATTATTTGAAAATTCCAGCAATAGTTCTGCATTTGTTTTTAGCTTATTGTCACTCATTACAATAATATATAATATACGCCTTAGTGCGCAAATATAGTTAAGAATCCCCATAACCACAAAAGTGATTACAGAGATTCTTATCAATATCTACTTCTGGAGCCTAAAAAGCAGTTCTACTGCCAAATACAAACTCAATCACTTTCCTGTTAGCTTCATTCTCAATCTTAAAGTCCCTTTCTATATAAATATCCGTTACTTTCATGGATTCGTCTATATGGTTGAGGGCTGAATGGACGGTATATTTGTCTATTCCTGCTTTGTTGATGGCTATGGTAGCCCAGCTATGCCTTGCAGCATAATACTCCAAATCATCTATTTTCAGCAGTTTGCCAATCTCTTTCAAACCTGCATTGATGGCCCTGTTGAAATTGTTGGCTGTTGAATAGTTATGATAGAAATTAAAGATTCTTTTACCTGTAAAATCTCTATGCTTCTGGAGCAGAGACATTATCATAGGAGGTACTACTACTTGCATCTTGGCTTTATCCAGTCTTCTGTCCTTGGTCTTAGTCCTATAATAGGTGATAACCCCATCTTCTAATTCAGAGCAGTTATACAAATCTGCTGAGTTCATGCCTATTAGACAGAATGATAAAATGAAGCAATCCTTGGCCAGATTGTAAGGGCATCTCCTTTCCCTGCCATTGGTGCTGTTCAGGACATAGGGCAGTTTCCAGATTTTCTTTATCACTTCCGGAGAAAGTGCCCTCTTTCTGGTAGCTTCCTGCTTGGGCAGTTCAAGTCCCTCAAAAGGAGAATTGGGAATAAGGATAATCCCCCTGTCATGGTCATTGTACCTTTTCTTGGCTTCATTGAACAAATGCCTAATACTTCCCAAATAGAGTGACACAGCCCTGTTGGAAGGTATTCTTTTACCTTTCCTTTCAAGCTCTGCTGTTCTTATTGCTCTCCTCTCTAAGAGGTACTTCATGAATCCCTTGATAAGGTCTTTGGTTACTTGGCTGGTTGGTAAACTGCTTTTGCCTATGTAGGCTACAAAAGAATTGAGGGCTGTTTTATAATTCTTCTTACCTTTTATTTTAGTTTGCTCCAGCCATTCTTTACAGAACTGGATGAAGTCAATACTCCTGTTCTTTTCTTGTGCTGTTTTGATGAACTCCAGTATCTCATCAATGCCATAATTGGATGCTTCTAGAGGAAGAGCCGCGCATATTTCTTGGTATTGTCTTACCAAAGCATCTGCTTCTTTGATAAACCGGGGATTCTTTAATTTAAGTGACTTAGTGAGGTCACAGGGTCTTACAAAGATATTGGTGGGCAACCTCTTGACCTCCCTATTATAGGTCATTCTTATCTTCACATTGTAAGTACCGTCTGTTTTTTGCTTGTTTTTTAGGATTTCTACTTTGAATGTCAGCATGTTATCTCAAATAATTTGGGAACAACAATAGACCAACAACCATAGATATATACCTCTTGAAAGACTATTTTAAGCCTGTTTTTACTATTACTATAAAAAGAAAAGCCCTTAATAATGCATTGATTATTAAGGGGTTATCGTGACCCCGCTGGGACTCAAACCCAGGACCTTCAGAACCGGAATCTGACGCTCTATTCACTAAGCTACGGAGCCGTAATGCGGGGACAAAAGTATAAAAAATCCCGGCATGTTCCTAATGTTGGCTTACTTTTTATATTGTCTCTTTTCGGGGCAGATGGGAGAGGAGCTGATGTTATTTTGAAATGATTATTGAATGATATCAAGCATTTTGATTTATAATTTCCCGTAATAATGTTGTATGTGCCATATTATTTTTATATTTGCACGACAAATTAATACCGAACAAATAGAACGTTTATATGAGTTACTTGATAGCCCCGCAGGGGTATAAGCCTGTGCTCGACTTGCAGCAGACCGAGTTGGGCATCAAACAGATTAAGGAGTTTTTCCAATTGAACCTTTCATCGGAACTGAGGCTGAGGCGAGTGACGGCCCCGTTGTTCGTGCTGAAGGGCATGGGCATCAACGACGACCTGAATGGCGTGGAGCGCCCCGTTTCCTTCCCCATAAAAGATTTGGGCGATGCCCAGGCGGAGGTGGTGCACTCGCTGGCCAAATGGAAACGCCTGACGCTGGCCGAGTATGGCATAGAGCCTGGATACGGCATCTACACGGACATGAACGCCATCCGCGCGGACGAGGAGCTGGGCAACCTGCACTCGCTGTACGTGGACCAATGGGACTGGGAGCGGGTGATTACACCTGCCGACCGCAACGTGGAATTCCTCAAGGAGATCGTGGAGCGCATTTATGCCGCGATAGTGAGGACTGAATACATGGTGTACGAAATGTATCCGCAGATCAAGCCGTGCCTGCCGCAAAAGGTGCACTTCATCCATGCGGAGGAGTTGCGCCGCCTGTATCCGGACATGACGCCGAAGGAGCGCGAAAATGCCATCACGCACAAGCACCGGGCGGTGTTCATCATTGGCATAGGTTGCAAGCTGGGCGACGGGAAGAAGCACGACGGGCGCGCGCCGGACTATGACGACTACACCACGCCCGGCCTGAACGATTTGCCCGGATTGAACGGCGACCTCGTGCTTTGGGACGACATCTTGCAACGGGGCATAGAACTTTCGTCGATGGGTATCCGGGTGGACAAGGCCGCGCTGTTGAGGCAGTTGGCGCTGGAGGGCGAGGAGCGCAGGCTGGAGTTGTACTTCCACAAGCGACTGGTGGACGGCACATTGCCCCTGTCCATCGGGGGCGGCATAGGCCAGTCGCGGCTCTGCATGTTCTACCTGCGCAAGGCGCACATCGGCGAGATACAGGCCAGCATCTGGCCGGACGAGATGCGCCGCGAGTGCCGGGAACATGGCATCTACCTTATTTGACAGGATGTTTGCATGGAGAGCGGGAAATAGTTCGTATCTTAGCGGGACAAACCATCACCATACATCATGAACGTACAGATAGAAGAAAGTTGGCGGGCGCGTTTGCAGCCGGAGTTCGACAAAGAGTATTTCAAAACGTTGACCGACTTTGTGCGCGATGAGTACCGCCAAGGTGCGGTGTACCCGCCGGGCAAGTTGATATTCAATGCCTTCAACCTTTGCCCCTTCGACCGGGTGAAAGTCGTAATCATCGGGCAAGATCCTTATCACGGCCCGGGGCAGGCACACGGCCTGTGCTTCTCGGTGAACGACGGGGTGGCGTTTCCGCCCTCGTTGCTCAACATATTCAAGGAAATCAAATCGGACATCGGTACGGAACCTCCCGCCACGGGCAACCTGACACGTTGGGCGCGGCAGGGCGTGCTGTTGCTCAACGCCACCCTGACCGTGCGGGCGCACCAAGCCGGTTCGCACCAAGGCCGGGGGTGGGAGACGTTTACCGATGCCGTCATCCGTCTGCTGGCCGAGGAGAAGGAACACTTGGTCTTCATCCTGTGGGGAGCGTACGCGCAGCGAAAGGGCGCGTTCATCGACCGCAACCGCCATCTGGTGCTGACTTCGGCCCATCCGTCGCCCCTTTCAGCCTACAACGGTTTCTTCGGTAACAGGCACTTCAGCCAGGCGAACGCCTACTTGCAGGCGCACGGCATGGAACCCGTGGAATGGTGAAGCGGGCGGGAATACCGTAAGTTTTTCGATGGAAGAATCTGGCCGGGGCACATGCTCCGGCAGGGGTTCTTATTGCGCTTTCGGGCGCGACATGTCCGGAGCGTGGCCGCAACGTGTTCCGGACACGGTCGCAACGTGTTGCGAGCGCGCTCGCGACATGTTGGAAGCACGGACGTAATATGCTGTAATTATTCTGCTGATAGATAGCGGTTTTTGGTTAGTACCACTGGATGTTGCTTTGCGTTTGGCTGCGCTGCTCGTACTTGAGGTCTTGCAGGATGCTGGCGTTGGCCCGAATGGTGAAGTTGTACGACTTGTAGTAGCCGAAGGGATGCACGCTGGCCGTCATGCTGAAGCAATGCAGGTCGCGCGTGATGTTGAACGAAGTTTGCGTGATTTCCTTCGCGTTGAAGTCGTAGCCGGAGTTGAAGTTGATGGACCACTTGTTCGAAATCTTGATGTTGCCGTTTATGTTCAAGGCGTTGAGGCTTATCCTGTAGGGATAGCGCATCTTCTTGCGGTTGATGGGTTTCGACCGGTCTTCGGAGATGTTGAATCCGGTACTGAAATTGATGGACCACGGCATCTTGAACACTTGGTATCCGTCTGCGTCCACGGCGGCCTGCTCCTTCTTCCGCCCGGCCGTTCTTCCGGATTCCCTGCTGTTGTCGCTTTCGTCGTCACTTTGGTTTTCGCCATCTTCCTGCCCGTTTTGCTCGTCATCTTTGTTGCCGGTGAAGAAGTCGCGTATCTTTTTCCAAGTGTCGTTGTTGATGGTCCAGCTGAACAACGTGCCGTAGCCCGACCACCGTCCGAAACGCCCGTACGACCACTCTGTGCGGTTGCCCACATACACGTCGCCGTTTTCGTCGAACTCGTAGGCATATGTGGCAAAGCGCGATGACATGCTCAACGTATAGTTCTTGCTCAGTTTCAGTCGCATGCTGAAGTCCAGGTCGCTCCACGGCTTTTCCTTGGCAGCCATGTTGTAGCTGATGCCGAATCCCAACTCGTCGATAAGGCTTATCTTGCGGATGGAGTCGTTCTTGTCCTTGTACTTCATTTCGATGTTGTTCGACAAGTCGAACGAAATGATGCCCTGCTTGCCCGATGACGATGAGAAGAATGGTTGGTCTTGGTAGTACGAATAGCGCACCGTGTCGCGCCTGCCGTCAGGATAGTGGCGGACGTATGAGTCGTAGAAGCCGAAACGGGACGAGCTGAAATCCGGCGCGCCGCTGATGCTGATGGAGGGAGTTATGACGTGGCGAATCTGTATATCCTTCTTGGGAAAGATGAGCGGCTTGTACATGCCGTAGATCTTCGTGTTGAGGCTCATGCTGGCATTGAAGTTGTACATGCGGTGGAAGCCGTAAACGGTGTCCGTGCGCACCTCTTGCTGCCTTTGCTCGTCCCAGGCCCGCTTTACTTTGCGGGGATACCATCGCTCCGTATAGTTGAACGAAGGGGTCACGTTGAAGTACTTGAACAGGGTAAACGTGGCGCTGATGGGGATGTCATGCTGCATGGCATTCTCCCAGTCGCGCACCAAGTTCGACTTGAACAGCAGGTTGTCCTTCGTTTGTATGCTGTTGGTCAAGCGGCCGGTATACCGCAAGGAAATTTTCTCGTACCAGCGTTCGTCTCCCACTTGGTGCTTGCGCCGGAACGGATATATCGTGGTGAGCGCTATGTTGAGGTCGGGAAGCGTGACGTTTACCGACGAGTCGCGCATGGTTTGCGCTATGTTCATCGTGGCGGATATGCTCAGCTTGTTGTCGAAGAAGTTACGCGAGTAGCTCACGCTCGATGTCTTCGTGTTCTGCGACATGGCGTAGGGGTTGTAGATGTTGTCTATGTTGCTGCGCTCATAGCTGCTGGTCGCGAAGTTTACGCTTGCCGAGAAAGTGGAGTATGGGTTGGCTTTCGGGTCCTGGCGGTGCGACCATACAATCTTGAAGTCCTTCGCCACGGAGTAGTCGCTAAGCCCTTTGTCGCCTGTCTTCGTTACCTGGTAGCTGGCCTGCAACAGGCCGGAATATTTGTACCGCTTCACGTAGTTCGACTCGGCGTTCAGAGCCCAGGACCCTTTGGTAAAGATGTCGGCCCGCAGCTTCAAGTCCATTTGGTTGCTGATGGCAAAGTAGTAACCTCCGTCCGTCAGGCCGAACCCGCGCGCCGAGTCGTCCATGTACGTCGGCATCAAGAAGCCCGACTGGTAACTGCTTGAGAAGGGGAAGAAGAAGAAGGGCACGGCCAAGGGCAAAGGTACATCCTCCACCACCAGATAAGCCGGGCCGGTCACCACGTTTTTCTTGGGACGCACCTTGGCATAGGTCATCTGCATGTAGAAGTGGGGATGTTCGTGGTTGTCACACGTGGTGTAGCGTCCTTTCTTCATGTACAGCTCGTCGCCGCTGCCTTTCTTTGCATTGTTTCCGGTCACGTAGCCCTCGCCCTGCTGGCTCACCACGTTGCTGATGATACCCTTCTTGCTCTTGAAGTTGTAGCGGATGGTGTTGGTCTCGTAAGGTGTGGAGCCGTCCTTGAACACGGGTGTGCCTTGCATTACGCCTATGGAGTCTTCCACTCCGTGGGCGTATACCGTGCTGCTGTCCATGTTCATGGTGATGACTTCCGCCGTAAGTTCGATGTTCTGCGAGGGATAGGTGACCTTACCGTCGCCATACAAGTGCGCATAACCCTCTTGGGTGAAGACGATGGAGTCGTTTGCTTCGTAAGATACCGGGGCGTCCAGCCCGTCTTTCTTCTCTACCTCCACGGAGTCGTTGGCCAATGTGTCGGAAGCGATGGAATCTTGTACGGGGGGGGCTATGTGCCGCCTGTTTCCCGATAGCGAATCGCCCGGCAGCAAGAGGGTGCCACGGTCCTTGTCTGAAAGTGACTTATCCCCACCCCGGCGCTGTGATACAGCCTCGGCCGACAGAAAAAGCAAGATGAATGATAGCAGTAGTGATATGGATAAATTCGCTTTCAATGGCGTGGTTCGCTTATTGGTTTACGCTCGGCGGGGCAAAAGTACGCAAATTTGTGTGGATAGTCTCCCTTTTTAAAGAAATTTAGGCAGTTAAAGGAAGCGGCGGCACCAGCCGTCGAAGCGTTCTACCCCGGCCGCTCCGTACTTCAGCAGGCTGTTCCGTGCTTTCTCTACACTCTTCTCTTTGTCAAGGCGGGTCTTGGAAAAAAACTTGTCGGCAAAGCATACCACTTGCTCTTCAATGCTTACAGGTGTCATCTCCCTATGGGGAACCGGCAAGTCCTGCGCCATGATTTCTTCCAACGAAAGACCGGCTCCGGTGTGGCGTTCGCAGACCAGGGCGTGACGGGGGTAGCCCTCCTTGCGCATCAGGTCGGCACCCAGGTAGCCATGGCAGATGTAGGGCATCTTGCCGAAACAGAAGATACCTGCCGCATCGGTCAGGAAGATGCCGATGTCGTGCAGCATGGCGGCCTCGTAAAGGAAGGTCTCGTCGGCCGACAGTTCCGGATGTCGCCGGGCAATGTCCACGGCTTTGGCTGCCACGCTCCGGCTATGGGTGAGCAGTATGTGCTTCAGTTCGTTGTCTTGCGGATAATATTTGTCTATGATGGATAATGGATTCACGTCAGAAAGCGGTTAAGGTTTTGGTCAATGGGTTATCGGTTCGAGGCGGTAGAAGCTTACCGGTGAACGCAGGTCGCAGCTCCGTTTCTCTGTTTGGAATACCTTCTCCAGCCTGTAGTCTTGGCTGAGGGCTTGGAGCATGTTTTCTTCCAGCCTTATGGGGACCAGCAAGTAGGCTTCCGATACGGGGCGTTCTTTCTCGATGTGCCTCATGCGGTTGTCCAGATAGAAGTTGACGGAGTAGAAGCTGGTGCCTGTAAACGAATACACAGGCCCTTGCGGCACATAAGACTTCACGCGCTCGGCCAGGTGCTTGTCCGACTTGACCTGGAGTGTCACGGGTTGGTAAACCCCGTCGAGCGCGACAAACAGGCAGAGCATGCAGCCCGCAATGCCATACAGCAGCGCGTGGCTTCCCGCCTTTTGCTTTACGACCATGTGCAGCAGACAGCAGGCGGCCACCACGGGCAGAGCCACGAGCAACCATTGCGGTACGGACAAAGCCGTTTCTTCAAGGGCGTGCATGAAGGCCACGTTTTCTGCGGCATGGCGGCCCGTGCCCCACACGGAGTCGGGAATCCAGCCAAGGCGTACCGCCGCAAAGGTGGCCGTGAGCAGTAACGACAGGCCGGCAAATATCCAGGCACATACCTTGAACATTTTCTCCTTATGTTGGGTTGCCAAAGCAAACAGGTATTCAGCTATCAGCACGGCCATGAAGGGGTAGATGGGTAACAGGTAGACGCTGCGCTTGCTCTTCGGTATGCAGTAGAACACGAATATCACCAAGATGGCCAGCCACGTGAACAGTTGCACGGGCGACTGGCTGCGGAATTTTGTCCAAGCTTGGCGGAGCCGCGTTCCCCATGAGTTCCCCTCCGGAAGCAAGCGTATGCCCTTCCACTTCAGCGTGAACAGCGAGGCAAACAGCACCAGCGTCCAAGGTATCCACCCCCATATCAGGGTGAGGAAATTGTACCACAGCGGGTTTTCGTGCGACTCGTAGGACATCTTGCCGAAGAAGCGTCCCGTGTTCTCCTCCAACATCAGGTCGGCAAACTCTTTGCCTCCTTGCTGGTAGGCCGCCCAGAACCACGCGGCCAGCGGGATGAGGGACAGCAGTCCGATGCCTGCCAATGAAAAGAATGCTTTGGCAAACGAGCGTCCGCGCACCAGCTGGTACACGCCGATGACCAGGCAGGGGAAGATGGAACCCACCGGCCCCTTGGTCATCGAGGCACAGGCCATCAGCACAACGGCCAGCCAAGGCACGTCCCGGCATCCTTTCTCATCCCAACGGAAGAGCAGGCACATGGAAATGACGATGAGCGACACTTGGAGCATGTCCAGACGGCAACCCACGGCTGCCCGGTGCACCTCGAACGAAGTGAGCAGCAGTATGGAGGTGAACACCGCCGTCTTCACGTCCTTCCGCTTGGCCACGAAGGCAAAGAAAACCATCTGCATGGCCAGGAACGACAGGGCCGACGGCAGGCGCGACGAGAACTCCGTGACGCCGCCCAGCAACCACGAGAACGCGGCGATGCACCAATACAGGAACGGGGGCTTGTAGGCTATGTCCGTGCCGTAGTTCAGCGGCAGAATCCAGTTGCCGTCCTGTAAGATGGCCATGCCCACGATGGCCTCGCGCGGCTCTCCTTTGGTGTGGAAGATGGTTTCGCCCAAGAACGGGACAATGACAAGTATGCTCAGCACGGCTATGAACCAAAACGCCTTCTTTCTGTCTGACATATGCGCTCGTTTTTTGATTTCCATCGGCAAAAGTACGAATTATATTAGAACTATGCCTAACTTTGCCCGCGCTGAAACGCCCAATTATTATAAATGTCATGTTGAAACTGTCCCGACTGCCCGCGTTTGCCCGTTTCGTCATGGTGGGGGCCTTTGCCACCGCCTTGCACTACGGGCTGTACTTCGTGTTGCAGCTTGTCATCAACGTGAATGTGGCCTACACCGTGGGCTACGCGCTCAGCTTCGTGGCCAACTTCTACCTTACCGCCTACTTCACCTTCGGGCAGAAGCCGTCGTGGGGCAAGGCGTTCGGCTTTGGCGGGGCACACCTGTGCAACTACCTGCTGCACATTGCGCTGCTCAACTTCTTCCTGTGGGCGGGCCTTTCCAAACCGTTGGCGCCCGTGCCCGTGTTCGCCATCGCCATCCCCGTCAATTTTCTGCTTGTGCGCTTCGTGTTCACGCGAAAAAAGTGATACCTTTGCCGCAAACATCAGGCTGACAGCCTATAGCGACAATGAAGAAAGTTACCCTATTGATTCCCGTCTATAACGAGGAGGCCACGCTCCCCGTGCTCTACAAACGTTTGTTGGAACTGATGGCCCGCAACGGTGGCTACGAATGGGAGATGCTGTTTGTGAACGACGGCAGCTCCGACCGTTCGCTGGACTGCCTGCGCCGGTTGCGCGCTGAAGACCCGCGTGTGAACTACGTGAACCTGAGCCGCAACTTCGGCAAGGAGATTGCCATGCTGGCGGGCTTCGACTATGCCACGGGCGACTGCTGCGTGGTGATGGACGCCGACCTGCAAGACCCGCCCGAACTGGTGGACCAGATGCTGAAGTACTGGGAGGAGGGCTATGACGACATCTATGCCCGCCGCCGCACCCGGGGCGAGGAGAGCTGGCTGCGCCGTCGCCTGTCTTTGGCCTTCTACTCCTTGCTGCAGAAGATGAGCCGCATAGACATCCTGCCCAACGTGGGCGACTTCCGCCTGCTCGACCGCCGCTGTGTGCTCACTTTGCGCCGGTTGCGCGAGCATGAGCGTTATACGAAAGGGTTGTTTTGCTGGATAGGCTACCGCAAGAAGGGCATCGAGTTTGACCGGGGCGACCGTGTGGCGGGTCGCTCGTCGTGGAGTTTCTTCCGACTGCTCAACTTGGCCATCGAGGGCATCACCTCGTCGTCCACCGCGCCGCTGCGCATTGCCACCGTGTGCGGGCTGTTGTGCTCCGTGTCCAGCTTTGTCTACGGCATCTATTTCCTGGTCAAGACCCTGCTCTATGGCGACCAGGCCGCTGGCTTCCCCACGCTCATCATCGTCATCCTCTTCCTTGGAGGCATCCAGCTGTTCGCGTTGGGTGTGATAGGCGAGTACATAGGCCGCATCTTCAAGGAGACCAAGGGACGGCCCGCCTACATCGCGTCTGACTACAACGAGACGAAGTTGGGTTACGAATAATCTTCCTACATAGATAAGTTGCTGCAAGGTGCGCCGGAGCTTGTGCTTCGTGCGCACTTTGTTTACTTACCCACGGCCGTGGGTATATCGTCCCACCCGGGTGGGAATATCGAACCACGGGGGTGGAGCGATCGAACCACCCGGGTGGGTAAGCAAGGAAAGTACGCAGGAAGGCAAACCAAAGTACGTACAAAGGAGGAGAAAAGTAGCTGCGAGGCGGAAGCGGCGCAGGCTTCAGGCTTGGGACGGGCATGTTGCGGCCTGTTCACGCTTGCGTTTCTTCCACAGTTGCCAGCTGTTGATGATGTTCTGCCACAGCACATACGAGCCGGGGCCTACGGACGAGAGCGGGTTGAGATACGTGTAGGCCATCCAGATGGCGAGTACTGTGTTTTTCTGCCCCAGGGCCTGTCCGCCGCTGATGCGCTCGCCGTAACGTCCGCCCGTGCGCTTGCCCAAGTAGAACTGGATACAGCAGGCCGCCAGTCCGCCCAAGGCTATCAGCACCTCGGCGTAGACAGGCGCGGAGCTGTTGGCCAATGCGCGGACGGTTTGTCCCGAAACGATGGCCAGCGCCACGCCCCACAGGTAGAACGCCGCACCGTGGAAGCTTGTCAGCCAGCGGTGCACGGAGGGCAGGAAGGCGCGCAGCAGGCATGCCGTCAGGAAGGGCATGAGCAGTAGCGGGAACACCTTGCCCAAGATGCGCAGGAAAGCCCCGACGAACGACACGTCGGCATGAGGCTCCACCCACGGGAACACCAGCGGCACGGCCACGGCGGCCAGCAGGTTGGACAACAGCGTGTAGGTGGTGAGGCTCGATGCGCTGCCGCCCCGCTTGGACGCGACGACGCCCGCCGCCGTGGCGGTGGGGCAGATGAGGCACACCATCAGCCCCTCGAACACCTCGCGGTACACCTCGTTCATGGGGCACCACTTCAGCAGCGCGGCCATCAGCAGGCAGGCCGCCGCCTGAAACAGCAGCAGCCATCCGTGCCAGGCTTTGGGGCGCAGTTCGCGTACTTCCACCTTGCAGAAGGTGAGCAGCAGCTGGGCGAAGATGAGCAACGGGGTGAGCACGTTCACTATGCCCTCTATGCCCGGCTTGAGTGGGGCGAGCATGGGCGTGCGCGACAAGACGAAGTAAGCCAATGTGCCCGTCACCATGGCCACGGGCAGCGTCCAGTCTTTCAAAAGGCGGATAATGGGGTTTTGTTTCATGTCCGGAAGGTGGTTCTTGCCGCTCCGGAGCCGTTGTTTGGCTGCCTCCGGGTGCGGCTTTTGCATTTCGGGGCGCAAAGTTAGGCTTTTTTCGGACGATGTGTTCACCTGCCCGCTTTCAAGTTAAATAAGATAGAAAGAAAATAAAACTTGAATGGGAAGCATGAGTTTTCTATAATTTGCACTAATTTTGCAAATACTTTCTTATGAAGCGGAACCTGTTACACATATTATTATATATCACGGCCTGCATCGGCCTGCTCTGTCTGCCTTTTTTTGCTACCGAAGTGGGAGCAAAAGATTTTACAGTCGTCATCGACGCCGGGCACGGCGGGCACGACCCCGGTGCCATAGGGAAAATCTCCAAGGAGAAGAACATCAACCTGAACGTGGCCCTCAAGCTGGGCCGCCTCATTGAGCAGGGTTGCCCGGACGTGAAGGTGGTCTATACGCGCAAGACGGATGTATTCATCCCCTTGAACCGTCGTGCCGAGATTGCCAACAATGCCAAGGCCGACCTCTTTATCTCCATCCACACCAACGCGTTGGCCAAGAACCATACCATGAAAGGTGCTTCTACCTGGACGTTGGGTCTTGCCAAGTCCGACGCCAACCTGGAGGTGGCCAAGCGCGAGAATGCCGTCATTCTCTACGAAGATGATTACAAGACGCGCTATGCAGGTTTCAACCCCAATTCGTCCGAGTCGTACATCATCTTCGAGT
>CALUGY010000085.1 GCA_944320295.1 uncultured Bacteroides sp.
AGGTTTCGCGCGACGCGCTTGGCGCAGGCGTCAAGGCCGTGGACCTCTTTGTGGAAAACGCCGCGATATTCGCCTCGAAAGGCGAGATGCGCAAGCTGGTGCAAGGCGGAGGCGTGTCGCTCAACAAGGAGAAACTCGCCGCTTTCGACCAGATGGTCACTACAGCCGACCTGTTGGATGGCAAGTATCTGCTTGTGCAACGTGGCAAGAAGAACTATTATCTGGTCATTGCAAAATAAAGACATACACACAGCCTGCCGCCAGGCAAGCAAAACGACAGGACCGGCCTATGAAGCGCCGGTCCTGCTTTTTTATGCCTTTCGCACAATATATCAAGCAATTATCATCGGCATACAAGTGTTCGTAAACGGCAGCATCCGGGGCGTTTGTCCCGAACGTGTACGGAGCGCGGCCGCAACGTGTTCCGGCCGTACTCGCAACATGTCGCGCTTGCACCCGCAACGCGTTCCGTCCTCAGGCCGGAAATACCTGCCCGTTTTCTGCATAAAGCCCGCGCCAAACACAAACACCATGCAGCATAAGCCGGCAAGCCGTTTTCTGCCTGTTCCTAAAGCATTTCGTTGAAAAAACAAACAAAAAGTTTGCGAGTATCGCGGCAATGCCCTATCTTTGCACCGCTTTTCAAAAGAAAGCACCCGATGTTTGGACTATGGTGTAATGGTAGCACAACAGATTTTGGTTCTGTTTGTCCAAGTTCGAATCTTGGTAGTCCAACAGGCCAGCGGGAAAGCCCCAGGAGATATTCTCTTGGGGCTTCTTCTTTTTCTCAAAACTTCAGGCGGAGTTGGGCTTGCAGGTCGGTCTTCCGGTTGCCGCGTATCAGGTCGTTGCCCGAACCAATCTCGTCCCTGTCGCCATAGGCGGTATGTCCCAACTTTACGAGCAGCATCGCCGTTTCACCCAAATCGTAACGCACACAGGCCGAACAGCGGAAGCCTTGCCCCGAAAACGCCGGGGTGTAGAACGTGTAAAGCAGTCCCCGCTCGTAGACATATACACGCGAATCGTAGTCGTCCGTATCGAAGTAAGTGCCCTGTACCGACAACGACAAAGGCAAGCAAGGCAACGTGTAGGCGCACAACTGTGTGCATTGCCAGCCGTGCCTGGAGGAATAATGTTGCTGGCGGAACAACACATAGTCCGCCGTGGTTTGAAAGTGCCATGCGCCGGGACGGTAAGTGCCGCGCACGCGTATCCGGTGGTGATGGGTGGGCAATGTCACCTCCCCGCCCGTGCCCGTCACGTCACGCTCCTTGCGCTTGTAACGATAATTGGCAAGCAGCGTCAAATCTTCACGGGGTGTATAGACAGCTTGAAAACGGAGGTCTGTGCCCTGCGACGGCTTGCTTATGCGGTATTTCCACCACGGAAAGGAAAAGAAATCGGCAGAGGCGAAAAACCTCCACCGGGCAAATGGCGAAATTTCGGCGGCCATGTACCAACCGTTTTCGTTCTGTGGTGTGCTTCCCTCGCCGAAGCTCCCGGCAAACATGGCCCAATAGTCGTGCGCATAGTAACGGTGTACAAGCAACAAGCGGTAGTCGGGTGAGAAGTCATAGCTCAAGCGGTTGAGGAAAGCACATCCTTTTGTCCCGATGGCCGCTTCTCCCGACCAGCCGAAACCTCCCGAACGATAACGGTAATCAATCCCCGCATTATAGAAACGGGTGCCGTGCAGGTTATACTTGGCATACTTGCGCAAACGGGGTTCATAGGGACGGTCGAAGAAGTAATATAGCCCGGTAATGCCCACGTGCAACGCATCCCCTTCGTAGTTCACGTTACCACCTGCCGCCTGCAAGGTTGCCGCATTCGCCTTGTCGGCCTCCTTTTGTGTACGGTGCAGTCCGGTCTTGTAGATGGATACCAGGTTGCCGTCCTCCACCGTCCCGTCGAGCGAACGGTGCGAATAAAATGCCGATGCCGACAACTTTTCAGACACATTCACCGTAGCTGCCGCACCCCGGAAATAATTATACTCATCAGTAGAAGAATGACGACGGATGCCTGTGCCACGGAAATCGGAAGTAACCAGGGAAAAAGACTTGCCAAGCCCGAAATTGTTCCCCAATACCAATCCTTGCCCGAAGGAAAGGCGGTAGTTTCCCAACGCCAAGGCTTTCAATCTGCCTGCATCCCTCAACAGGAAGTAGACGGAATAGTAGTCATATCCCTTGGCATCGTGCAGGGCGAAAAACGGCTCGCCCGCGTCTTTCTCCGCCGAAAAGCCCACTTGCAAATACTCGCCATAACGAAAGCCATAGCGCAATGAATGGTAAGGAGACGGGCCGAGGTATTCCTTCCGGTATCCCTCCCTTGTGTAGAAGGGTACATCAAACCGGGCCAATGCTTCGTGCTTGCCATATTTGAAGATTCGTTTCAAGGAGGGAAAGTTCCTTCCCTCTTCCACCGGACGGACGCATACATAAGGAAGCAACCGTTCTATGGTGCGCTTGTCCATTCCCTCCACTAACTGAAGTTCGTAGAGCGTCTTCATTTGTCCGTGGATGTATACATAAGCCTGAATGCCCTCCACTTGCCGGGCGGTGAGAAAAGGGAACTGTTCCAATTCCCTACGTGTGGCAGAGTTCAAATTAAGCGGTTCGTGCAAACGATACGACAAATCTTCCAATTCGTCTTCCCATGCAGGAAGTTCGCCTGTCTCCTCTGCCAGTTCTTCAAGGTTTTCCTCCCAAAGGATAAGGGAAGGAGTCTGCGCCCCAAGCGAAGAAGCTGCCAGAATCATGGCCGATATGATGAATGTTTTCAGGTATTGCATAGACATTTTTAGCGCGCTAAGTTACCTTAAATAAGTTAACAATACAACGAAAAACACACGCAATATGCTTGTATTACGCGGAATAGCGTACATTTGCAATATGAAGATGCGCGGAAAATTCATCATGACCATCACATTGCTTTGTCTTACCGTCTCCATGCTACGGGCACAGGGACGAGCGGATGACGCACCACCTTCCACGAAATCCGTGTACCTTACTCCCATGTGCGTGTATCAGGGCGACACCATTCCTTGCGTACAGCTAAGCACCGTCTACATATTCAAACCCATGGTCTTTAAGAACAAGCGCGACATGCGGCGTTACTATCGCTTGATAAGGGACGTAAAGAAGGTGCTGCCCATAGCCAACGAAGTGCGGACGGCCATCATAGAGACGTACGAGTACCTGCAAACGTTGCCCGACGAAGAGGCACGCCAGCGGCACCTGAAGTACATGGAGAAGAGTATCAAGCAGCAATACACTCCGCGCATGAAGAAGCTTACCTTCTCGCAAGGCAAGCTCTTGATAAAACTGATAGACCGACAGACCAACTCCACGGGCTTTGAACTTGTCAGGGCTTTTCTCGGCCCGTTCCGTGCAGGGTTTTACCAGGCATTCGCCGCACTCTTCGGGGCCAGCCTGAAAAAGCAGTACGACCCTGAAGGGGAAGACGCATTGACAGAAAGAATCGTGTTATTGGTAGAAAGCGGCCAACTGTAAGGCATCGCTCTCCCACTCTGTCCTTATTCGGGTTGCACTTCGTTGCGCGAAGGAAGTTCTTTCCACCCTTCGCCAAAAGCGTCGTAAGCGTCCGTCACCACGACGAAAGCATTCGGGTCGGCTTCTTTTATCATAGCTTTCAGACCAGCCACTTCCTTATAGCTTACCACCAGAAACAGCATCTGCTTCTCGGCTTTCGTATAAAGGCCGCTGCTCTTGATGTGCGTAGCCGTGCGGTCCAAGTCTTCCAAAATATATTTGTGCAGCAACGGAAGTTCCTTGTCACTTATCACAAAGATGAGCTTATCGTTTTTCTCGCCGTTTATGACACGTGCCAATACACGCGATGTCACAAAGATGGCGATGAGCGAATAGAAGGAAAGATAGAACGAAGGCTGTGCCACATCGTCCGCACTACCTATGCCGAAACCTATCACTACAAGGCCGAAGCCCACTACCACCGCGTCGACCATCAGAATGCCGGTGGAGAAACGTATGTGGGCATACTTCTGCAAAATCATGGCCACAATGTCGCTACCGCCCGTAGTGGCTTGGTTGCGCACCACAAGTCCCTCTCCAATACCGATGAGCGACGCACCGATGATGGACGTCAGCAGCAAGTGGTCTGTCATGTCGAGCAGTCCGCCCACTAAGAGCGACGGGTCGAGAGCGTGCAAGGCTTCTTCATTGGGATAGCCTATGTAAGACAGGAAGTTCATGATGAACGGCGTGATAAGCGCGGCCACAATGGTGCGCGTGCCCAGCTTGGCACCCAACAACACCATGGAGAGTATGAGCAAAGGAACATCGAACATGTAACCGAAAGTACCCACCTGTATGGAAGGAAATAAATTGTGCAATACGATGCTCACACCATACACACCTCCCGGCACAATGTTGTAAGGGTTGATGAAATACACAAAACCTGCTGCCATGATGGTACAGCCCAACAAAATCTGAATCCAAGATGATATTGTCTTCTTCATATTACAAATACAAAATAAAAGGATAGTGAAAATGAGGATATTACCTTTTTCATTATGGCTATGCAGCAAATATACGAAAAATATAAGGAATACACACTACATCCCGCAGAGAATTTCAATAAACGGCCATTCGGAAGGGACATTGGGCAAAACGCTGCGCGTAATCGTCCGAAAATGCCATATATAGGGGATTTATCCGCAACATGTCGCGAGCACGGCCGCAACGCGTTGCGTGTTTGCTCCGAACATGTTCCGTCCGCGCTCCGAACACGTTGCGAACAACGGCCCTGTATACTGAAAATTAACTTTCAGTATATCAATAAATTAACAACTATATAAAGAAAAATTGTGAATTACCTTAGCTGCTTGAACAAATCCCATATCACAATGCCCGCCGTGACAGACACGTTGAGCGAATGCTTGGTACCATATTGGGGTATCTCAATGCATCCGTCGCTGGCGTCCACCACCTGCTGCTGCACCCCTTTTACCTCATTGCCAAGTATCACGGCATATTTGCGTCCCCGTTCCAACTGCAAGTTCTCCAGCATCACGCTGCCTTCCACCTGCTCCACGGAATACACCGTATAACCTTCCGATTTAAGGCTTTCCACAGCCTCCAATGTACTGTCCACATGTTTCCAGTCCACGCTGTACTCAGCGCCGAGAGCCGTCTTATGCATCTCAGGGTTAGGCGGGCAGGCCGTAATGCCACACAGATAAATGCACGATATGCGGAATGCATCCGACGTACGAAACACCGAACCTATGTTGTGCAGGCTGCGCACATTGTCCAATACCACTACGAGGGGAAGCTTTTCAGCCTCTTTAAATTCTTCTGTACTAATACGATGAAGTTCGGTAACCTTTAGTTTGCGCATGGTCGTATGATTAATGCACAAAGATAGACCTTTCTGTTCACACAGCCGTTAATAACTGTGGAAAAACTGTGCAAAGCCACAGCAAAGATTTTAAGAACTAAAGGTTGCATTCCTGGAAAATTCCATTATAAAGCCACGCTGATGAACATAGCAAAAAAACAAACCAAGAGTTATCACGGCACATTACACACATTTTTACGCCGTACAAACACCTTGCGTAACGAGAAAGTTACTAACTTTGTCCTGGACTAACAGGCTGTCGATAGTGTGAAGTCAAAAGCCGATTACCCGCTTATTGTCAACAGATAGGACAACCATATGGCATGTGGAAAAAACATCCAAAACCTACGTCCGGATAATAACAACTTCACATGCAAGCAAAACACCGTTTATTTGTACACACTATTAACAGGCTATTATCACCATCATGAGATTTTCTTTTTAAAACATAAAAGAAATATATAATATAAATATGGTTGATATCAAGGAAGCAATCAAAGAACTGAAGAAACAGAAGAACGCCGTCATCCTGGCACATTACTACCAACGTGGCGAGATACAAGACATAGCCGACTTTGTGGGTGACAGCCTGGCCCTGGCACAATGGGCTGCCCGTACCGATGCACAGGTACTGGTGATGTGCGGGGTTCACTTCATGGGCGAAACAGCCAAGGTCCTTTGCCCTGACAAGAAAGTGCTGGTTCCCGACATGGCCGCAGGTTGCTCGTTGGCCGACAGCTGTCCGGCTGAAGCGTTTGCCAAGTTTGTCGGAGAGCATCCGGGATATACCGTAGTGTCTTATGTAAACACTACCGCAGCCGTCAAAGCCGTGACTGATGTAGTGGTGACATCCACCAACGCACGGCAGATAGTGGAAAGCTTTCCGCATGACGAGAAAATCATCTTCGGGCCCGACAGGAACCTTGGAAACTACATAAACAGCGTCACAGGCCGTAACATGTTGCTTTGGGACGGTTGTTGCCATGTGCACGAACAGTTCTCCATAGAAAAGATAATAGAGTTGAAGCGCAGTCATCCGGGTGCGCTGGTGTTGGCCCATCCCGAATGCAAGGGCGCTCTGTTGAAGTTGGCTGACGTGGTAGGTTCTACTGCCGCATTGCTGAAATATGCGGTAAAGCATCCCGAGAACTGTTACATCGTAGCCACGGAGTCGGGCATACTGCACGAGATGCATAAGCGGTGTCCGGACACGGAGTTCATCCCTGCCCCGCCCGACAATGGTTCTTGCGCTTGTAACGAATGCAGCTACATGCGCCTGAATACATTAGAAAAACTTTATGACTGTCTGAAAAACGAGTCTCCTGAAATAAAAGTGGATGTGGATATCGCTGCAAAAGCGGTGCGGCCGATAGAGCGGATGCTGGAGATATCAGCCCGCTTGGGGCTGTAAGCCCCCTCCCTCCTCCCCCCCAAGGGGGAGGTGACTTGATTGCAGCCTGCTTCCGGTTGACCGGATGCCTTGTACCCCTCCCCTTCGGGGGAAGCCGGGAGTGGCGTTGACTTATCTTACGACGAGTATCTTGCAGGCCACCCCTTCTTTTCCATGTTTGTCTGCGGCAAGCACTATGTACACTCCGCTTGCCACGCGGCGGCCTTGACGGTTTCGTCCGTCCCAAACGAACTGTCCTCCCAAGGAGCGTCCTTGGTAAACCAGATGCCCTGCCATGTCCGTTATCTTTACGTCGCTGTCATATTCCATGCCTGTTATGGTGATGGGTCCGTTGTATTCCGGTCGCACAGGATTTGGGTAGGCGCGTACGTTTCCTTTGTCGAAACTTTCTTCGGCTTCTGTCGCGTCGCTTTGGTAAGAAGCCAAGCCTTTCGATGTGCCTATGTATACCTCTCCGTTACGGGGGTGTATGGCTATGGATTGTATGCTTGCCGAGGGAAGTGGGCTATTGTCCGGAGTGAAGTGCTGTATGGTTTCCGTTCCGTCCGCAGAGAGCAGGTAGATTCCGTTGCTTTCGGTGCCTATCCATTTACGGTTGGCTCCGTCCACGGCTATGGCATTGATGGTTTCATTGTCCAACAGTACGTCGGCCAGTCCGCTGCCGTCATCACGGTTTATCTTGATGCGTGTACAGCGCAAGTCCTCGCTGAAGAAATCAGACGGGTTATTCAATACCAGCGGGCCTTGGTTGGTTCCTATCCAAATGGCTCCTTCCTTGTCTTCGGCTATGCAATATACGGCACGTTGATCCAGAATGGTTCCGTCCTGATCGGTGAACTGGGTAACAAAACGTTCGCGGTCGTCCGAACGGTCGTCTACGGTATGATTGTAATCCAGACAGAACAACCCGCCGGATTCTATGCGGGACGATGTGGCCCATAACCAACCTCGTCGGTCGAAGATGGTGCGCCCGAAGTTGCTGGCTTCGCTTAATTCCGGACAATCCATGGTGACCCATTCACCATTGTCTTTCAGTACGTGGACGGCTTGGCTTGTTTCGCTGTTCACCATCCACAGATTGTGTGAGGAATCGTATATCAGACCGTTTATGCGTACATAGTTGGCCTCTAATTCATACCCGGGCAATGCGGTGGTGAGCGGGCTGTTGTGCATGCTGTACCAGTTTGTCATTTGTCCGTTACGGAATTCGTATATGCCTTCGCCCGCCGAGGCGGCAAAGTGGTGTTCCGTGTCGAGGGGATCCTGTACGACACAGTTTATGTCGCGGTATGGCTGTCCGGTTTTTTCGTAGATGCCTTCTTCTTGGAAGGAGGTCCATCGGGTACCGTCCAGTTGCATGATGGTACCAGGTCTGTACAAACGGTCGGCTATATGGCCGCCTCCGGCTATCAGCAAGCGTTCACCGGCGAAACACATATAATATGGATAGTTTCGTAGCGGACTGTCGGGGGTAATGCCTTCAGGGACTTCTTCTTTTATGGGTACGTCTTGATAAAGCGACAGGAATCCGGAAATGTCGGACGAGGTTTTCGTCCAGTTTCCCGTATCCAACAAATTGTCAGTCAACATCCCGGTGTAAAGTCCGTCGTCTGTCGCCACGGTAATTTTACCCTGCTCTACATGGGCAGCCAGTATGTTCCGGTCCAGGTTATAATGGTTGTTGATTTCCTGCTTCTCCAAGTCGACGACAAGCACACCCTGTGAGGTGGATAGATAGGTATACTGCCGGTCGAAACAGGCATGGTTCACCCGTTTTTCTCCTATGAGTTCTTTGTTCATGTAGTCCGCCAGGTTTACCGTTTCGTCGTCTTTTGTAAGCAAATCTATGTTGGCATTCTCATAGATTATGATCAGTATGCGTTGTTCCTTTCCGTAGGCTATGTATGATATGCCTGTATCGTTCAACACATCGGCTTTGCTGTACGTCTGTATGCTGTTGTCTTCTTTGTCGTAGGCGTATAGCCCTCCGTTGGCCACGACGTACAGTCGGCTTCCGGCAGGCTCACAGCGTGTGGGGTTATGGTAAGAGAGGTGCAAGGTCCATTGTCCTATGGCCTTTTGCGCGTGCAAGTGCATGGCAGGAAACGGGGACAAGGCAAGGAGCGTGGCAGCCAATGCCTGTGCCGTACCTTGTCGGAATATGCTATGTATCATGGCAGGGAACATGGTGGTTTATTACTCAATAACTCCCTGTGCGGCGGATTATTGTATGCCGGTCAGGAAATCGCACAGTTTGCGTGTGGCCACGGCACGGTGGCTGATTTGGTTCTTCAGTTCGGACGGCATTTCGGCAAACGTCTCTTCGTGGCCTTCGGGCACGAAAACGGGGTCGTAACCGAAGCCCGACATGCCGCGTTTTTCCGCGATGATGCGTCCTTTTACGATTCCTTCAAACAGATGTTCTTCTCCGTTTATTATCAGGGCGAATACCGTGCGGAATTGTGCCTTCCTGTTTTCCACTCCTTGCAATGCTTGGAGCAACTTGCGGACATTGGCTTCCGAGTTATGTCCTTCGCCTGCATACCGGGCTGAATATACGCCAGGTGCGCCGCCAAGGGCTTCTACTTCCAGTCCTGTGTCATCGGCAAAACAGTCGGTGTGGTATCGTTCAAATACGTAGCGAGCTTTCAGTAGGGCGTTGCCTTCGAGCGTGTCGGCCGTTTCGGGTATGTCGTCATGGCAACCTATGGCTTTCAGACTTTGTATTTGTATGTCCTTCCCTACTATGGCACTCACTTCGTCCAACTTGTGGGCATTGTTTGTGGCAAATACGAACGTTTTCATCTTATATATTATATATGTGTGGTTAATTTCTGGAATGTATTGTTTTTTTATTGGCAATCCGTGAGCCTTGAAAGGCGGACATATGTGCGCTTCGGGCGCAACATGTCGCGCGTTTGCTCCGTACATGTTGCGGACGCGCTTCCAACGTGTTGCGGACACGGACGGAACATGTTCCGCTCAAACACCCGATACAAGGCTTGTAGGGCATGTTTTTGTATCGATTCGGCTTTTTGTCCGTACGGATTCCAATGTATATATGTTTTACGTCCGGAACTCCTTTGTTGAAAAAAAAGAAAAAGACACGTACTGCCCGCAGGCGCAACACGTGTCTTTCATTTATGCCGCACTCCCGCTTTGCCCGCAAGGCGGGAATGTCATTTTACTTTCAGCCGGTCGAAACCTTCACCATACACGCCGATGACGGAGCTTTGCGAGATGAAGGCGTTGGGGTCTATGTCCTTCACAAGCCGGAATATCTCAACCGACTGGCGTTTGTAAGCCAATACGATGAGCACTTTCACAGGATTCTTGCTATACCAGCCCGTACCGTCCACTACCGTCACACCGCGATGCGTTTCTTTCGTAATGCGGTCGGCAATTTTTTCATACTCCTTGGAAAAGATGAGGAATTGCACGGACTGCCGCGCCCCGTTGACTATGTAGTCCAGCACGAACCCAATGACAAACACCGTGACGACGCCGAAGATGACGCGTTTCCAGTCGTGGAACACGAAGTAGCACGAACTGATGATGAGGAAGTCGCTTGCCATAATCATGCGTCCCAGCGTCACATCTTTATATTTGTGTATGATGGCGGCAATGATGTCGGTGCCTCCCGTGCTGCCGTTGCAATTGAACACGATACCAAGGCCGAGGCCGCACATGCTGGCGCCTATCAAGCAAGCCATGAAGTCTTGCCCCGGGCCCAACATTTGCGGGAAGGTGCCGTCCGGGTTCTTGACCAACCACTGGCAGAACTCAAGGAGTGCCGTCAACATGAAGATGGCGTAGGTGGTCTTGATGCTGAACTTCGGGCCCAGAATCTTGATGGCGAACGTCATCAGTACGGCATTGATGATAAAGTACGAGTACTGTATGGGAAATCCCGTGGAATAGTATATGATGGCGCCTATACCCGTAGTGCCGCCCGTAGTGATTTGGTATGGGATGAGGAACGCCGCCCACCCCATGGCGTAACTTATAAGGCCGAGTGTGATGATGGTATAGTCCTTCACCTCCCTCATGACCAAGGTCCTCGATGGCTTCTGTAGTTTCATGGTTTTCTTATTTAGTTCACAACGATGTTTACTATCTTCTTGGGAACGACGATGACCTTTCTTACCGTTTTGCCTTCCATCCACTTGGCGGAACGTTCGTCCGCAAGCACGGCGGCCTGTATGTCGTCTGCGGCGGTGTCTGCGGCAAACTCCATGTTGAAGCGGGCTTTGCCGTTGAACGACACAGTATAGTTCACGGTGTTTTCTACCAAGTATTCCTCATTGTATTCCGGCCATGCGGCATCGCATACGGAACCTGTCATGCCCATCGTCTCCCACAGTTCCTCGCACATGTGCGGTGCAAAGGGAGCCAGCGTGATGACCAGTTTCTCCAGCACTTCCTTCTTTCCGCACTTCAAGGCCGACAGTTCGTTAACACAAATCATGAATGCGCTGACCGAGGTGTTGTACGAGAAGGCTTCTATGTCCGACGTGACCTTCTTGATGAGCTTGTGCAATGACTTCAACTCTTCTTTGGTAGCAGGCTCGTCTTTCACCAAGTAATTTCCGCCCCGGTCGTAGAACAGCGACCAGAACTTCTTGAGGAAGCGGTGCACGCCGTCTATGCCGTTCGTGTCCCACGGTTTCGATTGCTCCACGGGTCCGAGGAACATCTCGTACATGCGCAGCGTGTCGGCTCCGTATTTTTCTACTATCATGTCCGGGTTCACCACGTTGAACATGGACTTGGACATCTTCTCCACGGCCCACCCGCAGACGTACTTGCCATCTTCCAGGATGAACTCGGCCGTGGCGTATTCCGGCCTCCAAGCCTTGAAGGCATCTATGTCGAGCACGTCGTTGGCAACGATGTTCACGTCCACATGAAGCGGGGTAGTATCGTAGTTACCCTTCAGTCCGCACGACACGAAGGTGTTGGTATCTTTTATGCGGTACACGAAGTTGCTACGTCCTTGTATCATGCCTTGGTTCACGAGCTTTTGGAACGGCTCTTCTACAGCCGACACGCCCAGATCGTGCAGGAACTTGTTCCAGAAGCGGGAGTAGATGAGGTGGCCTGTGGCATGTTCCGTTCCGCCCACGTACAGGTCTACGTTCCGCCAGTATTGGTCGGCGTCTTCCGACACGAGGGCTTGGTCGTTGTGTGGGTCCATGTAGCGCAGGTAGTAAGCGCTCGACCCGGCGAATCCCGGCATGGTATTCAGTTCGAGGGGGAATATGGTACGGTTGTCTATCTTGTCATTGTCCGTCACGCAGCGGTTCTCCGTGTCCCAAGCCCAGCGTGTGGCGTGACCCAGGGGCGGTTCTCCTGTCTCCGTGGGCTGGAACTTGCTCACTTCCGGCAGTTGCAGCGGCAGACAGTCGGCGGGAATCATGTAAGGCATGCCGTCCTTATAATACACGGGGAACGGTTCGCCCCAGTAGCGTTGGCGAGAGAAGATGGCGTCGCGCAGGCGGTAGTTCACCTTGACGCGGCCCAAGCCGTGCGACTTGACGTATTCCTTTGTTGCGGCGATGGCTTCCTTGACCGTCAGCCCGTTCAGCACCAGCGAGGCAGCTCCTTCGCGTTGGGTTCCGGGCACGGGCGAGTTGCACACGATGCCCTCTTTGGCATCAAAGCTCTCTTGGCTCACGTCCGCTCCCTCGATAAGCGGGATAATAGGCAGGTTGAAGTGGCGTGCAAAGGCGTAGTCGCGGCTATCGTGTGCAGGCACGGCCATGATGGCTCCCGTGCCATAACCCGCCAGTACGTAATCGCTCACCCAGATAGGCACCTCGGTTCCGGTGAACGGGTTGACGGCGTAGCTGCCGGTAAAGACGCCCGTCACGCTGCGGTCGCTGATGCGATCGCGCTCGGTGCGCTTCTTGGTCCGCTCAAGGTATGCGTCCACTTCGGCTTTCTGTGCGGGAGTAGTCACCTGGGGTACCAGTTCGCTTTCGGGAGCCAGCACCATGAAAGTCACACCGAACATGGTGTCGGCACGGGTGGTAAAGATGGTGAACTCCAAGTCGCTGTCCTTCACCTTGAACTGCACTTCCGTACCTTCGCTTCGGCCTATCCAGTTGCGCTGCGTTTCTTTCAGCGAGTCGCTCCAATCGATAGTCTCCAACCCGTCGAGCAGACGCTGTGCGTAGGCCGATACCCTGAGGCACCATTGTTTCATCTTCTTCTGCACCACGGGGAACCCGCCGCGTTCGCTCACGCCGTCCACTACCTCGTCGTTGGCAAGCACCGTGCCCAGTTGGGGGCACCAGTTCACCATGGTTTCGCCCAAGTAGGCGATGCGGTAGTTCATCAGCACCTGCTGACGCTCCTTTTCGCTCTTGGCGTTCCATTCGGCGGCTGTGAAGTTCAGTTCCTCGGTACAGGCGACGTCCAGTCCTTCGGTGCCGTGTTGGGCGAAAGCCTGTTCCAGTTCGGTTATGGGGCGTGCCTGTTGGCGGGCGTTGTCGTAATAGCTGGCGAACATCTGCTGGAAGGCCCATTGCGTCCACTTGTAGTAGTCGGGGTCGCAAGTGCGTATTTCGCGGCTCCAGTCGAAGGAGAATCCTATCTTGTCAAGCTGTTCGCGATAACGGTTTATGTTGTTTACGGTAGTGATTGCAGGGTGCTGTCCGGTCTGTATGGCATACTGTTCGGCGGGCAGTCCGTAGGCGTCATATCCCATCGGGTTCAGCACGTTGAACCCTTTGAGCCGTTTGTACCGGGCGTAGATGTCCGAAGCGATGTAGCCCAACGGATGGCCCACATGCAGTCCGGCTCCGCTGGGATAAGGGAACATGTTGAGCACGTAAAACTTACGCTTGTCCTTGTCCTCGGTGACTTGATAGGTCTTGTTTTCCACCCACTTTTTCTGCCATTTCTTTTCAATTTCCCTGAAATTGTACTCCATGATGTTGTTACTCTTGTTTTGTTCGTTATTTTTATGGTTTTCGTGCCGTCTTTTCCGTGTGTGCGACGCGTCGTGAAGCCGAGTATTTGACGGCTTTGTTCCGAACGTGTCGGAAGCGTGCTCGCAACGCGTTGCGGGCGCGCTCCGTACATGTTGGAAGCACGCTCCGAACACGTTCGGAGCAATCGGCTGATATACTGTCAGTTGCAGAAGTGTGCCTTAGACCTTTCCCGCCGATGCGGCAACGCGCGCAAAGTTACGTGTTTATTTTCAGATTTGCAGCGATATGGGCCAAAAAACGCGTGTGTGCGGAGGGGGCGTGGCGGAGTTTCCGGCTTTTTCCGCAATGAGGTTAAATCTCCTTAACATCTGCCTTGCGGCTCGCTTTTTATTCGTTATTTTGCAACAGGTAACGATGTACGGGCGCATGTTGTGCCCGTAAGTTTTGATTTGCGCGTTTGATGAACAGAATCACCATAACAACCTGTCCCTTGTGCGGCGGTACCCGGTTGGAGCCGGCGTTGACGTGCGTGGACCATTGCGCGTCGGGCGAAGCCTTCCACTTGTGCCGTTGCCACGATTGTGGGTTTCTGTTCACACAAGATTTTCCGGCAGCGGACGAGATAGGCCGATATTATGAAACGCCGGCTTACGTGCCCCATTCGGACACGCGCAAGGGACTGGTGAACAAACTTTACCACAGCGTGCGAAGCCACATGCTGAAGCGCAAGGCGCGGTTGGTGGCGCGTGAGGCCCACCGTGACACGGGACGCCTGCTTGACATAGGTACGGGTACGGGCTATTTTCCGGTACTCATGCTCCGCCGCGGCTGGCAGGTGGACGCGGTGGAGAAGAACGATGGCGCGCGCCGCTTTGCCAAAGAGCACTTCGGCCTCGACGTGTTGCCCGAACAAGCCTTGCAGACGCTGGATGCGGAAAGCTACGATGTCATTACCCTGTGGCACGTGATGGAGCATATCGAGCCGCTCAACGAACTGTGGCAACGGCTCAACACCCTGCTTGCCCCGAAAGGCGTGCTCGTCGTGGCGGTGCCCAATGCCTCGTCGTTCGACGCGGACCGTTACGGTGCCTACTGGGCCGCCTACGACGTGCCCCGGCATCTGTGGCATTTCACGCCCGGCACCATACAACGCTTCGGCACGAAGCACGGCTTCATACTGGCAGGGCGTTACCCCATGCCTTTCGACGCGTTTTACGTGTCGATGCTGACGGAACGCTACATGCACCATACGTTGCCTTTCGTGCGCGGCATGATGGCGGGCACGATGGCGTGGCTGGCTTCGCTGGTAAGGAAAGAGCGCAGCAGTTCGATGATTTATGTGTTCAGGAAGAAATGACCGCACTATGGGTTATGACATTTAACACAGGCAAGAAACATGGGAAGTGAAAACAAACATATGCCGCTGCTGGACATGCAGTTCGTCACGGCCAGCATCAGCACCACGCTGGTATTGCTGCTGCTCGGGCTGGTGGCCTTTTTCGTGTTGGCCGCGCACAACCTCTCGGTCTATGTCA
Source organism: uncultured Bacteroides sp. (assembly GCA_944320295.1). GTDB lineage: Bacteria > Bacteroidota > Bacteroidia > Bacteroidales > Bacteroidaceae > Bacteroides. The sequence continues at coordinate 15,273 of CALUGY010000085.1, forward strand.
AGGAGAACATCGTTTTCTCCGTGTTGCTCGACGACGACATGGCGGAACTGGACGCCCTCCGTTTCCAGCAGACCCTCAACCAGCAGCCGTTTGTCAAAAGCACGGACTACATATCCAAGGAAGAGGCCCTGCAAATATACACCGAAGACTTGGGGGTGGACCCGCAGGAGTTTCTGGACAGCAACCCGCTGATTGCTTCCATAGAGGTGAAGCTCAACTCGCAGTATGCCAACTCGGACAGCATAGCCAAGATAGAACAGTTCATCAAGCAGGAAAACAACATCCGCGAGCTGCAATACCGGAAGGATCTGCTTGACGACGTGAACCGCAACATAGGGCGCATCAGCATCCTGCTCCTGTCGTTGGCGGCCATACTGGCCCTCATCTCCTTCGCCCTTATAAACAATACCATCAAGTTGACCATATACGCCAAGCGTTTCCTTATACACACCATGAAGCTGGTGGGGGCAAGCTGGGGCTTCATACGCCGTCCGTTCCTTGTCCGCAATTTCAAGGTGGGCGTGCTCTCGGCCGTGTTGGCCGACGGCCTGCTGTGGTGCGGTGCACATTGGCTCGTGTCTTACGAACCCGGCCTGGAGGCCGTGGTCACGCTCCGGGTGATGGTGCTTGTGTCTGTCGTGGTGCTGGCGTTCGGTGTGTTCATCACTTGGCTTTGCGCGCTGCTCTCCATCAACAAGTTTTTGCGCATGAAGGCCGGCACGTTGTATTACGTCTAAACAATAGTTAGCATATGGATAAAAAGAAATTCGCTTTCGACAAAGTAAACTTTCTGCTGCTTGCCATCGGCATGGCGGTAGTGATTGTCGGTTTCATCCTGATGACCGGGCCCGCGTCTTCACCAGACCACTTCGAGCCGGACATCTTCAGCGCGAGGCGCATCAAAGTGGCTCCCTTGGTGAGCCTTGCAGGTTTTGTGTTCATGATATACGCCGTCCTCAGAAAGCCCAAGGACTGAGGAGCGGCGTCTGTTGTATAATGTAAATTCAATTAGACAAAGTGGAATGGTTTGAAGCATTGGTCCTGGGATTGATACAGGGACTGACAGAGTATTTGCCGGTGAGTAGTAGCGGCCACCTTGCCATAGGTTCGGCCTTGTTCGACGTAGAGGGAGAAGAAAACTTGGCATTCACCATCGTGGTGCACATAGCCACCGTGTTCAGCACGCTCGTGGTGTTGTGGAAAGAGATAGATTGGATATTCAAGGGACTCTTCAAGTGGCAGATGAACGACGAGACCAAGTACGTGCTCAACATCGTGGTCTCCATGATTCCGGTGGGAATAATAGGTGTGTTTTTCAAAGACGAGGTGGAAGCTGTCTTCGGCTCCGGCCTGACGGTGGTGGGCTGCTGCTTGCTGCTTACGGCTGCGCTGCTGGCCTTCTCCTATTATTATAAGCCGCGCCAAAAGGCACGCATCTCCATGCGCGATGCCTTCATAATAGGAGTGGCGCAGGCATGTGCCGTGCTTCCGGGCTTGTCGCGTTCGGGTAGTACCATTGCTACTGGTCTGCTGTTAGGCAACGACAAGTCGAAGCTGGCCCAGTTCTCGTTCCTCATGGTTATCCCGCCCATTCTGGGCCAAGCTTTGTTGGATTGCGTCAAAGTGGCGCAGGGCGAGAACGTAGTGGGCGACCTCTCCACGCTGTCGTTGGTAGTGGGTTTCCTGGCTGCATTCGTATCAGGCTGTCTTGCCTGCAAGTGGATGATAAACATCGTGAAGAAGGGCAAGCTGATCTATTTCGCCATCTATTGTGCCATTGCCGGAACCCTTACGTTGATATTCGGTTGATACAAGCGGTAACAGCCTATCATAAGAGAGATGTTTATGGATTTCAAAGAAGGGGAAATTCTGTGCTTTGACAAGCCATTGGGGTGGACGTCGTTCAAAGTGGTGGGACATGTGCGCTATCACATTTGCCGCCGCATGGGCGTGAAGAAGCTCAAGGTGGGACATGCCGGCACACTCGATCCGTTGGCCACCGGAGTGGTAGTGGTGTGCACAGGCAAGGCCACCAAGCGCATAGAGGAGCTGCAAGCGCATACCAAGGAATATGTGGCCACGCTGCGCCTTGGCGCCACCACGCCCAGCTATGACTTGGAGCACGAGATAGACGCTACTTATCCCACCGGACACATCACGCGTGAGCTGGTGGAAGAGACCCTGCAACGCTTCACCGGGGAGATATGGCAAGTGCCGCCCGCATTCTCCGCCTGCATGGTGAACGGCACACGCGCTTATGACCTGGCACGCCGTGGCGAAGAGGTGGAGTTGAAGCCTAAGCTGCTTGTCATCGATGAGATAGAGCTTCTGTCATGCAATCTGCCCGACATCACCATACGTGTGGTGTGCAGCAAAGGCACGTACATCCGGGCTTTGGCACGCGACATAGGCGAAGCCCTGCAGAGTGGAGCACATCTTACAGCCCTGCGGCGGACAAGGGTAGGGGATATCCGGGTGGAAGACTGCCTTAATCCGCTGGACTTTAAGGACTGGATAGACAAGCAAGATGTGTGTGTGCCGGATACGGTTTAATTATAATTAACCCGAAAACGCTTGACATCCCCCCTTTGCGCGCCGTATCTTTGCAGCCTCTTTGTCTCTGCTACGGAGATTTATATTAAAACGTTCGAAACATGAAACTGTCGCAATTCAAATTCAAGCTTCCCGAAGAGAAAATTGCCATGCGTCCCACACACTACAGGGACGAGTCTCGTTTGATGGTGCTTCACCGCAAGACCGGAGAAATAGAGCACCGTGTTTTCAAGGACATCATAGAGTACTTCGATGACAAGGATGTGTTCGTTTTCAATGATACGAAGGTATTCCCCGCCCGCCTTTACGGCAACAAGGAAAAGACCGGCGCACGCATCGAGGTTTTCCTCTTGCGCGAGCTGAACGAGGAGCTGCGTTTGTGGGACGTGCTGGTAGACCCTGCCCGCAAAATCCGCATAGGCAACAAACTGTACTTCGGCGAGGACGACTCGATGGTGGCCGAGGTGATAGACAACACCACTTCGAGAGGCCGCACGCTCCGTTTCCTCTACGACGGGCCGCATGACGAGTTCAAGAAAGCCCTCTACGCCTTGGGTGAAACCCCGCTGCCGCATAGCATACTGAACCGTCCCGTGGAGCCAGAGGATGAAGAGCGCTTCCAATCCATCTTTGCCCGTCACGAAGGGGCGGTCACCGCGCCTACTGCCAACCTGCACTTCAGCAGGGAACTGATGAAACGCATGGAGATAAAAGGGATAGACTTCGCCTTCATCACGCTGCACGCCGGACTGGGCAACTTCCGCGAAATAGACGTGGAAGACCTGACCAAGCATAAGACAGACTCCGAACAGATGTTCGTCACCGAGGAAGCTGTCTCCATAGTGAACCATGCCAAGGACCTTCACAAACAGGTGTGCGCCGTGGGCACCACGGCAATGCGCGCCATAGAGAGCACGGTAAGCACGGACGGACACTTGAAGACGTATGAGGGTTGGACCAACAAGTTCATCTTCCCGCCCTACGACTTCACGGTGGCAAACGCCATGGTCTCCAACTTCCACATGCCGCTTTCCACGCTGCTGATGCTTGTGGCGGCATTCGGCGGGTACGACCAGGTGATGAATGCCTACGACGTGGCCCTCAAAGAGGACTACCGCTTCGGAACGTATGGCGACGCCATGCTGATAACTGACAAATGATTTAGCCACGAGTGGATGGGCTACGAGCTACAAGTAAATACCAGACTTGCAGCTCGTAGCCCGTAACTTGTAGTTGCAACCCATGCAAACTTCTTACATCATTTACTATCTGGGCTTGGGCACCAACCTTGGCGACAAGGAGGGCAACATCCGCACGGCCATAGGGGAGATAACGGATCGGGTGGGGCAGGTACAGGCCCGGTCTACCCTTTACGCCACCGCACCGTGGGGCTTCCGTTCGGACAACGGGTTCCTCAACGCGGCCCTGTGCGTGCATTCCGCCCTTGCGCCCCTCGATGTGCTGGCCGTCACGCAACAGATAGAGCGCGGCATGGGCCGTCTGTCCAAGTCGGCAGGCGGCGTGTATGCCGACCGTGTGATAGACATCGACCTGTTGCTGGCATTCCGTGCCGACGGCGCGCCTGTCGTGTTGCAAACACCCATGCTTACCTTGCCCCACCCCCTAATGCATCTGCGCGGTTTTGTCATGCAACCCATGGCGGAAATAGCCCCTGCATTGCTCCATCCTTTATTGAACAAGACAATGGCCGCGCTGGCGGCTGAGCTGTCCGAATCTCCTGCGCCCTCCTGCGAATTGTAATGTTTTACCGGTTTCCGGCCCTTGCCTTTACGGCTTATGGGCGCAACATGTCGCGGGCGTACTCGCAACGCGTTGCGCCCGTGCTCCGAACACGTTGCGCTTGCGCTCGCAACGCGTTGCGGGAAAAACGGCTTTCTACGGCTTCTGGGAGGGGTGCACACAGATGACACAGATGGTACAGATGACCACGAATTATATGACATTTTCCTTATAAATGTATCAAATGTAATGCGGATATATCATAAAAAATCCGTGGTCATCTGTACCATCTGTGTCATCTGTGTGCCATTCTCATGCCCTGCCACGTGTTAATATTCCCCGAAAATGCGCGCCATGTCGCGGGAAACCCCTATATTTGCGCCCGAAAACGACCGGTGGAAAGATTTGAGTAGCTTGCAACCACGGAAAAAAATGCTAAAACACATTCTTTTCTTACACGCCTCCTCGCGGGGCACAGGTGCCGTCACGGCACAAGGGCGCAGCCGCCCTCTCCACCTCCCGTTTTTCTTATATCATATTATCCAACCCTAAATTCAGTAAGATTATGGGATACTTGTTCACATCCGAATCGGTGTCTGAAGGACACCCCGACAAAGTGGCCGACCAAATATCGGACGCCGTGCTTGACAAACTGCTGGCTTATGACCCCAGTTCGAAAGTAGCTTGCGAAACGCTTGTCACCACCGGGCAGGTGGTGCTGGCCGGTGAAGTGAAAACCAAAGCCTACGTAGACATGCCCCTCATTGCCCGCGAAGTCATCAAGAAGATAGGCTATACCAAGGGCGAATACATGTTCGAAAGCAACTCGTGCGGCGTGCTGAGCGCCATACACGAGCAAAGTCCCGACATCAACCGCGGAGTAGAGCGGGAGGACCCCATGGAACAGGGCGCGGGCGACCAGGGAATGATGTTCGGCTACGCCACCAACGAGACGGAGAACTACATGCCGCTGTCGCTCGACCTGGCGCACCGCATTCTGCAAGTGCTCGCCGACATCCGGCGCGAAGGCAAGTACATGACCTACCTTCGTCCCGACTCCAAGAGCCAGGTGACCATAGAGTATGACGACCACGGCGTGCCCGTACGCATAGATACCATCGTGGTCTCCACGCAGCACGACGAATTCGTACAGCTGCAGGACGACAGCGAAGAGGCCCAGCGCAAGGCGGACGCCGAGATGCTGGCCACCATACGCCGCGACGTCATCCAGATACTGATGCCGCGTGTCAAGGCATCCATCCACTCCGAAAAGGTATTGGCCTTGTTCAACGACTCCATCACCTACCACGTGAACCCCACGGGCAAGTTCGTCATCGGCGGCCCGCACGGCGACACGGGACTCACCGGCCGCAAAATCATCGTGGATACCTACGGCGGCAAGGGCGCGCATGGCGGCGGGGCATTCTCCGGCAAAGACCCCTCGAAGGTGGACCGCAGCGCGGCCTACGCGGCACGCCACATCGCCAAGAACCTGGTGGCCGCCGGTGTGGCCGACGAGGTGCTCGTGCAGGTGAGCTATGCCATCGGCGTGGCACGACCCGTCAGCATCTATGTCAACACCTATGGGCGCAGCCACGTAAACATGACAGACGGCGAGATTGCCCGCAAGGTGGACGAGCTGTTCGACCTGAGGCCGCGGGCCATAGAAGACCGCCTTAAGCTGCGCAACCCCATCTATCAGGAAACGGCCGCCTACGGCCACATGGGCCGCGAGCCGCAGGTGGTGACCAAACGCTTCCGCAGTCGCTACGAAGGCGACAAGGACATCACCGTGGAGCTGTTCACTTGGGAGAAGCTGGACTATGTGGATAAGGTGAAAGAGGCTTTCGGGCTGTAAATTCCCGTGCGGGGCACCGCTCCCGCCCGCTGAACAGATACAGGCCGTCCGTTCCCGCCGTTGGGGTTCGGACGGCTTTTTTATGCCTGTAAAAGAGCTATATATGAACCGTTTGCTCCGTACATGTTCGGAGCGTGTCCGCAACGTGTACGGAGTGCGGGCGCAACGCGTTGCGAGCACGCCCGCGACGTGTTGCGGACAAATGCCCCATATGCAGGCTGTTTCCGGCGTAAAAATAGGGTGGTTTGTTGCGGTTTGTCCGCAAAAGCCTTACTTTTGCCTTGTCTTGCAGGCGCGTGCCGCTGCACGTGCTGGCAGGCAACGTGAAAAGAACGGAGGAATTATGACTGTCATTTATCCATCGCCCATCTTCGGCCCCGTGCATTCGCGCCGGCTGGGCGTGTCGTTGGGCATCAACCTGATGCCGGCAGACGGCAAGCTTTGCAGCTTCGACTGCATCTACTGCGAGTGCGGCTTCAACGCCGATTTCCGCCCCACGCTTCCGCGTCCCACGCGTGAAGAAGTGGCCCAAGCCCTTGAGGCGCGGCTGATGGACATGCTGCACAACGGCCCCGCGCCCGACGTGCTGACCTTTGCCGGAAACGGCGAGCCGACGGCCCACCCGCACTTTGCGGAGATAATAGACGACACGCTGGCCCTGCGCGACCAGTACTTCCCCCAGGCCAAGGTCAGCGTGCTGAGCAACGCCACCTTCCTGCACAAGCCGGCCGTGTTTGCCGCGCTGGAAAAGGTGGACAACAATATCCTGAAGCTGGACACGGCGGATGAGGACTACATCCGCTTGCTCGACCGTCCGTCAAGCCGATATTCCGTGCGTTCCGTCATCGAGGGCATGAAAGCCTTCCGTGGCCGCTGCATCATCCAGACCATGTTCCTCAAAGGCACCTTCCTCGGCCGCGACGTGGACAACACCGGCGACCGCTACGTGCTGCCTTGGCTTGCCACGGTCAAGGAGATAGCCCCCCGCCAGGTGATGGTTTACACCATAGACCGCGAGACGCCCGACCACGACCTTGTGAAGGCCACGCACGCCGAACTGGACCGCATAGCCTCCCTGCTGCGGGCCGAGGGTATCGACACCAGCGTGTCTTACTGACGCGGGCACGTTCCCCGTCAGTTCTTAGGCCACAGCGAGAGGTCGAAACGGCTCTCCACGGCATTCTCCACTTGGTCGGGCAGGGCGGGGAAGAAGTCTATCCCGGTCACCCGCTCCACTTGGTCGACGGAGTTGACGTAATAGTTCAGTTTGTGGTTTCCCGCCGTGTTCTTGTAGATGAATCCGATGGCTTTGGGTGGCTTGCTCGTGGTGCACAGCACGACCTTGAAGAAGGCTTCTGGTACGGTGACGCGGTGTTCGCGTCCGATGGTCTGGTGCTGCTGCTTGTAGAGTATCGGTCCGCAGACAATGTATATCTTTCCTTCCTTTTCGGCCCAATCCCGGCACGCGTCTTCCAGTTCCTTCCAGTCCCCTCGGTTCAGGTTGTGGTGCTGCGGGCAGATGTTCGTCATGTAGAAGCTCTCCTGCATCGCCTTCCAATGCCAGCGATTGTCGGCAGCAGGGCACATGTGCCCCCTGTCCCATCCGGAGCGCTTGTAGTCGTCCGTGGTGACGGCTTCCGCTATGGGCAGGTCGGGGTCGGGGAGGAACTTGTCCGTGCGGCTTTCGCGTTCCACCAGTCTTTCGCGGTTAAGCTCCCAGGCCACCCAGTTGGGCAGGTTCAGCGTGCGGTTGTACGACACGGTGTAGGTCTTCCGCTTCAGTATGCGCTCGGGCACGCCTTTCAGCGGGGCGGGAATCTCCACGTCCTTCAGCGAAGACAGGTTTTGCGCGGTGGCCTGGCGGGCCGGGCGTTGCGGTTTGGCCTCTTCCTTGGGCTTTTCGGGTTTGGTGGAGACGGGTGCGGAGGCCCTTTCCTCCGTGGCGGCAAGCAGCTTTCCCGTGTCGGGCTGGGACTTCTTTATCTGCCCGTAGTACAATACGAGGCCGCACACGGCCAGCAGCAGCAGGATGCCGAGTTTCGATGCGCCGCCGCTGCCGCCTCCGCGCTTGTTTTGGGTGGTTCGTCTGGCCATATCTTTCTACTTGTTTTATGGATGTTTCAATGGGATGATGGATGGACGCAGGGGCTTATTCGGCCGGCTCCACGGTATATCCCTGCGCACGGAGCAGTTGCAGCACGCCGCGCTCGCCGGGCAAGTGGGCCGCACCCACGGCAAACAGCGTGGAGGCTTCCGTCATGATGGCGGGCATCTTCTTGGCCCATGCTTCGTTGCGCCCGTAGATGAGCGTTTCCAGTTCCGAGGGGTCAGGGTCGCAGTCGTCACCCGTCCTGGCTTCCGTGATGGCTTGTATGGCGTCGATGTCCTGCCCCATGTAGGCGGCTGTCAGGGCGCGCGTCTGCTCCACGTTGTAGGGTATGTGGGTGGCCATGCAGTAGAGCGACTTGGCCTGCTGTGCGGGGCTTTGCGAGTTGTAGAGCACGTCAGTCTGCAACGCCACGGTTTCCAGCGCGCCCACCTTCTTGCCTTGAGCTTCGGCCTGTTGCTGGAAGTAGGTGTCGAGCTGCTCCTGCGGGTTGTATCCCGGTATGTGCTGCAGGGTCAGGATGACGCTCAGCTGCGCGGTGAGGGCGGCCGGCTTCAGCTTGTCCAGCTGTTGCAGTTCCACTCCGAGGTACTTCTTCACCACGGCGGCCACGCTGTCGCGCTGGGCGGGGGTGTAGAGCGAGGTCAGGGTGATGTCGCCCGGCAGCACCATGGCTTGTTGCATGAGGGCCAGCGAGTCGGGGTTCATCATGTCTTTCATCTTGATTTCGCCGTACACCTGTGCGGCCTGCTCCAAGGCGGCAGGCAGTCCGGCAATGCTGTCTTTTATGCTGAGGGGTGCCACGTGGTGCGTGCCGATGATGTACGAGGGTTCCTTCAGGCCGTTGCCCGATACTTTCCATAACAGTTGCGCGTTGCCGGCCAGGGCCATGCAGAGGAATGCCAGCAGGATTGCAGTCTTTTTCATAACAAATCTTTTTTAAGTTGCGGTTGAATGTTGTTTCTGTTTCTTTCGTGCTGCAAATATAGTGCGGCCGGGCGGGCTGTTATGTTATCGTTACGTTAATATTAGGTTAACGTCCGCTTGGTGTGGGCGGGGCTTTGCGGGGCATATTACAGGGCGTTTGCCCGCAACATGTTGCGCCCGTGCTCGCAACGCGTTGCGGGCGCGCTCCGAACATGTTGCGAGCACGGACGGAACGCGTTGCGAACAAACGCCTGATATATAGCACTATGGAGCGGTGTTAGGCCGGGATGTGCCTGGCATTGGTTTCCAGCAACTTGGCTGCCCTTTCCAAGGCCACGTTGATGTTGGGGCAGATGTTCTCCTGGCCCAGCAGGTCGTAGAAGCCCGACCGTTGCAGGGCGGCGTGCACCTTGTCGTTCACGCCGGAGAGCACCACGGCGATTTTCTCCTTCTGCGACATGCGGCACAGGTTCTCCAGGTTGTGTATGCCCGTGGAGTCGATGAACGGCACCTTGCGCATACGTACCACGCGTACCTTGGGCCGGTCGCCCAGCTGGGCCATCACCTCTTCGAACTTCGTGGCGATGCCGAAGAAGTAGGGGCCGTTTATCTCGTACACCTCCACGCCCTTCGGTATGGACAGGTGCTCCTCGTTCTGCGAGGCGAACTCCGACTCCTTGGCGGGGTCTATCTCGTCTTTTATGACGGAAATCTCCGTGGTCTCCATCACGCGGTGCATGAAGAGCACGCAGGCTATGACGAGCCCTGCCTCGATGGCCACGGTGAGGTCGAACACCACCGTCAGGAAGAAGGTGATGAGCAGCACGCTCACGTCGGACTTGGGGTTCTTGAGTAGTGCGCGGAACGTGCGCCAGCCGCTCATGTTGTAGGCCACTACTGCCAGCACGCCCGCCAGGCATCCCATGGGGATGTACTGCGCCAGCGGCATGAGCAGCACCAGTATGAGCAGCAGCACCACCGCATGCACCATGCCGGCCACGGGCGAGCGTCCGCCGTTGTTTATGTTGGCCATGGTGCGGGCTATGGCACCCGTGGCGGGTATTCCGCCGAAGAGGGGCGAGACGATGTTGGCCGCTCCCTGCGCGATGAGTTCGGTGTTCGAGTCGTGGCGGTCGCCGATGACGCCGTCGGCCACGGTGGCCGAGAGCAGCGACTCAATGGCTCCCAGCACGGCTATGGTCAAAGCCACGGGGAAGAGGTTCTTCACCGCCTCCCAGTCCAGCGCGGGCATGGCGGCGTCGGGCAGCTCGCCGCGGATGCTGAAGCGGTCGCCTATGGTGCTGATGCCGTCCACATGGGCATACGTCTTCAGCGCCCACACGGCCACGGTGACGAGCACGATGGCCACCAACGAGCCGGGTATCTTCTTTGACAGCCGGGGCGTGAGGGCGATGATGAGGATGCTGCCGAGGCTGACCGCCACGTTCCACCAGTTCACCGTATCCATGTGGCGGAAGTAGACCAGCCACTTGCCGATGAAGTCGCCGGGCACCTGCTCGCCGCCGAAGTCCAGCCCCAGGATGTCCGCCACCTGCGTGGTGAAGATGGTGACGGCAATGCCGCTGGTAAAGCCCACGATGATGGGGTAGGGGATGAACTTGATGACGGCCCCCAGCTTGAACACTCCCAAGAGGATGAGGATGACGCCGGCCATGAGCGTGGCCACTATGAGGCCCGACTCGCCGTACTGCTGTATCACCCCGTAGACGATGACGATGAACGCCCCCGTGGGGCCTCCGATTTGTACCCGGCTGCCTCCGAGCAGCGAGACGATGAAGCCGGCGATGATGGCCGTGACAATGCCCTTTTCGGGCGACACGCCCGACGCGATGCCGAACGCTATGGCCAGCGGAAGGGCCACGATGCCCACGATGATGCCGGCCATGAGGTCGGAGGCCAGGTCGGCCTTGGTGTAGTTTTTCAGCGTGTCTATCAGCTTCGGCCTGAATGCGGTTAGTTTCATTGGTTTATGTTTGTTTTGTTAAAATGAGGCGCAAAAGTACGCAAAATTTGCACGCCGAATGAACATTTCCCCCGGCTTTTTTGTTCTTCACGTAAGACAGATGGCCGGATCGACCGCAAATAATGGGGCCTTGGCGCTTGCCATATCGGACAAACCGCCTATCTTTGTGGAAGATGTGGAAGGCACGCGCATCCGCTGGAGCCTTGGCACGTCTGCATTGTGTAATCATTAAAACAGAACAACTATGGGAAAGAGCATTAAAGGAACACGGACTGAGAAGAACCTGCTGACCTCGTTTGCCGGGGAGTCGCAGGCACGCATGCGCTACACTTACTTTGCCAGCGTGGCGAAGAAGGAGGGATATGAACAGATAGCAGCCATCTTCAGCGAGACGGCCGACCAGGAGAAGGAGCACGCCAAGCGCATGTTCAAGTGGCTGGAAGGCGGTGCGGTAGAGATAACCGCCAGCTACCCCGCAGGCGTCATTGGCCGCACCGTGGACAACCTGCAGGCAGCTGCCGCCGGCGAGCACGAGGAGTGGGCGGCAGACTACCCGCACTTTGCCGACGTGGCCGACGAGGAGGGATTCCCCGAAATAGCCGCCATGTACCGCGCCATCGCCGTGGCCGAGAAGGGGCACGAGGAGCGCTACCGGGCCTTCGTGAAGAACATCGAGACGGCCCGCGTGTTTGCCAAGGAAGGCGAGACGGTATGGCAATGCCGCAACTGCGGTTACATCCACGTGGGCAAGGAGGCACCCGAAGTGTGCCCCGCCTGCCTGCACCCGCAAGCCTACTTCGAGGTGAAGAAGGAGAACTGGTGAGCCGCCACAGACGGATGCGCTTCCGTTTGAAAATGGACGTACATGCGGTTACAAACGGATGTACGTCCCGTTACAAACGCGTGTACGTCCATTTTCAACGCCATGTACATCCGTTTTTAACGGGATGTACGTCCGTTTCGAAACAGGTAAAAAAGATTGAGAAAACGCCGTCCCGCCGCCTGCCAGAGGTGGCCGGGGCGGCTTTCTTTTTCTCCCCCTTCCCGCGACGGCTTTTCCTACCTGAGGCACAGGGCTTAGGCGCGACGCGTTGCGAGCGCAGGCGCAACATGTGGGAAGCACGCCCGCAACGTGTTGCGTCCACGCCCCGTACATGTTGCGCCCTTTTCCGCGAAAAACTCCGCCCCGGCGGCGTGGCGTTTGCGTATTTTACCTATCTTTGTGGAGACCGAAAGGCCGGGGCGCACTCGTCGCGCCCCCCTGTTGCATGACCTATGACGTTTCCGTATAAGAAGATAATCCCCGCCGCCGTGGCCTCCCTCGTGCTGTGGACGGTGCTGCTCCTGACCGGCCTCCGCACGGACTGGCTCGCGGTGCTGCACATGGACCGCCCCGTGCTGGCCGACCGCTTGGCCGAACGTTACTGGGACGACTTCGCCCGCCAGGCCGTCTTCGTGGACGAGGCGGCGGTGACGCATCCGGTGAACACCCTGCTGCGCCGCCTGTGCCGCGCCAACGGCATGGACCGCGGCAAGATAAAGCTCCATGTGGTGCAGGACGACGAGGTGAACGCCTTTGCCTTCCCCGGCGACCATCTGGTGGTCTACACCGGGTTGCTCTCCTTCTGCCACGGCGAGGGCGAGCTGTGCGGCGTGCTGGCCCACGAGCTGGCGCACATAGAGCGCGGCCACGTGGCACGCACCTTTGTCAAGGAGGTCTTCCTGTCGGCCTTCACCTCGCTGCTGTCCGGCTACACCGGCGTGGGCGAGGCGGGCGAAGTGGCCGGCATGCTCTCTTCCACCGCCTACGACCGTGCCTGGGAGTCCGAGGCCGACCGCCTGGCCGTGGACTACCTGGGGCATGCGGGCCTCTCCGCCGTGCCCTTCAGCGACTTCCTGTTCCGCCTGGACGAGAAGGAGGACTTCCCTGCTTATGCCGAGTGGCTCAGTACCCACCCCGATTCCGACAAGCGGGCGCGGCAGGTACGACGCATGGCCCAGGAACGGAACATCCCTTCCCACTCGCGCCGGGTATTGCCCCGTGGCGAATGGGAAGGGATGCAGCAAGCTGTCTCTGCATTGCAGGAAGACGGCGAAGAACAATAAGGCCCTTATTTGCTGTGCGGGCAGTCTGGAAGAAAGACGCCTCAGCGGCCTTTGGGGGCAAAGTAGAGTATGTTGGGCACAGCCCGTTCGCCGGCGTGGTCGAACTGTCTGTTGTCGCTGGGGTGGTTGACGACGTTCCCCTCCAGCCACAGCGTGGTTGAGCCTCCGCCGTCCAGGTTAAGGGCGTCGTGCCCGCCGAGAATGCGTATCAGGTGTGCCAGTTCAGGAAGGTTCATCCCCTTGGCATGCCCGGGCGCACGGCCGTCCACGGTGACGAACCATGTCGTGCCGTCTTTCTCCACCACCACGGCGCTGCGCGGATGTTTGGTGTGGACAAAGCTGGAGTCACAAGCAGCCCAGCCGCAGGCCTCTCCATCCTGCAGCAGCAACGGCCCCGATGCCAGGACATCGTTCTTGCCGTGGTAGCTTTCCTCTATCTTCTTGCTCCAAGGCAGGATGCGCAAACGTCCTTTCTTTATCTGTACCGCCCCGTTGACACGCAAGTTGAGTTCGGCTGTCGTAGTGGTATCTATTACCTCCCCGTCCATTTGGAGGAAACATACAGAGTTGCCCTTCTTCATGTTGAAGTACGAGCCGTTGATGGCGGCAACGGCTTTACGGGCTTGCGCCATTGCGCTGGTCGGTGCCGGTGGGGCGGACAGCGCGATGCCGGCACGCAATGCCTTCCGGGGTTCGACCTCCACGATGCTGATGTATTGCGGCCCGCCGTACAGGTGGCCGATGGCGGCGCATTTCAGCGTGACGCCTTCGCGTGGCGACGAGGTTTCCCATTGTGCTGACACGATGGCTGCCGAGTCGGCCTTTGTCTGGGCTTGCAGCCAGATTGCCGCGTGGAGCAGGAGCAGTCCGGCCAATGTGAGTTTCTTAATCATGACAGGTTCGTTTTTGTTTGTTTGCTTGTTGTCACCGTGCGCCGGCAATGTTGCCACGATGCAGGTACGCGGTTATTGTCGGGCGGATTGTATGGATACAGGTGTTGCCGCGTGCGGGTAGTCTATGGTGTAGTGCAGTCCCCGGCTCTCCTTGCGCTCCATGGCCTGCTTGGTGATGAGGTATCCCACGTTTATCATGTTGCGCAGCTCGCACAGCTCGCGGGTGGCCTTGCACCTCTTGAACAGGCGTTCCGTCTCCTCATACAGTATGTCAAGACGGTTCCACGCACGGGTCAGGCGCACGTTGCTGCGCACTATGCCGACGTACGACTCCATAATCTGGTTCACCTCCTTCATGCTTTGCGTGATGAGCACGCGCTCCTCGTTGCTTATCGTGCCTTCGTCGTTCCATTCCGGGATGTCCTCGTTGAAGTCGTACCGTTCAAGCACGCTTAGGGCATGCTTGGCTGCCGCGTCTGCGTACACCACGGCCTCGATGAGCGAGTTCGATGCCAGGCGGTTTCCCCCGTGCAGTCCCGTGCACGAGCATTCGCCGATGGCGTACAGGCGGCGTATGCTGCTCTGCCCGTCCAGGTCTACCTTGATGCCTCCGCACAGGTAGTGTGCCGCAGGTGCCACGGGTATGTAGTCCTTGGTGATGTCGATGCCTATGGACAGGCACTTCTTATATATGTTGGGGAAGTGGCGTTTGGTCTCTTCGGGGTCCTTGTGCGTCACGTCGAGGTACACATGGTCTTCGCCGCGCTGCTTCATTTCGTTGTCAATGGCGCGCGCCACGATGTCGCGCGGTGCGAGCGACAGGCGCGGGTCGTACTTCTGCATGAACTCCTTGCCGTCTTTCGTGCGTAGCACGCCACCGTAGCCGCGCATGGCCTCGGTGATGAGGAACGAGGGGCGGTCGCCCGGATGGTACAGGGCCGTGGGGTGGAACTGGATGAACTCCATGTCCTTCACCAATCCCTTGGCGCGGTACACCATCGCGATGCCGTCGCCCGTTGCAACGAGCGGGTTGGTGGTGTGGCGGTAGACCGCCTCGCATCCGCCCGTGGCCATGACCGTTACTTTGGAGAGGAAGGTGTCCACGTCTCCTGTGGCCTCGTTCAGTACATATGCGCCGTAACATTTGATGCCGGGCGTGTATCGCGTGACGATTATTCCGAGGTGGTGCTGAGTGATAATCTCCACGGCGTAGTGGTCGGTGAAGACGGTGATGCCGGGGTGTCGCTTCACGGCCTCGATGAGCGAGGTCTGTATTTCAGCACCGGTGTTGTCTTTGTGGTGCAGGATGCGGAACTCGCTGTGTCCGCCCTCCTTGTGCAGGTCGAAGGTGCCGTCGTCCTTCTTGTCGAAGTTCACGCCCCAGTTTATAAGCTCCTTGATTTGGGCGGGGGCGTTGCGCACCACTTTCTCCACGGCTGCGCGGTCGCTGATCCAGTCTCCCGCAATCATGGTGTCCTCTATGTGCTTCTCGAAGTTGTCTACTGCAAGGTTGGTGACCGAGGCGATGCCGCCTTGTGCGAAGTATGTGTTGGCCTCTTCCAGCCCTGCCTTGCAGATGAGGGCTACCGAGCCTTTGTGCGCCACTTTCAGCGCGAAGCTCATCCCGGCTATACCTGAGCCGATGACGAGGAAATCGAACTTTCTAACCATATCGTTTGTATTCCGTGCAGGCGGGGCGTGCGGTGGCAGCGATGTGCCGGCCCTGCGTGCGTTCATGCTGCAAATGTACGGAATAACTGCCATTCTTGTTCCGTTTCCGCCTGATATTTGCCGGAGAATGCCTATCTTCGCGCAAAAACCGGACGAGAATGGTACGAATCTTCCACGCCCGCATCGTTGCGGGGCAATATCTGTCGCTTTTGCTGTTTGCTTTCCTTGTGGTTTACGCTTTCTGGACGAGGATGCCGCTGTTGGCCCTGGCCTGCATGTTGCTGCTGGTGTTCAGCATAGAACGGCTCATCCATACCACTTACACCTTGACGGATGACGGCCGCCTGCTGATTTACCACGGCCGCTTCTCGCGCACCAAGACCGTGCCGCTGGACGGCATTGCCTCCGTGGAGCGTGCCTCCACCATGCGGATTGCCGGGCGCGGATGGCTGCGCTGCGTGCTGGTGCGCTGCAAGGACGGCAAGTGCCACACGCTGTTTCCCGTGAAGGAAGAGGAGTTCCTCAAGACCTTGGCACGCCGCATGGGGCAGTCCGTAGCCCCCGAAGCGGAAGGCTGACGCTTGTTATTCGATATATGTGCTGGTGGCGATGGAGATCGATACAGGTCTGTCGTACACCAGCGTGCCCTTCACTTCTTTCCTCTCGTTTGTCATCTCCTTTTTCAGCATCAACAGGTAGGTCACCTGCACCCTTTGGTAAGTGATTTGGCCTTGCATCTCGGCCACCCCGTGGGCGGGTACCTCGATGGTACGGTCTTTCACGTAGTTGCTTTCGTATTTGTTTATGCCCGGCAGGTAAGGCACTTTCAACTCCTCGTTGGCCAGCTCGCCGGCTTCCGTACCTTCTACCCAAGGTGCGGGTATCATGAGTTCCGTGCTACCTTTCCATGTGAAGGCGTCCGGGTCGTCGCTGTACAGGGTAACATGTGTGTAGTCCTCCGGATAGGGGTTTACCGTGACGGTCATGTCCTTGTCGCTCGTGTTGCGCCAAGTGCGTGTGGGTATGTCAATGATGTTTTCGGTCGCGCCGTCGTCCGGCGACTCCAACACGTATTGCAGGCTTTCGAACACGTAGTCGTCTTTCACATCGTCGTCTACGCAGGCGGAGAATGCCACGGCGCAGAGCAGGGCTGTCAGCAGGTTCAGGGTCTTCTTCATGAGAATGATGCGTTTATGTATTTCATATATGTTTGCCACAGATGGCACACGGCACCCTTGCAGGTTCCGTGGAGCAAAAGTAGCCATTTCCCCGGAAAACCGGATGCGTGCCGTCCGTTTTTTCACTCCCCTTCACAATTCCGCCCGCCGGCTTGCGCTTTTGCTTTCTTGTTGCTATCTTGCACGCGGAAATCTATTCAATGCTACAGCCATGAACTATCAAATTGCCATTATCGGCGGTGGGCCTGCGGGCTACACGGCCGCCGAAGCTGCCGGGAAAGCCGGCCTGAGCGTAGTCCTCTTCGAAAAGAACGCCCTGGGAGGCGTGTGCCTCAACGAGGGCTGCATCCCTACGAAGACGCTCCTTTACTCCGCCAAGATGTACGATCACGCCCGCGAGGCGAAGAAATATGCCGTGACGGCGGCGGACGTGACCTTCGACCTGCCGAAAATCATTGCACGCAAGCAGAAAGTGGTACGCAAACTGGTGCTGGGCATCAAGGCCAAGCTGGCTGCCTGCAACGTGCAGCTGGTGAACGGCGAAGCGCAGATTGTGGACGCGCACCACGTGCGCTGCGGCGAGGAGGTGTACGAGTGCCAAAACCTGTTGCTGTGCACGGGTTCGCAAACGTTTGTCCCGCCCATTCCCGGAACGGACAGCGTGCCCTACTGGACGCACCGCGACGCGCTGGAGTGCCGCGAGCTGCCCGCGTCGCTGACGATTATCGGCGGTGGGGTCATCGGCATGGAGTTCGCCTCGTTCTTCAACAGTCTCGGCGTGAAGGTGTGCGTGGTGGAGATGCTGGATGAGATTCTGGGCGGCATGGACCGCGAACTGTCCGCCATGCTGAGGGCCGACTACGCCAAGCGCGGCATATCGTTCTATCTTTCCACCAAGGTGACGGCCCTCTCGCAGACGGACGACGGGCTGCTGCACGTGGCCTGCGAGAACGCTTCCGGATGCCTCGACCTCGTGTCCGAAAGGGTGCTGATGAGCGTAGGGCGCCGCCCCGTGACTGAAGGCTTCGGCCTTGAAAACCTGGACTTGGCCCGCACGGAGCGCGGACGCATCGCGGTGGACGGCCACATGCAGACCTCCGTGCCCGGCGTGTATGCCTGCGGCGACCTGACGGGCTACTCGTTGCTGGCACACACGGCCGTGCGTGAAGCCGAGGCGGCGGTGAACCACATCGCCGGGCGCGATGACGCGATGAGCTACCGCGCCATCCCTGCCGTGGTGTACACCAACCCCGAAATAGCCGGCGTGGGCGCAACGGAAGAATCCTTGCAACAACAGGGCACGCCGTTCCGTACCGTCCGCCTGCCCATGGCCTACAGCGGCCGCTTCGTGGCCGAGAACGAAGGCGTGAACGGTCTGTGCAAGCTGCTGGTGGGCGAGGACGACACGGTGCTGGGGGCGCATGTGCTGGGCAACCCCGCTTCGGAGATTATCACGCTGGCCGCCATGGCCGTGGAGCTGAAGCTCGCCACGCACCAGTGGAAACGTGTGGTCTTCCCCCATCCCACAGTAGGGGAGATATTCCGCGAAGCGTTGTAATACAGCAGATTACGGCCATACGTTTTCCGCCTTTGCTTCCGACGTGTTGCGAGCGTGCTCGCAACGTGTTCGGAGCGCGGCCGCAACATGTTCCGTGTTTGCTCCGTACATGTTCGGAGCAAACCGCTCATTTATTCCCCTTTCTGCTTCCATGTTTGCGCGAAACGGGTTTACTTTGTAGCCCGAAAACTTAATCCATGTACAAGATGATGAAACGATATTTGCTGGCAGCTTTCTGCATCTGCCAGTTTCCTGCCGGGCTGCTCGCGCAAGTTCCTGCCGACAGCAGCCTGCTTTCCGCCCGTATAGACACGCTGATAGCGCACGACCTGCCCCACGGTTCCAACGTGGGCATTTCCGTATACGACTTGACCGCCCGCTGCCCGCTTTACAGTTATCAGGCCGACAAGTTGTCGCGTCCCGCGTCGACCATGAAACTGGTCACGGCCATCACCGCCCTGTCGCAGCCGCGGGCCGACGAGCCTTTCCGCACCGAGGTGTGGTATCGCGGTACCATCGAGGCCGACACGCTGCACGGCGACCTCTACGTGGTGGGCGGTTTCGACCCGGAGTTCGGCGACCGCGACCTCGATTCGCTGGCCGCCGCCGTGGCACGCCTGCCTTTCACCGTGCTCGACGGTCGGGTGCTTGGCGACGTTTCCATGAAAGATTCCCTCTACTGGGGGAGCGGCTGGCTTTGGGACGACAACCCCGCACCCTATCAGCCCTACCTGTCGCCCTTGATGCTGTGCAAAGGCACGCTGACGGTCACCGCCCGTCCTGCCGCGCCGGGCGAGCCGGCCCGTCTGGAGGCGTTTCCTGCATCTACCTATTATGACTTGAAGAACCTCACGCAGAGCCATACCCGCAGCGCCGGAGGTTTCCGCATGACGCGTGGATGGATGACGAACAGCAACGAGGTAGTGGTGCGCGGCAATGTGGACGGCGTGCGTTCGGGCACGGTGAACATCTTCGGCTCGCAAGACTTCTTCATGCAGACTTTTGTGGACAGGCTGCAAGCCCTGGGCGTGGGCCTGCCCGCTGGCTACGCCTACGACGAACTGCCGCACGACAGCCTGTGCGTACGGGTGGCCGTACACGAAACCCCCATGCAGGCCGTACTGACGGAGATGATGAAGGAGAGCGACAACCTGAACGCCGAGGCCATGCTCTGCCGCCTGGGGGCACAGCATACCGGGCACAAGTACGTGTCGGCACGCGATGGCCTGAAGGCCGTGCGCGACCTGATAAAGCAGCTGGGCCTGCGCCCCGGGCACTACAAGCTGGCCGACGGATGCGGCCTGTCGCACTACGACTACCTGTCGCCGGAGTTGCTCACAGCCTTTCTGACCTACGCCTATAACCGTACCGATGTGTTTCAGAAGCTGTACAAAGCCCTACCCGTGGGCGGTGTGGACGGCACGCTGAAATACAGGATGCAGGCGGGTACCCCCTCGCACCGCAACGTCCACGCCAAAACCGGTTCTTACACGGCGGTCAACTGCCTGGCCGGCTACCTGAAGGCGGAAAACGGGCATTGGGTGGCCTTTGCCATCATGAACCAAAACGTGCTGTCGGGCCGCAAGGCGCGCAAGTTCCAGGATGCCGTGTGCGATGCGTTGATACGCTACACCGGGCAATGATGCGGGGCACGGCCCCTCCTCTTTCCATCTGTTTCAAGCAAGGGTATAAAAAGAACGGCAGGCCTGCCATGGGCGGGTCTGCCGTTCGTCTGTTATATCGGATGATGTTTTCTGCGGGTTAGAGGTATTGTCCCCAGTCGGTGTTGCGCATGTCCCCGCTCTTTGCCAGTTCGGCGTGCATGCCCAAGGCGGCGCGGATGGCGTGCGGTGTCTGTGCCTTTCCGTCGGTCATCTTCAGGTAGTCCCACAGCAGTTGCTTGTAGTCCGGGTGTACGCAGTTCTCGATGATGGCCTGTGCACGTTCCTTCGGGCTCTTTCCTCGAAGGTCGGCTACACCCTGTTCCGTGACTATGATGTTTACGTCGTGCTCTGTGTGGTCGTGGTGTGAAATCATCGGCACGATGGCGCTGATTTTTCCTTCCTTGGCCACGGACGGGCAGGTGAAGATGGAGATGTATGCGTTGCGCGTGAAGTCGCCGCTTCCGCCAATGCCGTTCATCATCTTGGTGCCGCCTATGTGCGTGGAGTTCACGTTACCGTAGATGTCGGCTTCGATGGCGGTGTTGATGGAGATGATACCTAACCGGCGCACCACTTCGGGGTTGTTCGATATTTCCGACGGGCGGAGCACCAGTTTGTCGCGGAAGAAGTCCATGTCGTCGTAGATACCTTGCAGGCAGTCGTTCGTTACGGTGAGTGAGCAGGCGCTGCCGAACTTTATGCGTCCCTCACGTATCAGGCCGATGACGGAGTTCTGTATCACTTCCGTGTACATTTCGAAGGGAGGTATGGTCTTGTCATGCCCCAAGGCGCTGAGCACCGCGTTGGCAATGTTCCCCACACCCGATTGCAGCGGCAGGAAAGTGGGCGGGATGATGCCGCGTTTCATGTCCGAAGCCAGGAAGTCGGCCACGTTGCGTCCGATTTTGTCGGTCAAGGGGTCGGCTGCGGAGAAAGAGCGTGCCTCGTCGGGCCAGTTGGTCTCCACGATTCCGACAATCTTCTTCGGGTCTACCTGTATGTAAGGAGTGCCGATACGGTCGCTCGGCTTGTAAACGGGAATCTCGCGGCGGTAAGGCGGGTCGAGCGGCTCGTATACGTCGTGCAGGCCCATGGCTGCCTTGCTGTGGGCAGCGTTCAGCTCTATGATAATCTTGTCGGCCAGGCGGCAAACTGTGGGAGATATGCCTCCGGCAGCTGTCAGGTAAATCTTGCCGTCATCGGTCACTTCGCAGGCTTCTATGATGGCTACGTTTACTTTACCCATGAAGCCGTAGCGCAGTTCCTGTGCCATTTGCGACAAGTGTATGTCGTTGTAGGCTATTTCACCGTTGTTCACGGCTTTGCGGAAGTCGGGATTCGTGGTGTAGGGGGCACGGTAGCGGATGGCCTTGGCACGCGACAATACGCCGTCGCAAGAGTCGCCGGTAGAGGCGCCTGTAAAGATTCCCACTTGGAAAGGTCGCCCTGCGGCGTGTTCCGCTTCTGCTATTTTTGCCAATTCTGCTGTCACGGCTTTTGCCGTGCCTGCGGGGGTGAACCCGCTCAAGCCGATGTTGTATCCGTGCTTGATGAGGCTGGCAGCTTCTGCTACCGAAATGTGATTGAATGACATAGTTCAGATGTTATTGTTTCGTATTAAATATATTTTCAGTACTTGCGTTGGAGTATTTCCGACCAGACGATGGCTTTCCGTGCTTCTTCGGCGGAGTGGAACCGGTAATCGTTTCCGTCATCATCATATTCTGCTGTGTCGGTGGCCATGGGGGGTTGCGGCATGGCAGGAGGCGGTGCAGGGCGTGGGGATGAAGGGCGTCTGTCCGCCATGGAAGCATGATAGGACGGAGTCCTTTGCCCTTGTCCCGCGAACGGGGGATGGGGTACGGGCGGCACGTGGTGCGGTTCGGGGCCTGTCCCGCCTATCCAGTCGTCGGTCGTGGGAGGCGTGTACGGCCGGTGCTCGCCGGTTGCCTTCCTTGCTTTCTTGCGTGCATCTTTCCTGACTTGCCCCACAAGGCTGATGACCGCGACAGCCGCTATGACCACAAACTTTATGATGTCTTCCATTTTCTTTGCTATTTCACGCCCAAAGTTAGCCAATAAAATCGTAGCGGCCAACAGTAGCCAATAAAAAAGGGCAGCTTCACAGCTCCCCTTAATCTTTTTTTTAACCTAAACCTTAACTATGAAAAAATCTAATGTTTCTTTTCGCAGACGAAAATCCGAAATATTTTGCGTTGCTGCAAGTATCTTGTGGAAAAATTCCTCACCACTTAACATTAATTAATTACTTGCCTGTGTGAAAGGTAAATAAAACTGCTGTTCAACATATTTTTGTACCTCTCGAACCATTTTTCGTTCTGCTTGCAAAGTCCGTGCCGGGCTTTTTCGTTCGTTTATGCTGCGCCATTGGCGGCGATGCCGTATCTTTGCGGTGCAAAAGGCTGTGTGCCTTGATGGTATTAACTAACAAAACAGAAACGAATGATGAAAGAACAGAACGCAGGAGCGGACTTTAAATCCGCAACTGTCCCCGAGGACAAGAAACTTTTTATTGAGACCTACGGCTGCCAGATGAACGTGGCCGACAGCGAGGTGATAGCCTCCGTGATGCAAATGGCCGGCTATGGCACGGCCGCCACGCTGGATGAGGCGGACGCCGTCTTTCTCAACACCTGCTCCGTGCGCGACAATGCCGAGCAGAAGATACTGAACCGCCTGGACTTTTTCCGCTCGCTCAGGAAGAAACGCCCGCACCTGATAGTCGGCGTGGTGGGATGCATGGCCGAGCGCGTGAAGGACGACCTGATAGCCAACCATGGCGTAGACCTTGTGGCCGGGCCGGACGCTTACCTCAACCTGCCGCACCTCATGGCATCGGTCGAGGCCGGGCAGAAGGCCATCGACGTGGAGCTTTCCACCACGGAGACCTACCGCGACGTGGTGCCCAAGCGCATTTGCGGCAACCGCGTGTCGGGCTTCGTGTCCATCATGCGGGGCTGTAACAACTTTTGCACCTACTGCATCGTGCCTTATACGCGGGGCCGCGAGCGCAGCCGCGATGTGGAGAGCATCTTGCGCGAGGTGCTGGACCTGGCGGAAAAAGGGTATAAGGAAGTCACCCTGCTGGGCCAGAACGTCAATTCTTACCGCTTTGTCCGTCCGGACGGGGAGACGGTGGAATTTCCCGCCCTGCTGCGCGTCGTGGCCCGTGCCGTGCCGCAGATGCGCGTGCGCTTCACCACGTCGCATCCCAAGGACATGAGCGACGAGACGCTGCGCGTCATAGCCGAGGAGCCCAACGTGTGCCGCCACATCCACCTGCCCGTGCAGAGCGGAAGCAGCCGCATACTGAAACTCATGAACCGCAAGTACGACCGCGAGTGGTACCTGGAGCGTGTGGCGGCCATACGCCGCATCATCCCCGATTGCGGCCTTTCTACCGACATATTTTCCGGATTCCCCGGCGAGACGGAGGACGACCATGCCCAGTCGCTCTCGCTCATGGAGGCGTGCGCCTACGATGCGGCCTTCATGTTCAAATACAGCGAGCGTCCGGGCACTTATGCGTCCAAGCACCTGCCCGACGATGTGCCCGAAGAGGTGAAGGTGCGCCGCCTGGAAGAAATCATCGCATTGCAGAACCGCCTGTCCGCCGAGGCCAATGCCCGCTGTGTGGGCCGCACGTACGAAGTGCTGGCAGAGGGTGTGTCGAAACGCAGCAGCAGCCAGCTTTTCGGCCGCACGGAGCAAAACCGCGTGGTGGTGTTCGACCGGGGCACGCACCGCATAGGCGACCTGGTGAACGTGCGCATTACCTCTTCCAGCTCGGCCACGCTGTTGGGCGAAGAAGTCTGAGCTTTCATCCCATCCCCCTTTCTGAAGGGTCTGTAGAGGGGGTATATAGGGCGTTTGTCCGCAACATGTCGCGGCCGTGCCCGCAACGTGTTGCGTCCGCGCTCCGTACATGTTGCGAGTACGGCCGCGACACGTTCGGAGCAAAACGCCCGTACGTGGCCTTCCCGGAGGCGTTGCATGGCAGTCTCTTCCGGGGTCTGTCTTGGCGCGGCACGGCGTTCTGTTAAGGCTTGCTAAGTATTGGAAGCCCGCTTGCCCTCTTGTGCGGAAAATCACTATCTTTGTTTCACGAAGATAGGATGCGGTTCGGCAGAGCCAACATCGGAAACTGCGTTTTCATCTTGTCTCTGCCCTCACCTTTCCGTATCTTTGTCTGTCAACCAGGAACACCGTTCCTCATAAAAGCAAGATTTGCATGAGTAAAGACATTGCCTCTACCCCGATGATGAAACAGTTCTTCGACCTCAAGGCCAAGCACCCTGATGCCATGATGCTTTTCCGTTGCGGGGACTTCTATGAAACCTATTGCGATGACGCCGTGGTGGCAGCGGACATACTGGGCATCACGCTCACCAAGCGGAACAACGGCAAGGCCGGGCAGGTCATCGAGATGGCGGGTTTTCCCCACCACGCATTGGACACCTACCTGCCCAAGCTTATACGCGCAGGCAAGCGCGTGGCCATCTGCGACCAGCTGGAAGACCCCAAGCTGGCCAAGAAACTGGTGAAGCGGGGCATCACGGAGCTGGTGACGCCGGGCGTATCCATCAACGACAACATACTGAACTACAAGGAGAACAACTTCCTGGCCGCCGTCCACTTGGGCAAGGGTCTTTGTGGCGTGGCTTTCCTGGACATCTCCACGGGCGAGTTCCTCACCGCCGAGGGGCCTGCCGACTATGTGGACAAGCTGCTGAACAACTTCGCGCCCAAGGAGGTACTGTTCGAGCGTGGCAAGCGGCAGGACTTCGAGGTGCGCTTCGGCAACAAGTTCTTCACCTTCGAGCTGGACGACTGGGTGTTCACCGAGGCGTCTGCGCGCGAGCGGCTGCTGAAGCACTTCGAGGTGAAGAACCTGAAGGGCTTCGGCGTGGAGCACCTGCGCT